>CALKVG010000561.1 GCA_937998045.1 uncultured Myxococcales bacterium
GGGGAGGGGAGGCGCAGCCGGGGGCTTCGTCGAGGCGCCCTTTCGTGCGAGCCACGAGGGTCTGCTCGCGACCGTGGGCGTCTCCGGCGCCCACGCTTCGAATACGGAGTGAGGTCGCTTCGCGATGCTCATTCGGCCTCTCTTCCGAGATCGATGCGTCCTTCGGACTCGAGCCGCAGCGCGATTTCGACCATCTCCTTCCGGGCGGCCTCGATGTCCTTCTTCTTGGCCTTGGAGAGGAGCTCGAGATCGTCCTTGAGCAGGTCGGCGGCGCGCGAGGAAAGCCCCGCGAAGACCGCGTCCATGAGCGGCTGCGATGCGCCCTTGAGCGCCAATGTGAGACGCTCCGTCTGGAGTTCGCGTAGCAGGTCGCGCATGGCCTTGGGATCGAGGCGCTGCAGATCCTCGAACGTGAACATCGCTTGCTGCACATCCGCTGCCAACCGCGCGTCGGTCGCGGCCAGGGCGTTCAGGAGGGGCGTCGACGTGGCGCGACCGGCGGCGTTCAGCATCTGGGCGGCCTTCGAGATCCCGTCGACGCTGATGAGGGTGGAGGCGTCCGATGTGGGTAGCTCGTTGGCGAGCGCCGTCGCGACGTCCTCGAGGACCTTCGCCGGCAGCTCCGTCATCGTGCCGACATGGCGAATGACGGTGCATTGACGCTCCTGCGGCATGACCGCGAGGATCTCGGCCGCGCGCCCGGGCTCGAGGCGCGCCAGGACGGCCGCGACGAGCTGGGGAGGCTCCTTCTCCAGGAGGTTTGCCACGGCGTCCGAGGGAGCCCCTTCAAGGCGCGAGAGTGGGCTCGTGACGCCGTCCTCGAAAATGTCGCGCGCCGCCTGCTCGCCGAGCGCCCCCGCCGACAAGCGGCGCAGATAGGGAAGCCCGCCACGCGGGACGGCGACCGCGCTCGCGGATCGCTGCAGAAAGTCGCGGAATGTCTCGTCCAGCGCCCCGGCGGGCACCTCGTGCATCGTCGACGCGACGGCGCGGAGCTTCCGTAGCTCCGCCTCCCCCAGCTCACGGACGACGTTGGCTGCCGCTTGCTCGTCGAGCGAAAGAAGAAAAAGGACGGCCTTCTCGGCGTTGGTGATCACGCGGCGATGATGAGCAAGGGCAGTGCCGGACTGACCACGCTACGACTTCAAGGTGTGGGAGTCCGGGGCAGCGGTGCCGAGCCAGAAGCGGAGCACCAGCGCCGCGGTCGCGGGATCTTGCATCGCGCGCGAGTGCGCGCGCGCTCGAAGATCGCCGGAGTCGAGCATCGGTTGCAGGGCGGCATCCAGGGCGGCCGGACCGTCCGCCGCCGCTGCGAGCTGCAGAGGGGCGCTGTCCGACCGGGCGGCCGGGCGCCGTTTGAGTATCGCGATCCCGAAGGTGAGGGCGAGCACCGTACCGAGCGCGTACGGCGCCCAGCGCCGCGCCGTCTCGATGCGCGTCGCGAGGACGCTTGGCTGCGATGGCGCCGGGGGTTCCGGATCGGTCGCGACGAACGGGATCGACTCGACGGTGACGACGTCGCCGCGCGCGTCGCTGGCCCCGGCCGCGCTGCGTACGAGGGTCGTCAGCTTGGCGAGGTCCTCGCCCGAGCGGGGCGCCTGTCCCGCGCCCGTCTTCACGCCGTCGAGCACCACGGCCACCGTCAGGCGGCGGAGGGCGCCGCCTGCCACGACCCGTTTCTCGGTCACGTGGTCGATCTCGTAGTTGCGCGTGTGCGATTCGCGCACAGAGCCCGCCACGACCGGGGGGGCTGCCGCCTGCGCCGACGAGGCCGCAGGTCCCGCCGAAGCAGCGCTCTTGGCCGGCGCCGACGTGTTCGCGCCCTTCGCGACTCCCGTGGGGAGATTGCTCTCGGCGCCGGGAACGCCTGCCACGGAGGTCTCCACGTCGCCCGCCGCGCGTTCGGTCGACTCCTCCTCGCTGCGCAAGACCTGCTTCGTCGGGTCGAAGTGCTCCTCGAGCCGCTCGACGTGAGCCGGGTCCATCTCCGCCGTGACGCGTACGTCCGCGTGGCCGGGGCCGACGACCCGCTCGAGCATCGCGCGGACGCGATCTTCGAGCGATACCTCGTACGTGCGCGCCGCAGCGTGCCCGTCCTCGTCCTCTCCGTCCTCACCGGCACCTGCGTTCGACTTGTGCGGGCGATGCAGCATCGTTCCGTCGGTCGTGACCACGGTGATCCGGTCGGCCTCGAGCCCGGGGACGGCCGACGCCACCAGGTGCACGACGCCGGCGACCTCGGACGGACCCAGCGCTCGCCCGTGGTGCAATCGCAGCGCGATCGACGCGGAGGCGGGCTCGTTGTGCGTGATGAAGACGGACTTCTCCGGCAGGACCAGGTGCACGCGCGCCGACTCCACCGCGCCGATCGTCCCGATGGTGCGCGCGAGCTCGCCCTCGAGCGCGCGCCGGTAAAGGACGCGCTGTTCGAAATCGGTGGCGCCGAGGCGCATCTTGTCGAAGCTCTCGAAGCCCACGCCGCCGCCGCGCGGCAAGCCGGCGCCCGCCAGCTCGAGCCGCAGCTCGCGAGCGCGCGACTCCGGGACCTCCACGGTCGTGCCGTCCACGCCGAGGTGGTAGGGCACCTTCATTTCCTTGAGCTTCGTGATGATCGCCGCAGCGTCCTCGTGGTCGAGCTGCGAGAAGAGCGCGGTGAAAGGCTCGTTCGCCTTCTCGAACGCCGAGCCGCCCGCGATGAGGAGGGCGACCGCGGTCGTCGTCACCAGCAGGATGCGCCAGGCGCGCGGCAGCGCTCCGAACCGGGTGCGCGCGCGCGCGAGCGGTCCTGTCTCTTATACACATC
>CALKVG010000562.1 GCA_937998045.1 uncultured Myxococcales bacterium
GGGGCGTACGCCGGCTCTGCCGTCACCTGCCCGGTGCAGCCGCTGGCCATCGTGGTCACGAGCGCGAACGCGATGGGGACAATGGTGGCGACTCGCATGGTCGGCCTGGAGAGCAGAAACGATGCCGCGGCCGTCGGCCGCGGATTCGCGATCGCGCAGGCTCCCTCTTGAACAGCGCCGTCGCGTCACAGCGCTCGACGTGGTGTGACGTCGCCGCACCCAGGCGACCGTCGCGAGCCTACGGCTTACGACTTCTTCGGCTGGACGACGATCTCGACGCGCCGATTCTCCGCGCGGCCCTCGACGGAGTTGTTGTCGCCGATGGGGCTGTCCGGGCCCTTGCCCTGCGACGTGATGAGGTCCTGCGGGATGCCCTTGCTCACCAGGTAGTCGCGGACGGCCTGCGCACGCTTCTGCGACAGGTCCATGTTCATGTCGCGCGTGCCGACGTTGTCGGTGTAGCCGAAGACGACCATCGGCTGCTCCTTGCCGCGGAGGGCGTCCGCGATCTGGTCGAGCTTCGCCATCGCGCCGGCCTTGAGGTCCCACTTGCCCGTCTTGAAGAGGACCTCGCCCTGCAGCGTGATGACCATCCCGCGGTCGTCGTCCTTGACCGCGGCGATCTTCGCGATCGTATCGCGCGCGTCCTTGAGCTTTGCCTCGAGGTCGGCGAGCTTCTTCTGCTGCTCGGCCGTCTGGGCCTTCTGCGCCTCGAGGTTCTGCTGGGTCTGGTTGAGCGTCAGCTGGGTCTGGCTGAGCTGGCCGCGCGCCGCCTGCAGCTGCGTCTGCTGCGTCGCCAGCAGATCGCGGCGCGCCTGCTCGGCGTCCTGCTGGGCCTTCAGCGCGGCGGCCTCCGCCTCGGCGATCTGCGCCTTGCGCTGCGCAATGACGGCGGTGTCGATCGTGTTCGGATCGTCGGGGTCGTTGTTCCACGCGGCCTCGGCGCGCTGAAGCGCGAGGTCGGCCTCGTGCACGTCGGTCGGGTCGAGCTGCACGGTGATGCCGGACTTGGCGCGCGCGAACTCGTTGCGCGCGTCGACCAGCGCCTTCGGCGGCACCCGCTCGCCGCCGCACGCGGCCACACCGACGATTCCGAGCAAGCCCACGATGCCTAGGCTGCGCATCACTTTCCTCCCTTGGCCGTCTGCAGATCGGTCTGCGCCTTCTGGGCCGCGTCCTGCGCGACCTGTTGCTTGGCGAGGCTCAACGCGAGCTGCGCCTCCACGCGCGCCAGCGCGATCAGGCTCGCCGCGCGCTTGTTGTCCTGGTCGATGAGCTGCTTCGACTTCGCGAGGTCTTCCTGGGCGAGCTGAAGGTGCAGCTTCGCGTCGGGCACCGCGGGTGCCCCTCCCGCTTCGGCGCGGCCCACGTCCTGCTGTGCGGCGGACCATTCGTCGTTCGGGGGCGGGTATCCTCCACCGCAGGCCAAGGCAAAAGTCGACAAAAGCACGCTCACAACGATCCGCATTGGAAGGTCTCCTTGTCCCACCGAGGGTAGTGGCGAAGAGCGCGCCCCAGCAAGGGGATCGAGCAAGTAGATTCGCCGGTTAGCCCGGTCCAGGCCCGGGGTTGTCCATGCGGGTCTCGGCTCCGATGGGTGTCAGGCCTCGGAGGGGGTTGGGGGACGAGCGAGCACCTCTGGGCCCCGATCCGGCCCACTGGACGCACGAGCCGGTCACCTCTTCGCGCGTTCGCGCGCCTCCGGGCTGCTGGGCTACCCGCTCGTACGCCTTCTCCTGCGGCGCCACCGGAACAAGCGTGGCGACGAGCGCATAGCCAGGTTGGCTATACGGGTCCTCGTCGCGTGCGTCGGTCATCGGCTGCTCCGGCTCCGGCAAGACCCACGTTCGGCAAACGACTCGCCCGCCCGACTCGGTTGCCCGTTCATCGAACTCGACGCCATCTACCACCAGCCCGGCTGGACCTCCCTGGCAGACGACTACGCTCACGTAGGCTTTCATCGCACGAGAACCGGACGCGCCATGTCGCAGGGGTCGGAGAGCGTATTTGTAGCCCTCGGAGAGCTTGTCGCAGGGGTCGGAGAGCGTATCGGACCTCTCGGAGAGCTTCTGCCAGGGGTCGGAGAGCGATTCGGACTCGTGCGAGGATCTCTCCCGGGGAGCAGAAGATTTGTGTAGCCGGCTGCATCCTCATCCAACGGCCGCGGCGTGCTCCGTGAGTTCGAGCGCATCGTCGGATGAGCCCCACGCGTCCGCTCTCGAATGAGGATCCGGCGCTGGTCGAGGAAATCGACCGCGACCTATCGACCGCGGCCAGTCGACCGCGGCGTCAATCCACCTTCAGAATCGCCAGAAACGCCTGCTGGGGAATCTCTACCGTCCCCACCTGCTTCATGCGCTTCTTGCCCTCTTTCTGCTTTTCGAGGAGCTTGCGCTTGCGGCTGATGTCGCCGCCGTAGCACTTCGCCGTCACGTCCTTGCGCAGCGCCTTCACCGTCTCGCGCGCGATGATCTTGCCGCCGATGGCCGCCTGGATCGGCACCTCGTACTGCTGGCGCGGGACGAACTCCTTCAGCTTCTCGGCCAGCGCGCGGCCGCGCGGGTAGCTCTTTTCCTTGTGGACGATGATCGAAAGCGCGTCGAGCGGATCCCCGTTCACCAGAATGTCCACCTTCACCAGGGTGTCGGCGCGATACCCGACGAGCTCGTAGTCCATCGACGCGTAGCCGCGCGAGATGCTCTTCAGGCGGTCGTGGAAATCGAAGAGCACCTCGGCGAACGGCAGCTCGTACGTGACGATGACGCGGTCGGCGCTCGCGTATTGCATACCCTTCTGTACGCCGCGGCGCTCCTGGCAGAGGGCGAGCACCGGGCCGACGAAGTCCGAAGGGACGTGGATCGTCATCGTGACGATCGGCTCCTCGGTGCGCTCGATGTGGACGGGCGGCGGGAGCTTCGCCGGGTTCTCGACGCGCACCATCTCGCCGTCGGTCTTGTAGACGTTGTAAACGACGCTCGGCGCCGTCGTGATGAGGTCCAGGTTGAACTCGCGCTCGAGGCGCTCCTGGATGATCTCCATGTGCAGGAGGCCGAGGAAGCCGCAGCGGAAGCCGAAGCCGAGGGCCTCGCTCACGTCCGGCTCGAAGGTGAACGCCGCGTCGTTCAGGTGCAGCTTCTCCATCGCGTCGCGGAGCTGCGGGTAGTCGGCGCTGTCGGTCGGGTAGACGCCGGCGAAGACCATGGGCTTCACGTCTTTGAAGCCGGGGAGGGGGTCGCTGCTCGGACCGATGTGGTGCGGCCCGCGTCCGGGAGCGCTGACGGCGTGCGTCACCGTGTCCCCCAGCTTCACGTCGTGGACGCTCTTGATGTTCGCGGCGACGAAGCCGACTTCGCCCGAACACAGCTCCTCGATGGCGGCGGTGAAGGGCTGGAAGACGCCCATCTCGGTCACCTCGTAGTCGGTGCCCGCGGCGACGAAGCGGATGCGGTCGCCCTTCTTCAGCGTGCCGTCGACGACGCGCACCATGACGACCGCGCCGCGATAGGTGTCGTACCAGGAGTCGAAAATGAGCGCGCGCAGCGGTCCGGTCGGGTTGCCCTTCGGCGCCGGCACCTTGCGCACGATCTGCTCGAGGATGTCCTTCACGCCGATGCCCGTCTTGCCGCTCGCCGCGATGGCGTCGGCGCAGTCCAGGCCGACCACCTGTTCGATCTGCGACTTGGTGCGCTCGACGTCGGCGCCGGGGAGGTCGATCTTGTTGAGGACGGGCAGGACCTCGAGGTTCTGGTCGATGGCGAGGTAGACGTTGGCCAGCGTCTGCGCCTCGACGCCTTGCGTCGAGTCGACGACCAGGATGGCCCCCTCGCACGCGGCCAGGCTCCGCGAGACCTCGTAGTTGAAGTCGACGTGTCCGGGCGTGTCGATGAGATTGAACTCGTAGGTCTGCCCGTCGGCCGCCTTGAAGGAGAGGCGGACGGTTTGCGCCTTGATGGTGATCCCGCGCTCGCGCTCGATGTCCATCTTGTCGAGGAACTGAGCGCGCATCTCGCGCTCCGTGAGCGCGCCCGTGATCTCGAGGATGCGGTCGGCCAGCGTCGATTTGCCGTGGTCGATGTGGGCGATGATCGAGAAGTTGCGGATCCGGTCGAGGGACATCGTCGAGGCATGCTACCGGCCCGTCGAGCTCATTCCGCCGCAACCGAAGAGCCACACCGCGGTTCGCGCACCTATGATCGCTCGCATGCCAGGGGCAAACGGCAGCCGGCCGGCTCGCCGGGGGCGGGGCGTCGCCCGCAGTGGCAAGCGCGCGCTCGTCCTCGCCGGTGGGGGCATCACCGGGCTGGCCTATGAGATCGGGGCGCTGCGAGCCCTCGACGACATGCTGGTGGGGGCCACGGTCAACGACTTCGACATCTACGTGGGCACCAGCGCCGGCTCGATGTTGAGCGCGCTGCTGGCCAACGGCATCTCGCCCACCGACATGGCACTCGGCGTGGAGGGCTCCAACCGGTTGCTGCGCTCACCCACGATGTGGACCATCTACCGGCCCAACGTCAACGAGATGGTGCGCCGCACCGTGAAGATTCCCGCGCTGGTGCGCGAGGCGGTGTGGGAGATCACCCGGCACCCGTCGCGGCTCAACCCGCTCGACTTCATCGGCATGCTGACCCCGCTGCTGCCGTCCGGGTTCTTCACCTCGAGCCAGCTGGTGAAGTACCTCGAGCGCATCTTCACCAGCGAGGGGTTGGTCGACGACTTCCGCGCCCTGGAGCACGAGCTGCACATCGTCACCTGTGCCATCGACAGCGGGCAGCGCGTGGTCTTCTCCGCGCAACAGCACCCCGACACGCCGATCAGCCTGGCGTGCGCTGCCAGCAGCGCGATTCCCATGCTGTTCAAGCCGGTGCGCATCAACGGCGTGGACTACGTGGACGGCGGCATCAAGGGCATCTCTGCAATCGACGTCGCCGTGGATCGCGGGGCGACGCTCATCGTGGTGATCAACCCGGTGGTGCCGGTGGACACCCGCCACATGACGGCACCGGAAGCGGTGCGCGGACGGCTGGGTGAGCACCTCTCCGACACCGGCATGCGTGGCATCTACAACCAGGTGATGCGCGGCATGCTGCACGACAGCATGCTGGACCACATCCGGCTGGTGCGCGAGCGCCACCCCGATGTCGACATCCTGCTGATCGAGCCGTGCGCCGACGACGAGAAGATGTTCTTCCACGAACTGATGTCGTTCTCAGCCCGGCTCATGGTGATGCAGCACGGGTATGAATCGGTGAGCAACGGCCTGCAGGACACCTGGGGCTACCTGCGCCGCATCCTGCCCAAGCACGGCATCCACATCACGCGCAAGCACGTCGATCGCAAGCCGTCCGACGTGCCTGTGAGCACGATCGAATCGGGGCCTCGGCTGCTGCGCGCCCTGCGCCACACGGTGTTCGACCGGCGGCCGCGGATGCAGGTCGTCGACGACGAGGTGGCGTAGCCAGCCAATCCGGCCTACGTACCGCATCCAGCCAAGCTGAGTATCGCGCCCTCGCGCAGTTCCCGCACTCCGGCAGGCCGTCGGCCATCGTACTCGACTATGTGTCGGGATCCTCGGCGCCGCTCACCCAGCGGATGTAGCGATCCACTGAGCGCTGCACCACGTCGTGGGCATCATGCGCGACGGTCGCATCCCACCAGGCTGAGTAGAGCCGCTGAAATCGCAATCGTGCGACACGCTCCCCGAGGCGTCTCACCGTCTCTGCGGCAAGTGGGATGTCGTTGGGGTAGCTGCGCATGAATCTGGTGAAGCGACGGTCCGCCGCCACCGCGATGGTATCGCCGGTGAAGAGCGCACCCCGGCCCTCCTGTCTCTTATACACATCTGACGCTGCCGACGATCTTACGCGTGTAG
>CALKVG010000563.1 GCA_937998045.1 uncultured Myxococcales bacterium
TCTGCCTGTCTCGTGGGCTCGGAGATGTGTATAAGAGACAGCATCGGCACCGTGACGGCCATGTGCACCGAGAGCGACTCGCGAGACACGTGCCTCCGCGAGCTCGAGGATCAAGCGTGTCTGTTGGGCGCAGACGTGCTCTGGCAAATCGAGGGGCCCACGCCCGAGGCCATGGCGAGCGGAATGGGCCAGCGCATGCGCGGGCGCGCAGCGCACACGAAGTAGTCGAGGACGTCGACCCTCGACCTCGACCCTCGACCTCGACGCGACCGCGACCCGGACCTCGGCCTCGTACCGAGTCGAACCTGGCTCCAGTCGAGGTCCCTCGGCATCCCCGTTGCTCCCTCGGCGTACGGCGCGAGCGCATCGGTTCGCGCCTCATCCCAACGAGGAGGAAGCAGCGCAATGAATTCCATCGGCAAGTCCCTCGCCGGTACGCTCTCCGCCGTGGCGCTCGTGCTCGGCAGCGTGGCGGCGTCCGCGCAGAGCACGCCCCAACCGTCCGACCCGAGCCCGGACACGTCGCACCCGTCGACGCGTCCGGACACGAGCAAGACGAACAAAGGCGTCACGTCCCAGCAGGGCACGACGAGCAAGGAGACGGCCCAGGAGAAGCTCGATCGCGAGAAGGCGACGTTTAAAGATCGAGTCGAGGAGCAGATCACGGTGGCGAACGCCAACATCGACGCGCTCAAGAAGATGAGCGACAACGACAAGGGCGCCGCCAAGAAGCGCGACGACGACATGGAGAAGAAGATCTCCGACCTGCGCGATCACCTGCAGCAAGACCTCGACAAGATCGACAAGTCGAGCGTCAACGACTGGAGCGCTGTTCACCCCATCGTGCAGCGCGACCTGAACTCGATGGAATCGGAGCTCAAGGTCGCGCAGAACGTCACGAAGGTGCCAGCCCCGCGCACGGGAGCGGCGAGCAAGCAGCCGAACAATCCGGCCCCGTCGCCCGCCCCGGCGCCCGCGCCCGAGCAGAAGTAGATCGTCGTCACCCCGCGCGACGACGCGAAGACGAAAGAGCCGCCAGGACGCCAAGGCGCCAAGCCGAGATTCGGTCCGGGATCCTCGACCCTCTCCCTTGGCGTCTTTGCGGCTTGGCGGCCGCCTCGTTCGGCAGCGTCGCGTGCATCCCGACGCCGTACCCGGCGACGAGCCTCATTCGAGGCACTTCTCGAAGGCGTCCGCGTTCGGCGCGTGCATCGCGCACTCGAATTCGGCCTGACTCACCTGCGAGCTGCAGTTCTTGAAGGCGTCGTCGCTCCGCGCCTCGCCCTTCTCGCGCTCGCGCTCCGCCTGGATCTGCTCGGCCGAGGCGTCCGGGTACTTCGCGGTCACGACGAGGCCGGCGTAGCGCTCGAGCAAGCCGTCGCACTGGGCCGCGCTCGCCTTCGGCTTGCACGCGAGGACACAAGGCGTCGCGCCCAGCACCAGCGCGAGCCGGAGCAGCGTCGTCCACCGGGCGAGGGCGTGTGGCGCCCGTCTCTCCGCGCCCGGGGCGCTCAGCGCAGACATCCGTCGAGCTCGTGGGTGGAAGACGCCGAGCGCACGCAAGCCATGGTCTTGTTCGTGACGCGCCGGCTCTCGCACGATTTGATGTCGTCGTCGAGCTCCGCACGCACCTGACGTTCGCGTTCGGCGATGGCGGCGGCGTCGCTCAGGTTGAGCTCCTTGAGCTGAAGCTCGACGCTGCGATCGACGATGAACTGGCAATCCGAGGGCGTCGCCCGCCTTCCGCACGCGACAAGAGCCAGGCCACACGCAACGGCGCCGACTCTGTATAGGTGCACGCGAGCCACGCGTAGCACGTTTCGGGCGAGCGCGCGGGGCGAGGGCGGGGCCCGGCGCGATTGCGCAAGGCGTGGTCCACCCACGCACTTTCCGTCGAGCGTGCGGCCTCGTGAGGAGCTCCATTTCGGGTGGGAGACCGTCCGCGCGGCGCGCCGCCGGACGTGACAAGAAGTCGCGCAACGTCGACGCAATTATCGGTTACGAAGAGATCGGGAACGGCTGGGCTGCAAGCCGGTTCCCACCGAAAACCGCGCCCGCGCGCGCGGATTGCTGGAGGACTTGCGATCCATCGCATCGGTGCTCCGGGGGCCCACGAGATGGCGGCAGACGGACCAGAGATTGGTATATTCCTCACGGATTCAGCCCTCGTCCTGGCAACCGCGATTGCGGGTCCGTGCGTTGCTAGGTGAGCCGCAGAGGGGGCACAGACAACCGGAGGAACCCGTGACACCGCGCTCCAAGTACTTCGTCGCATCCGCCGTTGGGTTGACGCTCGCATCGTGGCCACTGATGGCGTTCGCCGACGGCGGCGGTTCGGACACCGGCGCCTTCGCGCGCGCGCTCGCGCAAGGCACCTTCGTCGCGCTCGGCGCGAGCTACGTCTTCGGCCTCGCTACGAGCCTGACGCCTTGCGTGTACCCGATGATCGCGATCACCGTGTCGGTCTTCGGCGCGAAGGAAGCCAAGAGCCGCGTTCAGGGAATGCTCCTCTCGCTGACGTTCGTGCTCGGCATCGTCTGCCTGTTCGCACCGATGGGCGTCGCGTCGGCGATGACGGGCAAGGGCTTCGGCGCTGCGCTCGGCAACCCGTGGATCGTCGCCGCGATCGCCATCGTGTTCCTCTCGCTCTCGGCGTCGCTCTTCGGTGCGTTCGAGCTCGCGCTCCCGCAGGGTCTGAACAACCGCCTCTCCACGGTGGGCGGCACCGGGTACCGCGGTGCCTTCCTCCTCGGGCTCGTCTGCGGGCTCGTCGCGGCGCCGTGCGTGGGGCCGTTCCTCTTCGGTCTGCTCGGGTGGATCGCGACGACGCGCAACGTAGCGCTCGGCTCGGCGGCGATGGCGTTCTACGGGCTCGGCCTGGGCACGCTCTTCTTCGTCGTCGGTACCTTCGCGGTGAGCCTCCCGAAGGCCGGCGCCTGGATGATGGGGATCAAGTGGGTCGGCGGGGTCTGCCTCGCCTACATGGCCCTAGGCTACATCCGCGACGCGCTCCCGAAGGAGACGCTTCACAACTTGGCCCACCCTGGCACCGCGTATGTCGCCGTTGGCGCGGTGATCCTCCTGGCCGGTCTCGTCCTCGCCGGCATCCACGTGGCTGCAGAGCGCCGTCGGTCGCCCATTGCTCGCCTGTCCAAGCCGACGAAGCTCGCCTCGATCGTTCCGGCGATCGCTGGCTTGTTCATGGTCGTGACGTGGTACCAGCTGCCGCGGGCGGGTGCCTCCACCGAGGGCGCTCTGCGCTGGGAGTCCGACGAGACCAGCGCCGTCGCGAAGGCCAGCGCGGAGCACAGGCCCTTACTCGTCGACTTCGGGGCAAGCTGGTGCGGCGCGTGCAAAGAGCTCGAGGAGAAGACGTTCCCCGATCCCAAGGTCCAGGCCGAGGGTGCGCGGTTCGTCGCGCTTCACGTGGATGCGACCGATGACGACGATCAGGACGTGGCGAAGGTCCGGAAGAAGTACGGAGCTACCGCCGGCCTGCCCATCGTTCTCCTCTTCGACAGCAAAGGGACCGAGGCCATGCGCTTCACCGAGTACGTCCCCCCCGACCGCTTCGCCGCCGCTCTCGCGAAGGTGCAGTAGCGCCGCTCGGTGGGTCGCCGCGTTCGCGGCGACCGCGGCGTGCTCGTCCCCCCACCCGGGGCCGCCCACCACCGCCGTCGTCGTCGGAGTGCAGCAGGGCCCGGAACTGACCAGCGCTCTCGGGACGCTGCACGTCGTGACCACGCTGGGTAGCGCGACGTTCAAGGACGAGACGCTCGCGCCCAGCGAGCTCCCGCACGAAGTGCGTGTGGTCCCGACGGGGAACAATCTCTCGGCGACGATCGGCGTTCGCGTCGACGGGTATCTGCAGCCGAACTGGACGCCGGCGACGGCGGCGACTCCGGTCCTCGAACGCACGGCCCACACGCAGTTCGTCGCCGACGAGACGATGCTCCTCCGGGTCCTCCTCCAGGGAAGTTGTCTCCTCGCCCCTCCCGGCAGCCCGCTTCCCGGAGGGCCGACCTGTACGGCGCCCGAGACGTGCATCGACGGCGCGTGCCGGAGCGATCTCGTCCCCGCGCAGGGGCTCGTCCCGTACAGCTCGAACTGGGCGAACGACGCGCCGGACATCTGCAAACCGGCCAACGCCGGCGCCCCGGTCGTTCAAGTCGGCACCGGGCAGACGGACTACCTGCCGCTCACCACGGGCCAGATCGTGCAGGCGGAGCAGGGCCCCCAGGGGGGCCATCACATCTGGATCGCGACCCGCCAGGAGAACCTGAAGCAGGCCGGTTCGACGACGACGATCACGAGCGTGCAGCCGACGTCGGGCCTCGTCGGTCCGTCCACGTCGTTCGTGTTCACGTTCGAGCCGGACGAGGGCGGGTTCTGCAAGCTCGCCGGCCTGCGCTACCAGCTGGACCAGGACGGCACCGATTACCACTTGTTCCTTGGGCAGCCGCTCGACGTGACCGTCGTCATCAGGGATCCCGCCGGAGCGGTGGGCACCGGCGTCGCGCACATCGACATCGCGCCGACGATTCTCTGTCCGAGCGGTACGCCCGGCTGCTAGGGGCCTATGGGCCGCACGCGATGGAGGTTGCCGCCACCTCGAACGCGTCGCCGCGAGACTCGAGGAAGGCGATGACGCCTCGCCCGCTGGCGTTGATCGCCGCCTGGGCCTCCCCGGCGTTGGTGCCCTCGGCCGAGACGACGAGCGGCGGACCCAGCGGACGTCCGTCGGAAGAGAGCGTCTGCGCCCGGACGTCGTGGCCGGAGGGAGGACCCTCGGTCCAGACGAGCAAGAAGCGGCCGCCGGAGAGAGCTGTGAGCGCAGGCGACATCGCCTGCTCGCCCTTGCCGCCAGCAGGGGGGACGAAGGTCGTCGCGGGTCCCGGGGGGCTGCCCGGCTGGAAGCGCACCCAGCGCAGCTGCCACGGCTGGTCCGCGGAGGCGCGATCCGCCCAGGCGACCATCGCGACGCCGCCGCCCATCGCGACCGCGGGGGAGCCGACGGCGGGTCCAAGGCCGTCGACGTGGGCCAGGTCACCCTTCGCGGCGAGCGCGGTCGTCCCCTCGACGATCCCCATCCAGATCGAGCTTCCCCGGCGGAACGCAACGGCGATCTCGTGGCCAGCGCCACTCTCGACCGCGCCGCGCAGCGACTCGACCTCCGCGCTCCCATCGAGGGGCCACAACACCCCCGCGGGCGCCTGATTCAGGGGGGCCCATACGATGCTCCCGTCGGCCATTCCGAGCTGCAGCGGCGGATCCGTAAGCACGGTCCGGCGCCCCTTCACGCGGTCGCTCGCCTTGTCGGCTTCGGCGACCAGCGCCAGCGCGCCCTTGGCGTTGGCGATCGGCGTGACGCGACGGACCGGATCCGTCGAATGCGCGCGCGCGGTTCCGGTCGCCGAGAGCGAGCCGAGGTCGAGCCGCACCGCCATGCCATCTCTCTCGGTGGGCGCGAAGCCGACGGCCAGATCGTCCCCGACGCGCACGACCTCGACTCCCGCCGCCACGACGGCGCTCGGCGCCACGACGTGCGGCAAACCCGTGGCGGTGCACGGCGCTGCCGCCGCGACCGGCGCCGGCGCGGGCTCTGCGGGCTCCGACGCGACCGGCCCGGGCGAAGCCGAGGGCACGCTGGTCGGATCGACGCGCGCGGGCGTCGGTTCGTCCCCCTTGCGCAGCGCGCTCGCGAGGAGCCCCATCAGGCCCACACCGATGGCGAGCCCGGCGATGCCCACAACCGGGACGAACCACCGGGGGCGCGTCTCGGCGCGCAGCAGGCTCGCCCCCTTGGGCAGATTCGTCCGCAGCTGCTGCGCAAGCTTCACGGTCCGGGAGCGAATCGCGCTGGCTGGCGGTAGCTTCGCGCGGACCTCGCGCGCGAGCCGCGACGTGTTCGCGCCGAGCTTCTTCGTGGACGCCCCGAGCTTGCCCGCCGACGCGGCGAGGGACGTCCCGAGCTGCCGGGTCGAAGGGCCGAGCTTCGACGCCGAACTGGCGCCGGCCTTCTTGAGCCACGCCTGAAGCGCCTGCAG
>CALKVG010000564.1 GCA_937998045.1 uncultured Myxococcales bacterium
CGGGCTCATGACCCGCCGACTGGCGCGCTGAATGCGTTTTTCAACACGCTCTGAGTGGGCCGGCGGACCGGAGGCGAATCTCATCACGCGAGCCACCGCGTTCGGTCGAGCGACGGGAACACTGCCCGCGAGCACGCCGGCCTTGCCGCCGACCGCCACGAACACGGCGTTCCGGAACGATGTGGCGACCGGGTTCTCTTGGACAATCGCGACGAAGGTCACGGTCAACGTCGAGTCCCATTTTCACGACGCGGGGTTCACGGCCGCCGACTGCGGTGTATCGGAGGCGCATGACATGAGACGTGGGCCGATGTCCGCTGCCAATGTTTGCGGCTGCGCAACTTTCGATCGGCGCTACGATGAAGGTTCTTCCCAAGGGGGCTTACGATGCGAAATGGGGTGCTTTCTGCGTGGGCGCGCGCGGCCGTCCTTTCGTGCCCGCTCCTCGCCACGGTCGCGATGGGCGCCGTCTCGGCGGGGGGTTGCATGACCAAGGCCGAGCAGAGCGCGCAAGACGGGCTCACCGCCTTCCAGAGCTGCGACCTGCGGTCGGCCGCCAACTCGTTCAGCGACGCGCACTCGCTGGACCCGTCCCGCCCCGACTTCGCGCTCGCCTATGCGCTCTCGACGATCGCCGTCCTGCCCGAGGACCCGGCCGTGACGGCGGTGCTCGAGCGCCTCGGCTTCGACGGCCCCATCGACACGTCGATCTTCTGGGGCAGCGGCGGCATCCTTTCCCAGCTCCAGTCCGGCACCTCGACGTGCCAGTCGGTGACGGACTACTTCGACGCCCGCTTCCCCTACGCGCCGGTCCGGCAGAACGGCCCCACCGCCGTGTCGGTCCTGCGCGACCCGAGCCTCGACGGCGACGCATTCGTCACCGCCGCCGCCGCACTCGACCCCCGCCTGCAAAGCCTCGTCGACGCGCTCGAACAGGCGGCGGCGCAGACCAGCGGCTTCGACATAACCGGCGGCTGCGGCGTCGGTACCCTCCACATCCAGACCCCCGAGCTCTACGCCCTCGCCGCGTTCCTCGAAGCGGTTCGCGCCACCGTCGCCGTGGCCAAGGGCTACGACTGGGCGGTCCCGGCGTCGCTCGCTCTCGACACGTCGGGCAAGGAGCAACAGTGGGTCGACGCACTGAACGCCCACGTCTTCCACTTGATGAACGCCGCGTCGGTCACCGCCGCGTCACCGATCGCGCAGCACGCTGCGCTGCTCGTGCAGCGCGCGGCCGAGTCCGCGTCGACGATCACCTCGCGGCCCGCCAACTCGCTCTTCGACTGGACGCAGGCCCCCGCCGGCGTCGTCTCCGACGTGCGGCAGCTGGCCGTCTCGGCGCAGCAGATGATCGCCGCGTCGGGCCTGAACCCGCTCCCGCTCGTCACTCCCACGCTCTCCGTCGACGGGCAATCGTTCTTCGACACGCCCGCCGACATGACCGGCGTGCAGCCGCCCATCTGGGTCGCGACCCCGTGGACCTCGGGAACGCAGAGCGGCTACAGCGTCGAAACGCAGTCGAGCGGCGCCGAGACCTTGCTCGCGCCGCGCTTCGCGCCGGACCCCTTCGGGAGCGCCGCGCCCGCCTTCACCTTCTCGCTCTCCGACCGCTGGCAGAACATCACGTCGGACCAGTGGCTCGCCGCGTTCGATCCCGATCGGCGTTGGGATCACCTCTACATGTGCCAGTGACGCGCTACGCGCTGACGCGACGATCTCGCGCCGTTCCCATGCCGAGGCGGAGCCGAGGCATGGACGCGAGCCGTACGAGTCAGCGACGGCGGGCGAAGAGCGACGCCGCGCCGGCGGCTAGAACGAGGCCGCCACCGATCCACGCGACGGGGCTGCGCATCACTCGGGCGATCCGCGCCTCCTGGCTCTCGAGCCGATCGGCCAGGAGGAGCAGTAGCCACCGCCTCACTCGGTAATCGGGGAACGTGTACGCCGCCCGTCGAATCGCGCCCGAAATTCCATGGGGCGGCGCCGCCGTGCCAAAGACCGGGGTCAAGTCGTGCTCGGGCTCGACGAGCACCTCAACGCGGCGCTCTTGCGGCGGGATCTCGCGTGGCGCGAACGGTTCCGGAGCGGCCGGCGACCTCTCCATCGGGACGCCGGGTCGGTTCTCGAGGGGCGCATCCACGGCGACGTTCGGGTCCATCTATCCTCTCCTTGCAGTATCAGGACTCACGATGCCCGCGCGCTCGCGCCGGGCGGAATGACCACGCATTTGACGACGCCGTCCTTCTTGTCGTCGAAGAGCCGGTACGCGTCGGGAATTTCTTCCAGCGGAAAACGATGGGTGATGAGGGCCTTGGCGTCGATGCGCCCGGCGCGGATGTGCTCGAGTAGGTGCGGCATGTACCGCTTCACGTTCGCTTGTCCCATGCGAAGGGTCAGTCCCTTGTTCATCGCAGTGCCGATCGGGATCAGATTGAACGGCGGACCGTAGACGCCGATGAGGACCACGTTGCCGCCCCGCCG
This sequence comes from uncultured Myxococcales bacterium, assembly GCA_937998045.1. Lineage (GTDB taxonomy): Bacteria > Myxococcota_A > Polyangia > Polyangiales > Polyangiaceae > Palsa-1150. The sequence goes on from CALKVG010000564.1 coordinate 2,482, forward strand.
GACGCTATCGATCGCCCACGCGATCGCCGTCGGCGCCCCCGACTCGAGCATCAGCCCCAAGCCGAGCGCGCTGTGCAGCTTGGATCCGCGCGCTTCGCACCCCACCGCGTCGATGCATACGTCCGCACCGCGTCCGTCCGTCATCTTGCGAAGAAAGCCGACGATGTCTTTCTTCGGCACGGCGCGGAAGTCCACCGTCTCGGCGCCCGCGAACTTCCGCGCCCACTCGAGTCGGTAGTCGATGCAATCGACGACGATGACGCGCTCGGCGCCGAGCAGCCACGCGCTCTTCGCGGTGAAGAGTCCCACGGGGCCCGCGCCGAAGACGACCACGGTCTCCCCCGGCTTGATCTCTCCCATCTCCGCCGCCTGGTAGCCCGTGGGGAGGATGTCGCTCAGGAATAGGACGTCCTCGTCGCTCATGTCGTCGGGGATCTTCATCGGCCCGACGTCGGCATACGGGACGCGCACGCGCTCCGCCTGCCCGCCGTCGTAGCCGCCGGTCGTGTGGGAGTAGCCGAAGCAGCCGCCGACGAGCGTGCTGCATGGGTTGCTGTTCTCGCAGCTCGCAAACAGGCCACGCTCGCAGAAGAAGCACGCCCCGCACGCGATGTTGAACGGAACGACGACGCGGTCGCCCTTCCTGAGCGTCTCGACGGCCGAGCCGACTTCGGCGACGACCCCCGTGAATTCGTGTCCGAACGTACTGCCGAGGCGCGTATCCGGAACGAGCGCGTGAAATAGGTGCAGGTCCGATCCGCATATGGCAGCCCTCGTGACATCCAGAATGACGTCACCTGGGTGCTCGATGCGTGGCTCAGGCTTGGACTCGACGCGGATCTTGCGCTTGCCCTGATAGGTCATCGCGAGCATGACTGCGGGCGGGTGCAATCGCGGCGCCGCTCCGGCGCGGGCGAACTCCGGTTCGGCATTTGCCCTGATGCGTGCCGGAACTCGTGCGCCGGGGACGTCCCCGGGAAAGGGACGAACGGATGGGTACTGAAACCGCGCTGAAGCCGCTCGCAGTCGTGACGGGCGCGTCCAGCGGCATCGGTCTCGAGCTCGCGAAGCAGTTCGCAACGCACGGATTCGACCTACTGATTGCGGCGGAAGACGCGGCGATCACCATCGCAGCACGAGAGCTGGAGGGCATGGGCGGCGGCCGTGGCGTGCACGTCGAGCCGGTGCAAGTCGATCTCGCCACGTACGAGGGAGTCGAGCAGCTCTGCGCGGCGATCGCGTCGGCGGGGCGGCCCGTGGAGGCCATCGCGATCAACGCGGGGGTCGGAGTAGGCGGTGACTTCGTCCGCGAGACCAGCCTTGAGGCCGAGCTGAATCTCTTGAGCCTGAACGTCATCTCGACTGTGCACCTAGCGAAGCGCGTCCTGCCATCAATGGTGGCGCGCGGGCGGCGCGAGCAGTGGATCAGCCTCCGGCGGGAGCGACGCGGGCGCCGATGCGATGACCGCAACCGACGGCGCACCGGAGGCTTCCGGGGATGGGTCGGCGGCAAACGGCCGGGAGGCGCTGGTCTGGGTACCTACGTACAAGGGGAGCTTCTCGGCCAATCTGACGGCGATCACCGGCAGCAAGCCCAAGGCCTTCACACAAGTCAGCCCGGACTTTTATGCGATGAACTCTTCCGCCACCCCCGCGATCAACGGCGGTAACAACGGCCAGTTCGATGGCTTGACCATCGCTCAGATCGCCATGCAAGTTCATGCCGCCGGAATGAAGCTCATACCACTTATGTATGCGGGAGCGGGTAACAGCGGCACCGATCAGTATATCCAGGGCGCGCTCGATGACTCCCCCGCCGGTACGCAGAGCAATTTGATCAACTGGCTGGTGACGGACGCGAAGACGAACCAATACGACGGCTGGAACCTCGATTGGGAGGTCAACGGAAGCACCGGTTATTCCGCATACGGAATGAAGTACATCAGCTTCATGACTGCGGCCAAAGCGGCCCTCCACGCAGCGAACCTGACCCTCACTGTCGATATCGGCGAATGGTACACCCTGCAGTGCGGGAGTGACGGGCTCGTCGACTTGACGCAGATCGGACCCGCGGTCGATGCCGCAATCATCGAGGACTATGCAGGAGGCCTCGGTCCCCCGAATCCGATGTCCCCCTGTCCCGGGGGGACACCGGCGGCATCGGCCAACTGCTCTCCGACCAACTACTTGGGGGCGCAACTCAATGTCATGTGCGACGTTTCGCCGGCGAGCGCCGTCAGCATTGGTCTGAACAACGGCGGCGGAGGTGCGGGAGCCGATCCCTTCCTGGACCTAGCTCTCGACGATATCTCGACGATCGGGTTCACGCAGGTCGCGGTGTGGCCCGGCGACAACATGTTCCTCAGTCCACGAATATACCGGGAGGAGGGACATGGTATTCGCTCATGGCGCAGTTCCTGGCACCATAGCTCGCGCATCGGAGCGTCGATCCGACCTCCGAGGCTGGTCGCAAAATGGCCGCGCCCTCGTCGCAGCTGGGTGGCGCGTGCGGCGAGCGCGTTGACGGTCGAGTTGCCGGCCGGTCGGCGACCGTTCTTGCACTGTTTGCATACGAACCCTGCACCCCGGAGTCGGTTGACTCCGGTTCCGTTATGAAGATGGCCGCCATAGGAGCCTGAGGTAGCCGGGCAGGCAGCGAGCTCGCGAAGGGGTGCGAACCCGATTTCCCACTGGAGCTCGCCGCGATCGGGTAGTCTGCGCCGCGACGTTTCTTGAGGCGCGGTTTTCCACGACGGAGCAGGACTCATGAAGGTAGCGCAAACTTTGTGTGCACTAACGTTGGTCTCGGGGACGAGTCTGGCCATCGTGGCGAGCGTCTCCCACTGCGGGACGTCGAGCGCCACCCCCGGAACGAGCAGCGGGAGCTCGGGGAGCAGCGGCGGATCGTCATCCAGCAGCGGCGGGGGTGCCGTCGTGAACAACCCGATCGTCCTCAACGACACGACATGCTCGTGGGAAGGCGGAGTCCCGCCTGTTACCACCGCGCCGCCGAAGAATACCGCCGTGCTCGCCGCGCCGAGCGCGTCGTACGCGAACAAGCTGAACCCGAAGTGCGAAGTGTGCCCGCCGTCACCCAACGGGGACGAGCCCACGGGCTGCCCGAAGTACACGATGCCGGCCACGATCACCCCTGGCTCCATGACCGACTTCCCGAGCGTCGGCTTCAGCGCGACGTACGACCTCGGCACCGAATACAGCCAGCCGGTCTACATCCCGAACGACGTCATCATCCCGACCATCGACGACGTGCCCGACGGCGTGGACTCGACCACGGGCACGCTCGGGAACGACGGCTATAGCCCCGGGAACTGGAGCCGGACGGACCTGGCATTCCTCGATTCGATCCACTTCCAGATGGACTTCTTCCTGAACGACAACAACTGGGTCTCCGTCACCGCGGATCCCACGATGTCCGATCCGGATGGGTACACCGCCTACGTCGACATTCTCAAGAACCATTTCCCAGCGAACCACACGGCCGACCACGCCATGATGGGCAACGTCCCCTCCTGGTTGATGGGGGATGCCGGGAGTTGCTTCCCGTACACGCCGACGCAGGCTCAATGCTGCGACTGCACGCTCTGCCCGAGCACCGATTGCACGAGCGAGATCCAGTCGGTGGACACCCTCGTCGCCGGCATCTCGAACAACGGCCGGCCGCACCTCACGCGCTTCCGCATGCCGTACGGCGTCCCGGTGGAGCCTCCTACGATGGCGAACCTGGCCGATGTCGAGGCAAAGGTCGCAAGGTTCGCCGTCTGGGCAGGCTGGCATTTCCTGACGCACGACGCCGACAACACGCCGTGCGGCTGCGAGAACCCGGATGCCGGCACGTGCACGTGTGTCGACGAGTCGAAGGGGAACGTGTGCTGCAGCGACAGCATGGATCCGTCGTGCGGCGCAAATGGCGCAGGCGCCGGGCCCTACGACAACAGCACCGCAGACTACCAGGGTTTCGTGACCGCCATCGGTACGCCCGGGACGGGATCGGCTTGGGGCATCGGGCTCATGCACGGAACGATTCCGTGGACGGCAACGACCCTCCGCAAGCTCTTCGGGCCCGGCGGCTACATGTCGACAACGAAGTTTCGTATCGGCACGATCGAGGACGCCATCTGCTGGAAGTACGGCATGCACTCGTGGGACGTCGTCAACAAGTACAACGGCTACACGGGCCCGGCATGCAAGGACCCGGCGACCGATCCAGCCAACTGCGCGCGCGGGCCCAACTGATCAGGCGCGGCGCCTGCGAAGCGCAAGAAGCGACAGCAAAGCGAGCGCCGAGAGCCCGCCCATCGCGCCCGCTTCCCCTGCGGAGCAACCGCAGGACGACGAGCGGGGGGCGGGCTTTCCCGCTCCGCCGTCGCCGCCCGAGCCGTCCGCCGATCCGTCTGGCGTCGGCGCGGGCGCGGCGCCGTCGGCCCCGGCTTCCGTGCAGGTGCCGACGGACGCCCGCAGCTCGCCCAGATACGCGCTGCACACGGCGTCCCCGGCGTCGCTGGGGCAGGCGAGAGGGCCCGGGACGCAGCCGAAGGAGAACTCGGTGGCGAACGTCTTTCCTTCGTCCGTGGAGACCGCGAGCTGCAGGGGCAGGCCGGTGCACGCGTAGAGCTTCCCGGCCGACCAGGCGAGGCATTCCACGATGGTGGAGGACTGCTTGACGAACGCAAACGCGGCTCCCGAGTCGGCGGTGGGCGGATGGGCGACGAGCACCCCCGCCGCGGAGTCGCCGAGAAAGAGTGTCGAGCCGTCGTTCGACAGAGCGAATCCGGGGAGCGTGCCCTGCGCCTGGTACACCGTGCGGAACGTCGCCGCGCCGTCGTCGCTGACGAGCAGCCGATCGACGAACGCGTCGTGGATACGCACGTAGACGCGTTGCGGATCCGTCGGATCGACCGCGGAGACGTAGGCGGCGCCCTGGGTCTCGTAGGGCGCGATGAGCGGGATCGTCGTGGTGGTGTAGCTCGCACCACCGTTCGTAGACGCCAGGACGACGCCCTCGCCGCTCAGCGAGCCGTCGTCGTCGACCATCGTGTGGCCGCCCCCGATGTAAATGCGATTGGGGTCGCTCGGGGCGACGTCGATGGTTTCGGCGACGAGGTCGGACTGGATGGGGGTGCCGTCCTGAGCCCAGGTCGCGCCGTCGTCGTGGGTCGCGTAGACGGCCGTCACGAACGCGTTCCTCCCGGCGTCCGTCAGACCGAGGTAGCGCGAGGAGAGCGCGAGAGCGGAGTGTGGGTCATCGCGGCGGACGACGACGTCGGACACTGGTTCCGTCAAGTTGAACCGCCAGGTACAACCGTGGTCCGCCGAGACCGCAACGCCCTGGACGATTCCGGCGAGGATGGTCGTGGGCGTGATTCCGATCGAGGGGTCCTCGACAGCAGTCGAGGCGTAGCCGAGGGCCGGCTCGCAGACCCAGCCGAAGCTCGCACCGGCGTTCCGGCTCACCAGGATGCCGAACGTCGCCTCGATGGCGAAGAGGCTGGGATCCGTAGGGGAGATGACAAGCTCTTTGGCGGCAGGGAGCCGCCCGTTTGCGCGAGCACCTTCGGGGACCAGCGCTGCGAGCCCGGCGATAGTGGCCCCCACAACGGCCACCTCGCGCGACCCACGACGCAGCGTCATCGCGCGGGCACACTAGCACTCCGACGGAAGCTTGGCGGCTCCCTTTCCCGACAGAGAGCGCGCGCGATGAAGCACAACCCTGCATGGCCCGCCGCGCCGCTCGGACGAAAGTTGCACGGTGACCCAGTGCTCCTCCCCTTGGACACGGGTCGGGCACGGCGCCTCGACCCGGTGCGCTTCTTGCCCCTCGTTCGGGACCAGGACAACGTCGGGAGGTACGCTCGCCATGAACCGAGACACCGCTTGGCCGGGAGGCTTTCTGCGAATCGTGTGCGTCGCGATCGTCTGCCCCGCGGCGCTGCAGTGCTCGACTTCCGGATCGGGGGGCGATTTTCCCGGCGACTCCGGCGACGAGGGTGCCTCGGGTGACAGTGCCTCGGGTGACGGATCCGGCTCGCAAGACGCCAGCATGGGTTCCGCCGATTCGCAGTCTGCGGCGCCTGACGCCGGCACGACAATGATGGATTCGACCGCGCCACCCCCACCTACCGAAGCGGGGGGCGATGACGGCACGACCGGCACTCCCGATGCTGCTCCTCCGCCGAACGACGGAGGCATGCAAGGCGAAGCGAGCACCACCGCTCCCTGCAAGCGCGGCGTGGCCGGTGCTGTCTCCCAGGCGCTGGCTCGGACGGCGACCGCACCGGGCGTGGCCTGGTATTACAACTGGAGCTCTGGAGGCTCGAGCACGGGCACGATCGACTTCGTGCCGATGGTCTGGGGCGCGTCCAACCTCGGCGATAGCGTGCCCTCCGGCTCGAAGTACCTCCTCGGGTTCAACGAACCGAATTTCATGGCGCAGGCGAACCTGACGCCTCAAGAGGCCGCTTCCGACTGGCCGCAGGTGGAAGCGATTGCGAAAGCCGCCGGCGGGATCCCGCTGGTGTCTCCCGCCGTGAACTTCTGCGGCGGCTGCACCGATCCCTCCATCACGGACCCGTACACGTACCTATCCGACTTCCTCGCCGCGTGCACCGGATGCAAGGTCGATTACATAGCGGTGCACTGGTACAATTGCGATTTGCCGTCGCTGCAGGGGTACATCGAAGGCAACGGCAGCTTGCAGGGCTTCGTGCAGTTCGGAAAGCCCATCTGGCTGACCGAGTTCTCGTGCGACGGGACCGCCTCCGTCGACCAGCAGAAGGCCTACATGCAGGCCGCCATTCCTTGGCTCGAGAGCAACCCTCACGTGTACCGGTATTCGTGGTTCAGCGCCGACCCGATACCGAACGCCGTCCTGGTCAACCCTGACGGGACGCTGACCGATCTCGGCAACACGTACGTGAGCCTTCCTGCAAACTGCCAGTAAGGCATCGGCCGATGTCGATGTACACGTCCCCGGCAGGCCGCGCGGTGGGCGGGGCGGGCTGTCCTCGGGTGCGCCCCGGGTCGCCTTTCTCCGCGAGATCACCCGACAAGCCGCGTTGCGCGAGAGTGAAACGCGAAGGGTTCCGGCATCACACGTGGGTGCTTCGGGGCCCGATGGCGGGCGTCCGGCAAGGAGCAACGTTTCTTTCCTCAGCGGACGCTCGCGCCCCGTTCGGCCTCGCGCGCGAAAGGCACGCAGCCTCGACAAGGGCTGCGTCGCGGACTGCAGCGCGCCTGCGATGGATCCCATCGCGGCGACCGACCCGGGCAATGCGACCTCGATCTGCACGCCGACGGGATCGGGAGACCGCTACGTACAGAGCGCCATACAAAACTACCAGAACCTCTACGGCAAGGCCTGGCCCTATCGCTATCCGTGAGCCGGATAATCCGTGAGCCGGATAGGCATCGCTGTCGCCGGACATCAACCGGCGCAATGCATGCGGGCGGGCCGGCCTTGGACGCGCGGCGACACTGACCTCAAACGGCCGGAAATTCTGACGAATGACGCCATGGGCTCGGTCAGGCCCCCGACGGCTTAGCCCGCGCGGGGCGGCCGGCCGGCTGCCGGCTGCTATCTTGATATGCAATGCGCTTTTCGCGTTTCGCGCTCGGCGTCGTTTGCGCGGCGTGTGGTGCGGGCCCTCTCGGGGGCTGCGGGTTGCCGCGCGACGGAGTGGCGCCGGCCGGCAGCGCGGACGGGCCGACGGCGGCAACTGACGCGGGTCCGGTTACCGACTCCTCGGTCGCCGGCGAGCGGATCGTTCCCCCCGGTCCCACGATGGACGCATCAGGAGAAGACGGTACGAAGGACGGCGGCCTCGATGCCGTGCCACTGTCCGACGGATTCGCAGACGGCCCTCCGCCGACGATCGTGGCGGGCGGCTCCTCGCTCTGCGCGACCGCTGGCCTCCTCTTCTGCGACGGCTTCGAGAACGGCCCGGGCGCATGGAAGCCGGTGACGACCGGTGGCTCGGTCGCCCTCGACGGCTCCCGCGCTTTCCGGGGGGCGCACTCGCTGCACGCGCGGACGAACGCCGTACCGGGACAGAACCTGCCCCAGCTTTACGCGCACTTCGACCAGACGTTCGCCCAAGCGTTGCCGCGGCCGCTCTTCGTGCGAATGTTCGTGTACCTCCCGTCGCCCGTGCCGCCTTCGGTGGGCGCTTTCATCGACGTGGTCGAGAACGCTGCGCCGTTTCCGGGCGTGCAGCTCGACTTCCGCCCCCCCACGGGCCTTCTCGGCGGTATGGGCTACAACGGCCTGGATACCGACTGGTCGTCATCGACCGACCTCCTCCCCGCCGATTCGTCGGCGTGCATCGAGATGGAGATCGATGGGCCCCCCAGCAATATCGTCCATGTCTTTCTTTCCGGCGCCGAGCTGCCGGCGATGCAGCACGCGCTTCCGGTGGACGTTCCTCCCCTCGCCGTCCTCCGGGTGGGGCTGGGTTACTATCAGGCAATGTCGCAGCCCGAGTCGGACTTGTGGATCGACGAGATCGCCGCCGACGGGGCTCGCATCGGCTGCACCAGGTGAACCCCGGCCACACGCAGCCGCGCGACCGAGCACGGCTCACGACGCGCAGGAGGAAGCGCGGAGCGCGAGAAGCTCGTCGGTACACCATATCCCCTTGTCCTACGCGACCATCCGGCGAATAGGTTGAGCACGACCCCGCCGAGCCGCAGAAAAGACCCCCCCCTCTTCCCGCTCGCCGCGCCGGAGCGACCCCATCCCAACGCATTCGAGCTCCTTGCCATTCTTGCGGATTCCGAGGCGCAGAGTTTTCTCGAAGTCCTGGAAGGAAGGGGGCTCCTTCTTGCATTCGGCGCACTCCGAATTGGCTTCCGCCAGCCGATGAGCAGCGGGCCGTTCACGGTGCCTGGCAGAAGTCGCCGCCTTGCGCCCCCAGGGGCGGGATTGCGACCGCGGTCGTATCCCCGTCGACGCTGAGCAGGAACGCGACGAGCTGGTCGACCTTTGTCGCACGCAACGCCGGATCGGAGTCGGTCAAGAAGTTTGGTGCGAGCGATTGATGGTGCGTCGAGAAGAGGGCGCTGAACGCGTTCTCGAGCGTGCGAGCGTTGCCTCCGTGGTAGTAGGGCGCCCCGGTGACCATCCCGAGGAGCGAGGGCGGGTTGTACCCTTTCCCTTCGCCGTTGGCATCGCCGCCGCCTTGCGCGACGGTGCTCATGTCGACGCGAAGCTCCGCGATCCCTGCGCCTGGCTCGGCCACGCCGAAGGTCCCTACCGGGCGCATGATGCACAAGAGCTGGTCGAACGCGGCCGCGTTTGCGCCGCCGAAGCGCATCACTTGATCCGCGGGCTTCGCAGCCGGCAACAGCGCCGTCGGGAAGCCATTGAGAGCCGGCCACGCCTTCGCATCCAGCGCGGTGCTCGTGGCGGGGCTCGGATCGTAAAAGAGCTTGGAGATGGTCCACTTCGGCCCGCCGTGACAGCCCTGGCACGCGCCGTCACCCGCGAACAAGGCCGCCCCCGCCGCGACCTTGTTTGGATCGAGGCCGGTCGCCGCACGCGGCGAACGGATGGTCCGGACGTACGTCGTGATGTCGGCCCAGTTCGTGAGCTTGGAGGCCGCTGCGAGGCCAAGCGGGTTGAGAGGGTCGGCGGCCTTCGCGGCCGATCCATTTAGGCCGGCGTTGTTCGCAGTGGCGGCCTGGATGTCGATGCGATCCGCCGTGGCCGGCGGCGTGCTCACTGCCGAGACGACGGCGCCCACGCCGCCCGAAATGCCGCGCGTGTTCAGCTCGAAGTCCGCGAGCTCGTCGTTGATGCCGGTCCAGTTGAGCACACGTTGGTCGGTCGGGTCGTTCTTGTTGAATGTGCCGTCCAGGCTCGTCGATTGCCGCGGACCACGCGCGAAGTACCACGTCACGTTGTCGGTGAGACCGTCCGAGTGACACGACTGGCACGCGCCCCAGGCCTGTCCGCGGAGCGACCAGCGCGCAAGGCCCGTGTTGAAGAAGTGTTTACCCCTCAGCAGAGCGGCACCCGCCGACCCGGCCGCAGGAAGGGCGGTGGTCGCCACGGCGCTCGGCGCCGCAGCGCCCCCGGCGATCGCCTGCGTCTTCAAATCCACGACGGTGAGCACCCGGGTCACGTCGTTGGCGACGAGCATGACGCTCTTGCCCGTGTTGCTGACTGCCACTCCCGTCGGATTTTCGCCCGCGCTCGCGGCCGCGATGCCGGTCGGGTTCAAGTCGATGAAATTGGCTGTCGACGCGCCCACCGCAGCGATGACGCCGGTCGCGTCATACTGGACGCGGAACACGGCGTCGGCGCCGTTCGCGCTCACGTACCCTACGCCCGTGCCTGGAACGAACGACATATCGTCGGCGAAGAGCGGATACCGCCTCTGAGCGGTGTCGGGTACACCGGCATTGACGTAATAGTCGCGGAACTTCGAGTTGAGGCTCGCCGTCCCGGCCGTCGCCTCGGTGTTGTTCGCGGTGTCGATCACCGAGACCAGCGGTGCCGTCGTGGTCTTCACGCTCGCCAGGTCCACGCACACGCTGCCCGTGGCAATCGAAGTGGGCTGGACGCACGCCGGATCGACCAGATTGAGCGCGGAGCAGTCGGCGACCGTGGTGCACGCCGTCGTCGTCACCTTCGGCCCCGTGGGCCCCTTGGGCGATGCGCAGACCGATGTGACGTATCCAAAGCCGCCATTGAGGGTGATCGACTGCAGCTGGTTCGGGTAGCAGCCCGCGGCGGCCGAGCGCTCGTCTTTGAAGCCCATGTCGGCGAGCGGCGACAACGAAATGGTCGAGACGCTCTTGTCGGAGATACGTACGCGATACACGAGGCCGACCTTGTGTGTGTCGGCGTTCGAGCCGTCGCTTGCCTCCGGACTGAGCACCTGGCCGAAGTACTCGGTCACGTAGATGCTCTCGTCTGCATCGCTCGCGTCGCCATTGTTCGTAATGGCCACGGAACGCGGGTGTGCGAGACCTGGACGCGAGGTCACCGTCCCCAGCGAGCCGAATGCGACGAGCGGCCCGTTCAAATCGACCGTCGACACGACCGTCATCGACCTGGTGTCGACCCCCATGATGGTTCCGTCCACCCAGTTCGCCACCCAGACTCGAGCGCCCGTCGGCGTCAGCGCGAGTCCGGTGGGCTCGGATCCCACGACGACGGTCCTGCCGAGAGCGGGCGCCGCTTGTAAGCCCGTGATCTCCGCGACCTTTTGATCGCGCCGCAGCACGACGTACGCGGTCGTGTTGTCCGGGCTGATCACCGCCTGCCACGGCTCCGACCCCGCGCCCAGGTTGACCTCGCCGACGACGGCGGCCGTCGGCGTTCCGCCAGTCGGGTAGGACATCTTGAGCACCGTCACCGACCCCACATCGCGGTTCGTGACGACCGCCACCGAGTCGTCCGGCGATAGCGCCACCGACGACCCGCGACTCGGACCCGGCAGCACCGCACTCGGCGTGGAGCTCTCCGCGGCGACATCGCCGGAGGAAGAATCGAGGTCGCTTCCGTCGAGCGCGGAGCCGCCGTCATCGGAGCCGCCCCCCTCGGTCGCGCTACCGTCTGACATCGAACCCTGACTGCCGCTATCGGCCGCCTGGCTGGCATCCGTCTGGCCGGCATCCGACGTCTCGCCGTTACCGCTGGAGCTGCCGCATCCCGCGCAGGCCAGGGCCAAGCTCGTCACCGCCGTTTCGAAAAAACCGATACTCTTGATATTCATCGCGTTCTCCTGACCAAGAAAAAGGGGCGGCCCGCGCCGGGCGCGACCCTCGAAGCGCCCGGCAACCTCCAATGGGAAAATCGATTAACCGTTAGCGGCGGCCAGCGCCGTCGCCATTCTCGTAGAAGAAGTAGTCCGCGACGTAGGGCACCTTGACGATCTCTCCAACCTTGCAGGCGCCGGCCGGTGCCCCTGGCGACGACAGGCCGCCCATCAGCGTGGCGCAGCGCGTGAGCCGGCGGGCATGGAATACGAGGCTGCCGGGAAATGGTGTCAGCAACCCGCCAAGACGCCTCGCTTCGGCGCGTGCCCGCGCGGCGCGTCCGAAAAGGTCGCGCCGATAGTCACGGGCTATCGATCCAATCGGAAGAACGTCTCGCGTGGCCTACTTTGGCGCCTTAACGAAAGATGCATGCCTTACCGGTGCGGTTGCGAAATCGCCAATCTTCGCGTACGAACTGCAGCGAACGCCGCCATGGTTCGTTATGTGCAGGGGGACGACCACGCGTTCAGCGAGGTTTACGACCTGCTCGCCCCGATGCTCCGCGGGTTTCTCCTTCGACGAACGCAGGACGAGACGCGCGCCGAGGACCTCCTGCAGCAAGTGTTCTTGAGGATGCACGCGGCGCGGCGGCGCTTCTGCCCGGACGCGGACGTCCTGCCCTGGGCGTTCGTGATCGCGCGGCGCTTGCTGATCGACTGCTTCCGCGTGCGAGGCAGAGAACGACTGATGACCGCCGAGGACGCGCTCCGCATCGCATGCCGCCCCGACACGGGCTGCCACCCCGAGCAACTCGTCAGCCATCGCCGTCTCGTGCGACGCGTCGAGCAGGAGCTGGCGACACTCCCGGAAAGTCATCGCGTCGCGTTCGAGCTCGTTCAGCTCGAGGGGTTGACGATGGCGGAGGCCGCGCTCGCGCTTGGCACCACGGTGAATGCGGTCAAGCTCCGGTCGCATCGCGCGTACGAGGCTCTGCGCGACAGGCTCGGCGCCGTCGTCGTCGAGGGCCTCTGATCAACTCTCACGTCCCCGAGGAGACCGCCCGGTCCCAACGTAGCGAGTGAGCCAGCTCCTTGAGGGCGTCGGCGAACGGCGCACGCGGCCGCCATATGAGGGCAAGCGTCCGGCTGGGGGAAGGCTTGGCGAAGCGCCGGATCTCGAGCTGGGCGCGACGGTTCTCGACAGGAACGGAGAGCGACGGCAGAAGAGTTATGCCGACGCCGCCCGACACCATTTGCGCGAGCGTCGCGAGGCTCGTCGCGCGGAACGGGCACTCTCGCGCTCGAACTTTTTCGCAGAGGGCGAGCGCCTGAGTGCGGAAACAATGGCCCTCTTCGAGGAGAAGGACGAGGGCGTCTTCGAGATCGGAGAGCGAGAGAGTCTTCTTCTTGGCGAGCGGATGACCTTTGGGAAGCGCCGCCACGAACTCGTCCGTTCCCAGCTCGGCGCGATCGCAATCGCCGACGTCCGCCTCGAGCGCGACGACCCCCGCGTCGATCGAGCCGTCGCGGAGGAGGTGCAGGAGGTCCGAGGTCTTCTCCTCGCGATAGACGAGCGCGAGCTTGGGGTATCTCGCCGATACGTTGGGCGCGACCTCCGGAAGGAGATAGGGCGCGACAGTAGGTATGACGCCGATCCGGAGCGTTCCCGTGAGGGGCTCTCGCGCACGAGCGGCTGCCATCAGGAGCTCTTCGAGCTCCAGCAGGACGCGGCGGGCTCTCGCCACGACGTCCTGCCCGGCGGGGGTGATCAGGACCCTCTTCCCGCCGCGCTCGAAGAGCGTGAGGCCGAGCACGGACTCGAGCTGCTGGATCTGCGCGCTGAGGGCGGGCTGCGACACGTGACACTTTGCCGCAGCCTTGTGGAAGCCCAGGGTCTCGGCGAGGGCCACGACGTACTGGAGCTGGCGCACGGACAGATCGTTTGCGGTCGCCATGATCGCCAGCTGACGATAGCCGGACGGAGGGTGTTGGCCAGATCCCGCTCCTCGGGCGTCCGCGATCGAGAGCGAAACGGAGAGAAACGGGGATCACAGGACCGACCACCGCCCGTCGACCGTTGGCGTTTGCATGGCCGACGGGCGTACAGTGCCGGCTCGTCTCTCGTCGCCGCCGGCGCAAGTGCACGCATGGTCGATGTCTCCAACGCAAGGACGGATCGTCTTCCCCGAGGTGGGACGGACCAAAGGCGATGTCGTCGGCTACTACGAGCGGATTGCGCCGCGACTTCTGCCGCACGTTCGCGAGCGGCCGCTGTCGATCCGTCGCTACCCCAAAGGCCTCGCCGGCCCCGGCTTCTTTCAGAAGAACGTCCCGGCTCACTATCCCGCGTCGATCGAGCGCTTCGCGGTCCCACGAAGTCCGACGGCGGCGAGGAAGCACCCGCGGCGGGGTTCGCAGCCGGCCGAAGTGACCGTCTTTCCCGTGGTGCGCGAGGCGGAGCACATCGCGTATCTCGCGAACCAGGGTGCGATCGAGCTGCACGTACCCACCAGCCGCGTGCCCGATGCCTTCCGTCCCGATCGCGTCGTCATCGACCTCGATCCCCCGGAGGGCGCACTCGCCGCGGCACGTCGCGCCGCGCACCTCACGCGCGAGAAGCTCGCCGCATTCGGGCTCGCGGCGGTGCCCGTGGCCACGGGCTCGAAGGGGTACCACGTCGTCGCGGCGATCGAGCCCGCGCTTGACTTCATGACGATCGCACTCACGACGCAGAAGTTCGCCGCGCTCCTCGCTGCCGACCACGCCTCGGAGCTGTCGACGATGTACCGCAAGGCCCTGCGAGGCGGCCGCGTGTTCATCGACTGGCTGAGGAACAACCCCGGCGCGACCGTCGTCGCGCCGTATTCGCTGCGTGCGCTTCCGCGCGCGCCAATCGCGACCCCGCTTGCCTGGGAGGAGATCGACACCTTCGCGCCGGACGCGTTCACGATCGATGACGTCGACCGTGTCGGCGATCGTCCAGACCTCGTGAGCGATCAGGCAGCCTCTCCGCAGGACGCGGCGAGGTTCGTCGCGACCGTCGGCGACGCGTTCGAGCGGTCGGGGCTCGTGCTGGAGACGTTCGACCGCTTCCGGTCGTGAGCTTGTGCGCGGCCAAGGCGCCGGCGTTCGATCGGCATGAGCGCTCGTCAGCGCAGCTTCGTCAGACGGCGAGCGGCAGCGCGTCGCGCAAGCGGCGCTTGCGGAGGGCAAGGTGGAAATCGACTACGTTGTGCGCATGCGGCGCTTCGTCGTCATCGGAAGGGATGCGGTCGCGTCAGAGGACTTCTTGCTCGACGACCTCGCCGCATCGAGCGGACGGCTGGATGTCGGACTGCGATGCATACGCGCGGCGCTGCTCGTCTCGCACGGCGTGCGGCGCGATGCAATCGTTTATCTGGTCCTCGGCGGCGGCCCGCTCGCGCCGCGCGCTCTGCGCGTGCGCGGGGCCGACGCGCGCTTCCTGCGCCCAGACGAGCGCAGCCTCGCGGTTCTGGCGAAGAAGGTGCTCGCAACCCGGAACGACGAACCGGGCGGAAGATTCGTCGATGTGCGACCGGGCATCGCTCTCGCACGCGGAGGTCTCCGCCCCGTCCTCGCGGATTTGGGCTCGGCGACGCTCTACGTTCTGGAACCGCACGCGCCGGACATCCGCGCGGCCACCGATCTCCACCACGCCGACGCGGCCTTCTTCCTCGGCGATCCCGGCGGATTCGACGACGCCACGCGCGCTCACCTTACGGCCATGGGTGCGCGGCCGCTCTGCGTTGGCCCCGTCGGGGTTCACGCAGAAGACGCCGTCGCCGTCGTTTCCAACGAAATCGACCGACGCGAAGTCGCACCCGCCGCGTCGTCGAGGTGACCGGCCGCTGCGACCCCCACGGTCCCCTCGCCGAACGCTCAGTCGAGCGCCGGCAGCTCGGGGACGTCCGCCTTGTCGACCAGTCCGAGGTCTACGAGCTGCTTTGCGAGCGTCTCCCAGCGGGCGCGAGTCATCGCGCCCAGGCCGAACCGCTTCGTGTCGTCGCTCTCGACGAAGCGTCGTTGCTCGACGGCAGCGGCCGCGAATGTCTCGGCGTCCATCGCCCGGTTGAGCTTCCCCATGACGGCGTTAGCGCGTGCCGGATCGGCGAGGTACGCAGCCCAGCCTGCGCGGGCGCCCGTCACGAAGGACTTCACCATCGCGGGCTTGTCGCGGAGGAGCGACGTGCGCGTGATGACGACGCCGAGGTAGGGGTCGAATCCCAGATCGGCGACGAGGAAGACCTGGGGGTCGCTGCCCAGCCGGCGGGCCGCAAGCGGCTCGCTCGTCGCGTAGCACTGCTGGGCGAAGCTCCCATCTGCGACGAAACGCGCGACGCCACCGTCGTACGGGGCCACCTTCACTTTGTCGAAACCGATCTTCTTTTTGAGGAAAACGGCATACGAGAGCCCGGGCTCGATGGCGAGCGTCCCCCCCGAGAGGGCCTCGGCCAGAGTCGTCGCCCCGCGGGAGGCGTGGACCATGATTCCCTGCGGCGAGGTCTGGTAGACCGCGAAAACGGGGACGACATCAGCGCCTCTCGCGCGCGCGGCGAGAACCTCGTCTGCGCCGGCGATGCCGAATTCCGCGTTCCCGGACGCAACCATCTGCACGACCGGCACGCCGGCGCCACCCCCCTGAATCTCCACATCCAGGCCCTCGGCCTTGAAGGCGCCGCTCTCGCGCGCCGCGTAGAAGCCGCCAAACTCGGGCTCGGGGACCCAGTCGAGCGCGAGGAGCGCGTGCTCACCGGTGCGCCGCGCCGACGACGACTTCGAGCAAGCGACGAGGGCGAGCAAGGAGAATGCGGCGATGATCTGGCGGCGTGTGCTCATGAGCGGTCGGATTTCTCGGACGGATGCCAGCGGCGGAGTAGAAGGTAACCGGCAAGGTTGACCGCACCGAACATGGCGAGGCCGAGCAGCGAGGCAGAAAGGACGGCAGCGAAGAGGAGATCGGTCCGAAGCTGGCGATTCGCCGCCATGACGGTGATGCCCAGCCCTGCGCCCTCCTCGGAGTAGCCCGCGACGAACTCGCCGACGATGGCGCCGATGACCGCGAGGCCCGCCGCGACCCGGAGGCCAGTGACGATCTGGGGCACCGCAGCGGGGAGCCTGAGCTTGACGAGCGTTGCCGTGGGCGTCGCACCGTAGAGACGGAACAGGTCTTCGAGCGCGGGATCGACCGAGCGCAGACCGGCGAGCGTGTTCGCGATGACGGGGAAGACCGAGACGATGAGAGCCGAGACAGCGACCGAGCGGAACCCGGCGCCGAACCAGAGGACCAGGATGGGCGCGATCGCAACGATGGGCACCGTCTGCAAGAAGACGGTGTACGGGTAGAGCGCCCGCTCGAGAAGCCGCGAAGAGGCGAGGACGACGGCGACGAGCACGCCGATGACCGCGCTGAGTGCAAACCCGAGCAGCGCCGCCCGCCCCGTGCAGAAGGCCGCCGCCGCCAGCGTGCTCGCCTCGGCGCCACCAGCGACGGCGATGGCCGAGGGCGGCGGTAGAACGTAGGCGGGGACGTGCAGGGCGCGCACGGCGAGCTCCCACAGCGACAGGAGGACGGCGAGTGCCGCCAGTGGCGCGAGGGCCCGTCGGATCACGCTAGGCTCCCGCCTGCTCGAGCGCGTCGAACAGGACGCGCGTGGCGCGCGCGAAGGAGGCTTCCGTGCGGATGGCGGGGCCGCGCTCACGCCCGAGGTCCACCGGAACGTCCGCCACGGTACGCGCCGGCCGCGACGAGAAGACGATCGCGCGCTGGGCCAGGTACGCCGCCTCGGTGATCGAGTGCGTGACGAAGAGCACGGTCATCCCCTGCGCGAGCCAGAGCGCGCGGAGCTGGTCGTCGAGGCGGTGCCTCGTGAGCTCGTCGAGCGCAGCGAATGGTTCGTCGAGGAGCAGGAGGCGCGGGCGCGTGACGAGCGCGCGAGCGAGCGAAACCCTCATGCGCATGCCGCCCGACAGCTCCGCCGGCCGGCGACCGCTGGCGTCGCCGAGCCCCACCTCATCGATGGCGGCTCGCGCCTCCGCGAGCCGATCGCCCGCTCTTATACCCGCGAGCTCGAGCGGGAGGGCGACGTTCTCGAGTACGGTGCGCCAGGGAAGGAGGTGCGCGTCCTGAAAGACGAAGGCAACACCGCCTCCGACCACCTCGACGGCGCCTTCGTCCGGCTGATCAAGGCCAGCGACGAGTCGCAGGAGCGTCGACTTGCCGCAGCCTGAAGGACCGAGGAGCGCGACGAACTCCCCGAGGCCGACTTCGAGATTCACGCCGTCGATGGCGACGACCCCGCCTTTGAACGCGCGCCGCACCCCCGCCAGACGGACGGAGGCTCCGTGCGCCAGCGACTCCAAGACCGCGGGCGCGGGTTTCGCAGGGGTCGCAGAAGGGAAAGGAGACCGAGGCTGCGGCGCAGACGGTGGCCTACTGGAAATCATGCTGCGTCCGAGGGTAGGCCTACCCTATTTCAGAAACGCGGGCACCTCCGCGTCGATCCGCCCGGCGCGCGCCAGAGTGCAACCTGGGGCCCCCCCCTTCAGCTCGAGTCATTCGGGCCGGGCGCTCGGCTGCCTATTCGCACGAGGAAACGATCTCCACGGATGTGGAGTCGACGATCTCTGACCACTGGAACGTGTACGACTGGCTGTACGTCGTGGAGACGTAGGCCGGCAGCACCGAGGACAGAGCGTCCGACGGCGAAGCGGCGACGTAATAGGCTTGGGTCTGCCCGCTGCCCAAAGTCACGGTCGGATGATCTCCGCTGCCGAAGGACAGGAAGTCCGCCATCAGACTGTTGGCGTGCCGAGTGGTCAGGCTGGTCGTGTACCGCGTGGAGTACGAGGAGCTGCCCGCCGAGGTCACGGCGTCGATCGGCAAGCTTGGCTTCACGCCCTCGAACGTTTCCGCCTGGAGGTCGAACGGAACGTTGGCTCCCGTGGTGGTGAACGCGAGCGTGTGTGCCCCTGCGGCCGGCGCGACCAGGTACCAGATCTGCTGCTGGCCCCCGTTCGCGTCCGCCGTCGTGCGTAGGAGCGTGAGCGACTGACCGCCGTACGTGGCCGCCGTGGGCGGCGTACCACCCGAGCCGTCGTCGAAGTGGACGACGAGCAGGGTGCCCTGAGCGGACGGCGCGGTGTAGCTGAAGCTCGGGCCGGGAACGCTGGTGTTGCCCTGCTGCGTGACCACGCTCCCGTTTGCGACCGAGGGGATGCAGCTCGCGAGGCCGGCATCCCCGCTCCCAGTGGTGCTCATCGATAGCTCAGCCCACCACGTTCCAAAGCGGCTCGTACCCCCGGAAGGCGTCGATGCGAACTCCTGAATCGTCCAGAACTGCGCGTCGTTGGTCGGATCGGCAACCGTTGCGCTGTAGTCACCCCAGCGGTTCGTGAAGGTGCCGTCGAGCTTCACGTAGGGGGCCAACCCCGTCTGGAACACGGTCTCCGGGCGCAGGCTTCCGGCCGGATCCGACGCAGCGTGCACCGTATAAGCCGCGCTCGCATACTGGCTCGCGGTGAAGCGCGAGAAGCCGATCGCGACGTCGCCGTTGCCGTTGACCGCGATGCTCGGATATCCGTAGTGCACCGTCCCGGTCGGATCGTCCAATCGCCCGAATTGTTGGATCGTGCCCGCGGGCGTCATCTGCAGCCACTGGACCGAGCTTCGCGTCGAATTCGGGTCGGGGTAGATGCCCTGGACCGCCCAGAGCGAGCCGTTTCGCTCGACGAGGTTCAGGATGCCGTTGTCCGATACCTCGATTAGCGTCGAGCTCCCGAGCTGCGGCGCGGACATCGACCCAGCCCCGAGCGCCCAATTTTGTGGCGCCGTGACGGTCGCCGGCTGCGTGAGCGTTTCGGAGCCCACCGGGCCGCTGATCTGGTAGACGCGGAACAACGGGTTGGAAGACGGATTCGGGTACGCCTCGACGAGGTACTCCACCTGCACCGTCGCGTCGTACGTGACGGCGGGCGCGATGTCGTAGCTCGCGAACTGAACCTCCGGAACGGCGAACATCGTGAAAGCCGCTGTCGTGCCGGCGTAGAGATCCTGCTTGTTGAACGCCCAGATGTGCGCCCCACCGGCGTCGGAAGAAGAGGCGCCGCCGGAGACCTGCCACATGTTGGCCTGCATCACGATCCAGTTCGCGTTGAAGCCCACGCGAGGGTAGTCGGCCCAGGCGAGGTGCTGCGGATCGGCGTCCTCGCGATAGACGTTCCAGCCGCCGGTCGGGTCGGACGTCTTCGTCACGGCGATGAGAACGCTCGACGAGGACGAAAATGCGTTGCCGCCCATCGTTACGATGAACCGATTGGCGACTGGATCGTAGGCGGCGCGCGGGTCGAACGCGAAGCCCGAGAAGACCGGAGACCAAAACGTGGACCAAGAGACGGAGCTGAGCACCGCGCCCGATCGATTTTGAACTTGGAGCCCCTGGTTGAGGGTCACCAGCAGGTGGTTCGGGCCGACGGCTCCCATCGTATCGGGCGGGATCACGGTCAAGTTGTCGTCCAGGCCGTCGAAGCTCGCGAGGGGCGAGGGTGACGGCGTCGTGGGCTGACTCGTCACCGTCATCAGCCTTTCCCCAGACCGAGCGGGGGATTCCCCGGTCGGGGCGAGATGGGCGCGCGGCTGTCGGGGGATCGCGCGGGGCGGTTCGGAATTGGCCGGCCGGAGCCGGTCCTGTTCGATCAAGTCGACCCACTCGACGCTGGCGCCGCGAGCGACCCCGCGTCGCGCATTCACTCCGGCGGAATTCGCGGCCACGGAGGCAGGCGCAGGTGCTCGCATCATCGGCTCGGTGCTCGTACTGCCGTCGCCGCACGCGGGCAGCGAAGAGAGCGCAGCGGCAAGCGCCGGGAGAGCGAGGTTGCGAAGCGTCTTTACCGCGGGATGTAGTCTCATCGATGGCTCCTCGGGGCTGTTGCGAGCGAGCGACGGCCTGGCCTGCTCGACGGGTTCACGTGCGCGACACGATCCGTCCGCTGGCGGGGGCGCACCCCACAGCCCCACCTGCGACTTCTCTTACCGCGACAACGACCGAGCCCGGTCCGATGGACGAGAGTGGGCGCGCAAAAAAACGGAGGGGTTCGAGCGAGGCGCGACCTCCGTTCGGTCGGCGCCCTCGCGCGCGTGCGAGCCGCCGACCTGCGGGCTGGAGCTCCAAGCGTCGGGAATGTAAGCTACCGCCCCCTTCGCCTCCCCCTCTCCGTGGCCGAAACACGTCCCGACCCGCAGCACTTCCTCTCGTCGCTCGCGCAGCGCGGCGTCGCGGTCGAGCTAGAGACACCCGATCTCTGCTTCCTCGCCGCGCTGTACCTGCGGTCCGAGCGCGGCTCGTTGGCGTCCTTTCCCGAGGAGCACTTGGTGGACGTGTTCGAGCAGGCGAATGCGGTCATCGAGCCCGAGGGCGGAGCGTCGCGACGGGCGACGCACGCCATCCGCCGTCTTCGGGAGCAACGGATGCTCGCGCGCGTCGATGGAGCCGGCGTCCTTCGTGCGGGCGAGTACGTGCTGACGCGTCTGGCTACCGGCATCGTCGAGTTTTTTCTCGACGACGAGACCCTGACGCACGAAAACCTGACCCTGCTCACCCACACGCTCCTCGCCAGCCTCTCGAGCGTCGTCTCCGCCGCGCGTTGCGCACGCGATCCCGAGGCCTGGCGCGGCGGCGTCGTGGGCCCCTTGCGCGTCACGATCGCCGAGCTCGTCTCCGGCATTCAGCGACGGCAGCGCGGGTTCGACCTTCGGCAGGAGCAACTCCAGCACGAAATCGCCGCGCTCCTTCAAGCCGACTGGTTTGGCGCGGTCGACCGCTGCCAGTCCCTCCTCGACGCTACGAGCCTGACGCTGCGGGAGCTCAATCAGGTGCTCCTGCGCGACGCTCACGATCTCCATGCCGCGCTTCAAGAAATCCAGGACGCGTCCGTTGCCGCCGGTGTCCAGGATGCGGAGGAGACTTGCCGAGTGATCGCCGATCAGGTCGATCGAATCGCTGCCTGGGGAGCGGCCCGCCAGCGCGCCTGGTCGGGGTACTACCAGTACGTCTTGCGCTTCCTGCGTGACATCGTGCGCATCGACCCCTCGCGGGTCACCACCCACCGAGTCCGCGAACGGCTCGCGGGCCAGGGCGGGCGGCCCTTCGCGCTCATGGTCGCGGCGGCGCCCGCACCACGGCTGCTTCGCGACGTCGAGCCACCCGCGGGGGAACGTCCTCCTGTCCGACGGCGCCGGCCCAAACCCGAGCCGGCGCTCTCCGAGGAACCGGCGGAAGATCCGCAGACCAAGCTGGACACGGACGTCCGCGCCGTCATGGCCTCGGGGGTCCGCGGCCTGGGCGAGCTCACCACCCGATTGACCAGCGAGCTCCCCGAGTCGCAGCGCTTCGTCGCGGCAGGGCGGATCGCATACACCGCCGCACGCGTATCGCGTCCGGATGCACGCGCAGAACGTCCTTGGGTTCCCATCGAGGGCGGGCTTGAGATCGAAGAGTGGACCCTCGGGGAGCCGGAATGAGCGGGTTCGTGACCCTTGAGGACGTCATCGAGGCGGATCCGTTCCCGGACGTCGATCTCGCGCTGCGCCGCGGGCGGCACGTCGATCGCGACGACGCCGACTGGTATGCGTTCCTCGTAGACGCTCAGGCGCTCCTGGAGGGCTTCTACCGGCGCTTCGGCTGCGAGTTGATTCACCGAACCGACGGGTACTTCTACCTGCTGCCGACGGCCGACCGGCTCGGAAGGCGGCACCTGTCCTCGGGTGAGATGCTCGTCGGGCAAGCGCTCACCCTCCTCTATCTGGATCCGGCCAGCGTGGAGCACAGCGGCGTCGTGACGCGGGAGCAAGTCCTCGCGCAGCTCGCCGGGGTCATGGGCGCCGACGCTCTGGTGCGCGCCATGAACCCGAAACGTCGGCGCTACGACGAACGCGTCGCGGAGGAGGCCGTTCGCAGCAAAGTCGCCGAAGCCCTCCGACGACTTGCGACGCTTGGCTTCGTCGAGGCGATCGACGAGACCCGGGTGCGGCTTCGTCCCGCGCTCATGCGCTTCGCCGAACCGGCGCGCGCCGCCGTTGCCCCGGAGAAGGCGCTCGCGAGTCTCGTGGCGGCCGGGGAGCTCGTCCTGACCGAGGAGGGCACCGACTCGGAGGAGACCGAGCCCGACGCCCTGGAGCAGCCCGACGCGCTCGCGCCGGAGGACAGCGAGGAACTCGAATGAGCCGAGCGCGGGCGACCGCGCTGGCGCTCGTGAACTGGAAGGGCGTCTTCTACGAGCGGTACCGGCTCGACCGGCACGTCACCGCGCTCGAGGGGGCGAACGGCGCCGGCAAGACCACGGTCATGATCGCTGCATACGTGGCTCTCTTGCCGGACATGTCGAGGCTGCGCTTCACGAACGTCGGCGAGAGCGGCGCGACGGGCGGTGACAAGGGAGTGTGGGGCCGCCTCGGAGCTGCCGGCCGGCCGTCGTACGCCGCCTTGGAGATCGAGCTCGCCGGCGGAGAGCGGATCGTCGCGGGCGTTCAACTCCTGCGCAAAGCGGAGCCCACCCTGCACCTTGTCCCCTTCGTCGTGTCCGGTCCCCATATCGAAGACCGCCTGCGCGAAATCCTGCTGATCAGCGACGGCGCGGACGAGGTCGTGCCGGAGCTGGACGAGCTTCGGACGAACGTCGCTCGCCTGGGGGCCCGCATCGACGTCTTCGAGACCGCGAAGGAATATTTCGGCGCGCTGTTCGACCGCGGCGTGACTCCGCTTCGCCTGGGGACCGACGAGGAACGGAACAAGCTCAACGAGATGCTTCGGACGAGCATGACTGGAGGGATCTCCCGAGCGCTCACGACCGACCTTCGCACGTTCTTGCTGAAAGAGGAGCCGGGGCTCGGCGAGGTACTGACACTCATGCGCGCCAACCTCGAGGCGTGCCATCGGACGCGAATCGAGGTCGGCGAGGCACGGCGCCTCGAGCGGGAGCTCGTGGGGGTCTTCGACGCCGGGCAGACGATGCTCGCGGCGGGCATGCTGGGCGCGCGTACGGCCGCCGAGGAGCACGCCGCGCAGGTCGAACAGGCCCGGTCGCGGCTGGATAAGGCCCAGCGTTCGGCGCGCGAGCTGAGCGACGCCTCCCGAGACCTGAAGGGACAGCACGAGGCCGTCCTGGCGAAGCTGGGGCAGGCCAACGCCGCGCGCCACGAGGCCACGATTCGACTCGACCGAGAGCTGCGGGCGCATTCCATCCTGAACCGGATTCGAGAGCTGGGTGAGGAGCGACGGACGGCCGCGGAGACAGCGCGCGCCGCGCGCCTCGCGCAGGAGGGAGCCGCTGCGACGCGCGGGGCCCGTCTTCGCGATCGCGACATCGCAGGCCAGGACTGCGATCGCGCCGCCCGCGGCCTTGCGGACCTGCAAAGCGGCCTGGAAGAGATTCATCGCAACGTCCAGGCGTACCGCCGCGCCATGGGGCGGTTGCACGACGCGCGCACCGCGCTCGGCGACTCGACGCTGGACGAGCAAACCGCCGACGGCGCGCTGCAGCGCTCTCGCATCGCGCTTCGAGAAATCGACGAACGACGCGCCGAGGTCGACCGCGACCTCGAGTCCGCACGCGTGCGTCGCGCCGACTACGAGCGCGCGCTCGGCGCCCTGAAGGCTCTCGCGGGGGAGGTCCATCCGACACACGCGCACGATCGCGGGCGCGCCGAGCTTGCACGCCTGGCCGACCTGGAGGCGGGGCAGTCCAGCCTCGCGGATCTCGCCGCCGAACGCGATCGAGCCCTCGCCATGGCCGAAAGGCAAGCGGCGGCCTCTGGGCGCGCCGCCGCGCTCGGCGTGGCCCCCGCGCCCGGCGGGGACAGCGCGAGCTCGTTCGTCGAACGGCAACTGACCGACGCCGAGACGAAGATGAGAGCGGCCGAAGAAGCCGGGCGGCACGAGGAGGCACGGGCCGAGGCGGCACGCAGCGCGCGGGACGAAGCGCGCCGCCGCATGACCGAGCTGGACCACCTCGCGGTGCGATGGAGCGAACTCGTCGCGGTCGTCGAGCGGCTCGAGGCGGCGCTCGGCCTCCCGGCGCGCACTCGAGAGGCGGTCGCGGCGGTGCGAGCGCGCCTCGCCCAGGATCGTGATGCCGCGCGCGCGAGAGTCGCCGCCGCGAAGCGCAGGCGCAATGAGCTCGTGGGAGAGGCGCAAGCCCTCGAGTCGCACGCCGTTGGAGTGCACCCAGACCTCCTGCGGCTCCGGGACGAACTGGACGCCGAGCTGCTCGCGGCGCGCTTCGAGGACCTCGAACCGTCGGACGCGGCGCGCGCGCAAGCCGAGCTCGGGCCGCTCGCGGATGCGCTGGTGGTCGAGGACCCGCAGGAAGCGGCTCGAAAGCTCGCCGCCGGCGACCGCGAATTGGCGAGCGTATGGCTGGTTCGGAGCGCTGCCGCCATCCCGTCGATCGGCGACTCGCCGGCCGCCGCGTCGATCGAAGGGCGCGACGTTGTCGTGCACGAGGGCCGTGCGGTCCGCGTGACGAGACTGCCGGAGCGTCCGACGCTGGGGCGACGGGCGCGCGAGCAGCGGGCCATGGACGTGCGCGCGCACGCGGACGCTCTCGCCTCGGAGCTTGATGCCGCGACCGACGCGCTGCGCGCGATCGAGGCTCTGTCGCGCGACGCGGATCGCCTCCTCGAAGAAGGCAGAGCGCTCGATGCCGGTTCACCGGCAGAAGCCCTGGCCGCCGCCCGTGCCGATATGGAGGTTGCGGAGGCGACCGAGGTCGCGTCCCTGGAATCGGCGCGCGATGCCCGGAAGCACGCGGCGGCGCTCCGCGTGCGCGTCGAGACTCTTCGCAAGCTCCTCGGGGAGGCGTTCTTGCTCGAGCCGCCGGACTACGCCGCGCGCGCGCGCGAACTCTCGGACCGACTGAATCGCGCGGCGCAAGCGCGCGACGAGCTGGCGCGCACCGAGGTACCCCGGCGGGAGCTCGCGCTGCTCATCGACTCGCTTCGCGCAGCGCCACCCGGCGAAGACGACCTCTCCTCGCGTGCTGCAGCCCGCGAGGGGCTCGATCGCGAACGCGAGCGCCTCTTTCATGCGTGCGAAGCGCTCCAGGAGTTCTCGGCCAGCCGAGGCGCGCTCTCCTTCCGAAGTCTGGAGGGCGCGCTCACCGAGCGCGGCGCGATCGTCCCGGCGCTGGAGCTCCAGCTCGCCCGCGCACGCCAATTGCTGCACGAGGGAGAGTCGGCCCTGCGCGCAGCAGAGGCGGAGTGGGAGCGAGCAACCGCGGCGGCACAGCAGGCCGAGGCGGCGCGCCAGGCAATCGAGGCGCAGGTCGCGCGCCTCCAGGGCGAGCTCGCGCCGGACGGGCCGGCGGAGGTATCGGAGTCGTCGGTAGCGGCCTTCCAGCACGAGGTCGCGCGCCATCGCGCGGAGCACGAGGCCCTCGAGGGACTGGAGCGCGCTCTGGCGACCGAGGGCGCCCTCGTCGCGGAGCGGCACGTCGCCGCCTTGCGAGCGGCGGAGTTTGCGGCTCGCGCGCTGGCCGCGGAGGAGCAGGCCGCGCGGCCCACCGCAGAACGGTGGGAGCACGCGAGGCACCGTGCCGAGACCGCAGGCGTGCTTCGCGAGGCTCTGCTCGCGCGTGCCGCAACGGCGTACGAGGGACGAACGAGCGTGGCGCTCCTCGCCGAGGCTCGCAGCCGTGCCGAAGTCCTCGTAGATCGGCTCGTCGGGTCGCC
This sequence comes from uncultured Myxococcales bacterium, assembly GCA_937998045.1. Classification (GTDB taxonomy): domain Bacteria; phylum Myxococcota_A; class Polyangia; order Polyangiales; family Polyangiaceae; genus Palsa-1150. Next base: position 28,945 of record CALKVG010000564.1, read on the forward strand.
AGGCGGAGCCGAGTGCGCCGCCACCGTCCGCGAGGCCAGGAGCGCAGCCTCGACGGAGGCACTCGTCGAAGCCTGGCTGGCCGTGCGCGACTGGATCAAGCTGCGGCTGCCGGCGCAGCTCGGGGAGGTCCCCGAACCGCTGGAGGCGCTCGATCGGTTGCGTCATGAGTTGCAGATGCTGGAGGAGCGGCTCGATCGCCAGGACGGCGACCTGCGCGGGGCATCCGCCGACGTCGCGCGAGGGATCGAAGTACAACTTCGGCGGGCGGGCCAGCAAGTACGCCGGCTGAACCAGCACCTCGACGGTGTTCGGTTCGGAAGCATCACCGGCATTCGAGTGCAGGCACGCCGCGTCGAGCGGATGGCGCAAGTTCTGGCGGCTCTGCGGGAGGGCGCCGTTCAGGAGCTGCTCTTTCGGCCAACGATGCCAATCGAAGATGCGCTCGACGAGATTTTCCGACGTTACGGAGGAGGGCGCGCCGGCGGCGCCAACCGCGTCCTCGACTATCGAGAATACGTCGAGCTCGCGGTCGAGATTCGCAGGCAGGTACACGGCGAAGAGTGGGAGACTGCGTCGCCTGCTCGTCTGTCGACGGGGGAGGCCATAGGCGTCGGCGCTGCGCTGATGATGGTGATCCTGACCGAGTGGGAACGCGACGCAAAACTTTTGCGGAAAAAGAGCGGGAGCGGCTCGCTCCGCTTTCTCTTTCTCGACGAAGCGAACCGTTTGTCGCAGGATAACCTCGCCGTCCTGTTCGACTTGTGCCAAGCGCTCGATCTGCAGCTCCTGATTGCTGCCCCCGAGGTCGCGCGCGCCGACGGGAACACGACCTATCGCCTCGTGCGGCACGTCGACGACGACGGTCGGGAAGAGGTTCTCGTGAGCGGCCGGCGCACGGTCGCCGCGACGACCTGAGTCTTCGGGAATGCGACCTGCTATGAAGAAGCTGAAGCCGCAGCGCTGGAGCGAGCGTTCGCGAGCTACGCTTGCTCTTCGAGCTAGAGCGCGCCCTGCTATGAGCACCCCCGTCGACGAACTTCTCCACGAGTGCCGCGGTCGTATCGACGCAGCGAAAGGTCTCCTCGCGCAGGTCCTCGCCGCCGGCGGGCCGCGTACCGTGGCCAATACACTCGAGCCGTACAACACGCTCGCGATCCACCTCGGCAACGCCGGCCAGAAGGCCGCGCTGCTCTCCGAGGTCCACCCCGACCCCACCTTTCGCGCGGGGGCAGAGCGATGCGTGAAGGAGGTGTCCTCGTACCAGACCGAGGTCAGCCAGAACCCGGCGCTCTACGCGGCGCTCTCCGCGGTAGACGTCTCGCACGCCGACGAGGTCACCCGCCGCATGGTCTCGCACACGCTTCGCGATTTTCGCCGCGCCGGCGTGGACAAGGACGAGGCGACACGCGACCGCGTGAAGGCGCTGTCGGATGCGATGACCGCGACCGGCCTCGAATTCGACAAGAACATCCGCGAAGACGTGCGCTCGGTGAAGCTCGATCCGGCGCAGCTCGAGGGGCTGCCCGATGACTACGTCCGTGCGCACCCGCCGGGTCCCGACGGCAAGATCACGATTACGACCGACTACCCGGATTGCAAGCCGTTCCGCGCTTACGCGGAGGACGCCGGGGCGCGCAAGGCGCTCTACCTGGCCTTCCTCAACCGAGGCTACCCGAGCAACGACGAGGTGCTCCGGCAACTCCTCGCGCAACGCAAGGAGCTCGCGACGACGCTCGGGTACGACGACTGGGCGGACTACGACACAGAGCCGCGCATGATCCGCACCGGCCGCGGAGCGCGCGACTTCATCGAGAAGATCACGCGCGCGGCCGATGAGCGGGCGCGCCGCGATCACGCCGAGCTGCTCGCGCGCAAGCGCAGGGACGACCCGGACGCCCAGAACGTGGAGGACTGGGAGAAGTGGTATTACGCCGAGAAGGTCAAGCGGGAGAAGCACGCGTTCGACTCGCAGGCGGTGAGGCCCTACTTCGGGTTCACACAGACGCTCGATGGCCTGCTCGCAATCACGGCGAGGATGTACGGCATCTCGTACCGGCCGGCCCCCGACGCGCCGCGCTGGCATGCGTCCGTCGACGTCTACGACGTGATCCAAGGCGACGACAAACTCGGGCGCATTTACCTCGATCTTCACCCCCGCGAGGGGAAGTACAAGCACGCCGCGCAGTTCGCGATCGCCTCGGGGATCGCGGGCGTCCAACTCCCCGAAAGCGCGCTCGTGTGCAACTTCCCCGATCCGAAGAAGGGCGAAGCGCTCATGAGCCACGAGGACGTCGTGACCATGTTCCACGAGTTCGGGCACCTGATGCACCACATCTTCGGAGGCAAGCAGCGCTGGGCGGCCTTCTCGGGCGTCGCAACGGAGTGGGACTTCGTCGAGGCCCCCTCGCAGATGTTCGAGGAGTGGGCATGGGACCCGACGGTGCTCGCGACGTTTGCAAAACACAAGGAGACGAAGCAGCCGATCCCCGCGGAGCTCGTCGGCAAGATGCGCAGCGCCCACGAGTTCGGGAAGGGCTCGGATGCGCGCCAGCAGATGTTCTACGCTGCGCTGTCGCTCGGCCTGCACCAGGAGCGCGATCCGGCGAAGCTCGAGTTCTCGGCATACACCAAGGCCTTGCAGGCGACGTATGCTCTGTTCCCCCTCGTGGAGGGCACCCACTTTCACGACAATTTCGGGCACCTGAACGGGTACGGGGCCTCCTACTACACGTACATGTGGTCGCTCGTCATCGCCAAGGACCTGCTGACGGCGTTCAAGACGAGCGGCCTGATGGACCCTGCGACGGATCGCAGGTACCGCGATCTCGTGCTCGCGCCCGGAGGAAGCAAGGACGCGGCGATCCTGGTGAAGGACTTTCTCGGACGGGACTACGATTTCAAAGCGTACGAGGCCTGGTTGAACGAGAACTAGCGTTCCGGCGCCGGCGCACACTCAAGGTGCGCGACGCACGGATCCGCTCGCCGGCGGCGGCGCCGAGCTGACCTCGCCGAGCGACGTGCGCACGAGGAGCGGGTGCTCGCGCTGGATCCGCTGGAGAATCCCGCGTCCCGTGTCGCTCTTCTCGAAGGCCGCGAGTCCGGAAATTCCGCGTTCTAGCTTGGCCGCGCGCTGCGTCGCTTCCCCGAGAGCGCGCCCGACGGAGTCGGCCGCGGTGAAGGCTCCCATGGCCGCGAGCCCACCGGCCGCGGCGCCGGCGATGGCGATCCAGACGTGGCCGAGCACGAACGCGACGCCGAGCACGGCGAGCGCCCCCGCGATCGACAGCCACGCGCCGATCCGGAGCGCGCGCCCCTGCGCTCGCCTTCTGCGCACTTCGCCGCGAACCGTCGTGAGCTGGGCGCGCGGCGCGGTCCCGAACAGCGTGAACAGGCGCCGCTCCTCGGCCCGTGCGACGAGGTAGGCCTCACCGTCGCCGCGCAGGTCGTGATTGTTGAGCAGCTTGGCCGCGAAGCGCAGGCGAACGAACGCGGACGTCCAGGCGTCCGTGCGGCCGCGCTGATTGAGCGGGTTCACGTCCAGCTCCTCGACCAGCGAAAGGTACTCGCGCGCCAGGAGCGAAGCCGCGAAGGGATCCTCCTCGAGGATACGATCGACCCGCCGGGCCATTTTCTCCGCGTCTGCGAGCGCTTCGTTGAGGCGCGCGATCGACGATCGCGGCGGCTGCGACGACGGCGCGCGCGACGCCCCTCGCGGGTCCGGCCGATGGGAAGGCTTTGTCCTGGCGTTCGGCATCCGCGCTGACCTTCGGCGTCGCCTGGCGTAGCACGTCCCCAGATGACGGCCCCCTGAAACCGAATACCCATTTCTTCAGCGCATGCATGGGGTTGCGCAAACGAGACCGAATCGAGTCGCACGCCTGAGCGTCGAGGCGATCGGCGGCACGGAATTTTTGCCTTCTCACCGCACTCGAAGCCGCAGGGCTTCGGTCGAGCTCTCGCCCGGCATCTCCGGGCCGTTTCCAGAAAGGCAAACCGGCGTGACGAAGTGAGCGCTTGCACTGGTCTGCATCGCAAACGCCACAACGCGCCGCCGCCGCCAACGTCCTCGCTCCCGATCGCTCTAGTGAGGTGGACCCGGGACGTTCATCTGCACGGTGGACACCGAGGTCCCGCTTCCCGCGCCGACGACGAGCAGCGTCTGGCCGTCTGCGCCGCCGAAGGCGGCCATGCTGCCACCGCCGGGGAAGCTGCCGATCTGCGCGCCCGTGGGGTCGACGATGGTTCCGCCGGACAAGTAGAGATTTCCGGCGCAGTCGACGGAAATCCCGTCGGTCGTCCCGGCAAAAGGGCGAGCGCTCGAGGTCGGGGCGCCGTTGGCGTCGAGGTCGTAGACCACCACTCCAGTGGAGTCTTGTTCGACGTACAAGCGCTTTTCGTCCGGTGAGAGCGCGATTCCGTTCGGCTGCTGGCCCGCGGGGGGCATCGCGATCAGATTCAAGGAGCCCTTGGCATCGATATAGAACTCCGCGGGGCCCACGCCCGAGGGGCGCTGTCCGAGCTCGTAGGTCGGATTCGTGAAGAAGATGGCCCCGCTGCTATGCGCGACGACGTCGTTGGGCGAATCCAGGAGCTTTCCCTGGTACATGCTCGCGAGGGTCGTTGGCTGCTTCGTGCGCAGATCGAACGAAATAACCGACCGCGACGCCTGGCAGACCGCGACCAGAGTGCCGTCGTATGCCGACGTCAGACCGTTGCAGCCGACGTTTGCGAGCCACGTCTCGCACTGCCCCCCGGGCGTGTATTTGATGATGTCTCCCGGCCCGGCAGCGCCGCGGACGTAATTGGAAAAGAAGAACGCCTGCTCGCTCGTGACCCACGTCGGACCGTCTTGCAGGTCGTAGTTGAACGAAAAATTGCTGCACACCGGCTGGCTCGTCCCCGCGGACGGAGGGGGGAACGGCCCCTTCGGACAGACGAAACGGTTGCCTCCGCCGGCGTCTCCTGCCTCCGCCGCCGCATCCATGGGAACGCCGGCGTCAATCGGCGGAGTGCTTCCGTCGACCGTGTCTCCCCCATCACGGCTTCCGCTGCTTGCGCCGCCGCTGCTGCCGCCGCTGGCGCTGCTGCCACTGCTGCCGCCGCTGCCGCCGCTGCCACTGCCGGTGGAGCTATTGCTGCCTCCGCCGCTCGAGGTGCCGCCGCTGCTTCCGCTGCCTGCACCGACGTCGATACCTGAATCTGCGTTTCCCGACGACGTTGCGTCCGTCCCGCACGCCGTCACAAACGCGGCGGCGCATAGCGCAGCGAAGTCAAAGGTCTGTCGACGCATCGAGCCCTCCGCCCACGCACGGGCGTCAGCCAATATGCGGGACTCGCGGGCCTGCGTCCAGCTCCAAGGCCGGTCGCTGTACAATCGCGCGATGCTGGGCGAAGCAGAGCGCGAGGCCGGGACGCGGGAAGAGCGGGAGGCGGTTGTCGCGACGTCATGCGTTGGCTGGCTGGTGCTGGATTCGGTGAGCGCCGGAATGCGAGGGGGCTGATCGAGTTCTTGGAGATCCCGGACGGCGCCGTCGACGTAGCCGCCTTGGTCGGCGCGCTCGATCCTACGGACGCCCCGCGCGCGTGCTCGAGAGCCTGCGCGCGGCCGTGCACACTGAAGACCTCCCGCCCATCACCGTGCATACGCGCCTATAAACGGGGCCTGTCGCGCGCTATCGGTCGGTTTCCGACGGGTGAAGCGACAACGGGGGCTCGACGGCATCGAAGCCGCGGTACCACGCGCTGGCGCCCTGGCCCGCCAGCTGCTCGCTTTCTTGCGGCGGCAGCCGCTGTCACCACGCGTTCTTCAGCCCGAGCGCGTGCTCGCCGACGTGGAGAGGGCTGCTGCGCCGGCTCGTCGGGGTCGCGCCGGGCGCGGGAAGCCGCTTCTCCGTCCTCTTGCTGCGGAGTGTGGAGCCGCTCCCCGTCGAGGGCCGCGTCGCGCCCCCCACGCTGGCACGACAGCTGACGATCCTGCTGATCGACGACGACGCCGCCGTGCGCGGAAGCATCGTGCACGAGCTGGAATGGCAGGGACACGCGGCGATGGGGGCAGGATCGGCCGACGAGTCGCTGCAGCTCGCCGCGGGATTTCCGGCGCGCATCGATCTGATCCTGACCGACGTAGTGCTTGGACGCGACGACGGCGTGGCGCTCGCGCGCGATCTCGCGGGCCGCTTCCCGGACGCGTGAATTCTGCTGATCACCGGCTTCGTGCCCGGCACCGGCGACGCGACTCTGCCTTTCCCTGTTCTCGCGAAACCGTTCACCGGGGAGGCCTGGCGCTTCGCATCGCGGAGCTGTTCGCGACGACCCCGGATCCCGCCCGATGAGGGGCGCACGCGCCCCGGAAGGGTCAGTGGGGCAGTGACGCGGCGCGCGTCCTTCGACGGCGTGCGCCGATTCCGGCGCATAGGCTCAGCACGACGAACGCCGCCCGGTCGTTGCCGGGGGCACCCGATGCGCGGCAGCTGCATCCACTGTCGGGGCCGATGAGGTTGTCGCCGTTCGACCCGGTGCCCGAGTCGCCAAGGTCCCCCTGGCCACCGTCGACCCCGGGGCCCTGCCCGCCGCTCCCGGACCCGGTGGATCCGCCGCTGCTGTTGCCGCCCGATCCCGAGCCGCCGCTCCCGCCGCTGCTCGTGCTGCCACCGGGCGCGCTCCCTCCGCTCGTCGAGCCCCCGCCGGTCGAGCCGCCGCCGGTCGAGCCGCCGCTCGTCGACCCGCCGCTGCCGGAAGACCCGCTGCTGCTGCTCCCGCTGCTGGTGCTTCCTCCTCCGCTCCCGCTGCTGCTGCTCACCGGAGCACCGAGAATGGTGGCCGCCTGGTTCACCGCGAGGTTGGCGAGATCGGTGGACGCCTGGTCCAGCTGCGCCTGCCTCCCCGCGTCCCCCGCGTACATCTTTCGTTGCTGAAAGAGAGTGGCGATCAACTGAAGTTCGTACATCGAATACCCCTGGACACCCAGGGTCTGCTGGAGGGCCGTCAGGTAGCCGTACTGGAACTCGACCGTAGGCTCGATCATCGTCCCTTCGCCGTAGTCGTTCCACGTGGCGATCTGGACGGACGAAACGTTGCTCAGAGCCATGCCGAGCGTCGTGTTGAAGGTGTCGACCGCCACCGGGATCGTCCACGCGGACGTCCCCCAGCCACCCGCTGCATAGAACGAATTGTACCCGGGGTACGCGGCGCCGAACCGGACGTAGAGCGGCCGATTCTGGTAGAAGCTGCTGAGCCCCGTCGTGTAGTCCATGGCCACCCAGGCGAACTCGCCGGCCGCGTTCGCGCCCGCGCTGTTGGACTCGTACCAGAGCGTCAAGAAGGTCGGCTTGGTCGAGAAGACCGAAAAGAGGGTGTCCCAGTCGCTCGACTGGGTGAACGTCTGCGGGCCGAAGTCGAGGAGCAGCGGGGCGCCGTTGACCTGTATGTAACTTGAATTCGTAAAATAGTTGTCTCGGACATACGACAAATCCGCCTTGCCGGCGCCAATCTTGTCGCTGATCTTGTTTGCGGTGAACGCATTATTGACGTTGTTGTCCTCGTAAACGACCCCGAACTGCAGGCCCATCTTCGGGACCATGGCCATGATCGCCTCGGCGTTCTGTTTGTTCTTCGGATAGTCGAACGCGTTGATCGTGCCCGGCCAGTCGATGAGGACGCCGTCGATCCCGGCGTACTTCATGAGTAGGAGCTGGTATTCGATCACGTCGTGATCGCTCGATCCGTAGGGACCGATCAGCGGATAGTAGTAGGACGCGATCTGGCGCCGACCCGAACCGTCGACGACGTTCGGGTTCTGGTTGGACATCGTCCAGTGTATGCCCCAGGCGCCGGTGCCCGACGTCGTGGGGTTTTCGAACCAGGGCATCATGTGCACGTACACCTTGACCGTCGACGTCTTCGGCACGGTGGACTGCGCTCGGCTTTCGCCCTCGGCCACGACGCACGTCGCTCCGAAAACGAACGCGGCAACGCCGGACATGACCAGGAAACGTTCGAGGGTCGTCATGATGCTCCGCGTAATCCCGTCCGACCTTGCGTGCGTATCCGCGTTCGTTGTGCAAATCGATTCGGGCGATTCGCTTCCGCGACCGGCGCCACGCGCTGGGACGAGAACGAAGAGAATTAATATCTGCTGCCGGCGCGATTGCAACCTAAGGGGGTCCCTCGAATAGGGGCGAACTCTGGAGTGTGCACTGCATCGGGAACTTTTCGCTCGTGAGGAACACCGCATCGCTGGAAAAGGAATCGAGAGTAAAGATAGAGAATTTACTTCCGGCGCGGCGTCGCACGCCGCACGCGGCCGGAACGCGAAGACGAGCGAAGGGAGTCGCCAGCAGTCTTCGCACCTGCGCCCGCCGGAAAGGGAGCGCGCGCCAGCCCGCGCCGCTCTCCCTGGCTCTCGGTGCGGCGTCGAGCGCGCGCCCGTGCGGACGGGTGGGCGGCGTCCCCTCTCTTCCTCCGCTGGGAGGCGACGTACGACAAGGGAAGACCAAAACGACGAACGTTCGAGCTCCATTGCCGGGAAGCGCGACGGCAACGGGCGAGCGCGTCAGCGAACGATGGCGGCGCGCTCGATGAAGGCGTCCAGATCCTGGCCGCTCCCCGGTCGGTGAACGGTGATCCCCACCGTCGTCCCCTCCGGCCCGCGCAGGAGCTGGAGTACGTCGGCGACCGACAGCCCGCCGATGTCCTGCCCGTCGATGGCGACGATGCGATCGCCGCCCAGCAGACCGGCACGCGCGGCCGGGTTGCCGGGAAAGACCGCACCGAAGGCGATCCCGTCGGGAGACTGCTGCAGGCTCGCGCCGATGCCGCCGAACTCGAAGGTCGCGGTGCCGTCGAGTGCCGTCAGCGCGACGTCCTGGGCCATCTCGCCGTTCGGCGGGACGCGAAGGCCCGAGATCATTCGAACGCGAAAGCCGTCCTTCTGCACGCGAAGGGTCAGGGGACCAACGGGCGCTCCTTCGAGGCGGTAGCCCCCCGATTCGTCGGTCTTGGCCATGGCCGCGCTATCGAGGACGCTGCTCACGGCGTCGAAGCGAAGATCGACTCCGCCGAGCGGACGGCGATTCTGGTCGTACACGTGCCCGGTGACGACGCCGCCGAGCGGCAGCACGATGCGTACCCCTCGCGCGGCCGCGCCGGCGGGCACGGTGATGGAGGTCGACCGCGTCGGCGGCCTCCCCGGCGCAGACGCCGTGAGGACATACGTGCCGGGGGCGAGCTTGTCCCACATGAAAGAGCCGCGGCCGTCCTCGAATGAGCGGCGCGCACCTCCGCGCAGAGTTTTGCCACGGGCGGTGGTGAAGGCCTCGACGCCGACGTCGAACCGCGGCACGCCGCGACCGCGATCGTCGACCACCACACCTTCGATCGATCCGCCGGGCCTGAGGCGCAGCGAGAGGCGACGCCCCTCCAGGATCGTCACGGCATCGCTCGCCCCGTATTCGTCGTGCTCGGCGACTGCATCGCACCCGATGGTCGAGGCCGGGAGCCGGAATGTCCCATCGGCTGCGGACGTCGTGCTCGCCTCGACGGCTTGCCCCTGGCACGCGACGACGCGCGCCTTGACCGGGTTTCCGTCGTCGTCCACGACGTCGCCGTCCACCTCGGGCCCGGCGACGAGACGGACGCGCACGGCGACCTCGCTCCCGTCGACGCGCTCCGCGAGCGCGAGGTGCTCGCTCTTGAACCCGCGCGCTGCCCCGACGAGCGTGGTCGCGTCCAGCGGCACCGCCGTGAGGCGAAAGCCACCCGCCGCGTCGCTCGTGGCGTGGCGCGATATCGACGTCGCGCTCGTGACCGAGAGCGTGGCGCCTTCGATGGGGCGATCGTTGCCGTCGACGACGGTGCCCCGAACGATGCTCGCCGCCGCAAGGACGAGCGTAAGTTCGAGGGTCTGGTCCCCGGCGATCGCCAGCTCCGCGCTGGTCACGACGCCTTCGGGGTCACGGTCGGCAACGACGCGCGCGCGTCGAGCAGGACCACACGGGAGGAGGAACGCGCCTGCAGCATCGGTCGCGGTGGCGCGGTACAGCGCGTAGGGCGGGCCGGGCGCGACGAGTCGAACCGTCGCGGCTTGCACCGGATTGCCGTCGGCGTCGAGGATCCGTCCCTGGATCCGCGGCGCGGGGTCCAGAACGGGCGCCTTCGTTTCGGTCGCGTGCGGCTCCGGCGGCGTCGCACGGACCGACGAAGCCGCAGACGCCGGCGCACCCGGGAGCAGGCGGTGCGCGAGGACCAGGCCCCCCGAAAGGACGAGGACCGCCACCCCGACGAGCCCCGCGACGTGCAGGCCGACGGGGGACCTGGGCTCGGCGTCTCGCCGGGGCAAACGCGATCCAGTCATCCGCGGGAAGTCTTACCAGGTGCAGCGCCGAGCGTGCCACGAGAGCGGCGCCGAAGACCGGAGACCGTCGGCGCGGGGGAGCGAAGGAGCCCAAAAAGCAATGGCAGAGGGGACAAGCGTGAGTCAGGATGGCGCCCATCCAGAAGGAGGACCTCAGATTGCCGCAGACGGGGCCGCTTCCGAAGGTGGGGGAGGTGGTTGGTGGGAAGTACAAGCTCGAGCGCCTCATCGGGAAGGGCGCGATGGGAGCGGTCTTCGCCGCGCGCCACGAGCTTTTGCAGAAGCAGGTCGCGATCAAGCTGATGACCGAGGAGCACGCGGGCACGCCGCAAGCGATGACCCGCTTCTTCAACGAGGCGCGCGCGGCGGCGGGCATCGAGGGCGAGCACGTAGCTCGCGTCCTGGACGTGGGGCAACTCGAGAGCGGCGCACCGTTCATGGCGATCGAGCTGCTGGAGGGTGAGGACCTCGCGCAGCTTCTCGAGCGGCGCGGTCCACTGCCGGTCCACGAGGTCGTCGATTGGACGTTGCAAGCGCTCGAAGCGCTGGCCGAGGCCCACTCGCTCGGCGTCGTGCACCGCGACCTGAAACCGGCGAACCTCTTTCTGGCGCGCCGGCGCGACGGGACCAAGCTCGTCAAGGTGCTCGATTTCGGGATCTCGAAGCAGAACACGACCAAAGGAAGCGCCGGAGCGGTGGCGAGCATCACCGCCACGGCGTCCTTCCTCGGATCGCCGATGTACATGGCCCCCGAGCAGCTGCGCAGCGCCAAGAGCGTCGACGCCCGCGCCGACATCTGGGCGATCGGCGTCGTGATGTACGAGCTCCTGTCGGGCAAGTTGCCATTCGAAGCGGGGAGTGTCCCGGAGCTCTTCGTCGCGGTGCTCGAGCAGTCGCCGGTTTCGCTCCGCGCCCGGCGTCAAGACGTCCCGTCCGGGCTCGAAGAGGTCGTCATGCGTTGCCTCGCGCGCGAGGCCGCCGATCGGTACCAGAACGTGGCGGACCTCGCGGAGGCGTTGGCGCCGTTCGTGGCGAACGGCACGCACCCGTCGGTGGAGCGCATACGGTACCTGTGGCAGACCGCTCCGCAGTGGACGCGAACGGAGATGGCGTCGCTGCACCTGCCGCAGACGCGGCGCACGCGCGTCGTCGCGGTTGCAGTCGCGGGTGTCGTGGTCGGGATGGCCGTCGCCGGAGCGGCGCATTTCGTGGCGACGGCCAGGCAACCCGGGCCCGACGCGGCGAGCCTGCCCTCGGCTTCGCCCGGCGGCGTGAGCCGCGCCGGCCCGAAGCCGTGAATCAGGCGTCGCGCTTCCGAGGCGTCGCGAGTTGCTCGAGATCGCGAACCGCGCCGCGGGCGGCGCTGGTGGTCATCATCGCGTACGCGCGGAGTGTCGGCGATACGTTCCGCTCGCGCGTCGGCCGCCAGCCGGCTTCACCGCGCGCGACCATGGCCTTGCGTCGTCGGTCGAGCTCTTGGGCCGTCACGAGGAGCTCGAGCCGTCGCTCCGGGATGTCCACCCGGATGGGATCGCCCTCCTCGATGAGCGCGATGACCCCGCCCTCCGCAGCCTCGGGCGACACGTGGCCGATGCTCAGACCCGACGTGCCGCCGCTGAAGCGGCCGTCAGTGACGAGGGCGCAGACCTTGCCCAGGCCCTTCCCCTTCAGGAACGACGTCGGGTACAGCATCTCCTGCATGCCGGGCCCCCCGCGGGGACCCTCGTACGCGATGACGACCACGTCGCCCGCGACGATCCGATCACCGAGGATGGCTTCGCAGGCCGCCTCTTGCGAGTGGAACACGCGTGCGCGGCCCTCGAAGCGCCAGCACGATTCGTCGATGCCCGCCGTCTTCACGATGGCGCCATCGGGCGCGATGTTGCCCCGGAGGACTGCGAGGCCCCCGTCGCGAGCGTATGCGTGCTCGACCTCGCGGATGCAGCCGGCGCGAACGTCGTCGTCCGCTGTCGAGAAGTAGGAGTCCTGCGAGAACGCCGTCTGGGTCCGTACCCCGGCCGGGGCTGCGAGCGCACGCTTGCGAGCGTCGTGACCGGCGGAGGACCGGCGGATGTCGTTCGCGTCGATCGCCTCTCCGATGGTCGCCGAGTACACCGTCGGTACGCCGCGGTGAACGAGGCCGGCGCGATCCAGCTCGCCCAGGATCGTGAGAACGCCACCCGCCCGGTGAACGTCCTCCACGTGATAATGCGACGAGGGCGCGACCTTGCAGATGTTGGGGACCTTGCGCGAAAGCCGATCGATGTCGGCCATCGTGAACGGGACGCCTGCCTCGTGCGCGACGGCGAGGATGTGCAGCACCGTGTTGGTCGAACCGCCCATCGCAATGTCCAGCGCCATCGCGTTCTCGAAGGC
>CALKVG010000565.1 GCA_937998045.1 uncultured Myxococcales bacterium
GTCCCCCCGGCGCCGGCCACGACGCGCGGCCCGTTCTCCCCGAACGTCGCCTGGCCTGCCCTCGAAGACCCCGCGCCGACGCTGGCGGCGATCCGCACCGCCACCGAGCGCGACGCCATCCTCGAGCTCCTCGTCACCGCAGTGAACGCCGTCGCCCGTCGCGTGGCCGTCTTCGCCGTCCGGCGCGACGCGATCGTCGGCTGGGCGTGCTCGCCGCAGATGGGCGACCGCGCGAGCGTCCGCGCCGCGAGGATGCCCCTCCCCGCGGTTTCGGACTCGGTTCTCGCGGCGGCGCTCACGACCGACGACGCCCTCCTCGTACGCATCCCCAAGGACGCCGCGCACGCGCCGCTCCTCGCGGCGCTCCGCTCGCCCCCCTCGGGAGAGGTCGCCCTCGTCGGCGTGCGCGTCGAGGGCAAGCCGGTCGCGCTCGTCCTCGCCGACGAGCTGGGCGACACGATGACGGCGACGCGGCGCATGCAGGACGTCGCCCGCGCCGCCAGCGACGCGCTGGCCCGGCTGCTGCGGGAAAAACGCAAGTGAGCTACTAGCGACTCCATGAAGGACAGCGACTACGGGGAGCTTCGGCGCGAATGGTTCGCCAGGACGCTCGCCCCGCACGAGGCGAAGGAGGCACCCCGCCGCCGCGTGCCCAACCTCGCCGCCCACGCCGACGCCGCGCCCCTCTACGGTCCGGACGACCTCGACGCGATCGCCTTCGACCCGAGCCGCGACCTCGGCGTCCCCGGTAGCCCGCCGTTCACCCGCGGCGTCCAGCCGAACATGTACCGCGGGCGCCTCTGGACGATGCGCCAGTACGCCGGCTTCGGCACCGCGAAGGAATCGAACGAGCGTTACCACTACCTCCTGTCGCAGGGGCAGACGGGCCTCAGCGTCGCCTTCGATCTGCCGACGCAGATGGGTCGCGACTCCGACGACCCGCGCGCCCGCGGCGAGGTCGGACGCGTGGGCGTGGCCATCGACTCGCTCGAGGACATGCGCGTCCTTCTGCGCGGGTTGCCGCTCGACAAGGTCTCGACGTCGATGACCATCAACGCGACAGCCGCCATCCTCCTGTGCCTCTACGTCGCCGTCGCCGAGGAGCAGGGCGTGCCGCGCGCCGCGCTGCGCGGCACCATCCAGAACGACATCCTCAAGGAGTACGTCGCGCGCGGGACGTACATCCACCCGCCGCGGCCCTCGCTCCGCCTCATCACGGACACGTTCGGGTGGTGCGCGCGCGAAGTGCCGAAGTACAACACGATTTCGATCAGCGGCTACCACATCCGGGAGGCGGGGGCGGACGCCGCCCAGGAGCTCGCCTTCACGCTGGCCGACGGGGTCGCCTACGTCACCGCGGCCATCGAGGCGGGGCTCGACGTCGACTCCTTCGGCGCGCAGCTCTCGTTCTTCTTCAACGTGCACAACAACCTCGTCGAGGAGGTCGCGAAGTTCCGCGCCGCGCGCCGCATGTGGAGCGCGATCATGCGCGACCGCTTCGGGGCGAAGACCGACCGCGCGCGCGCGCTCCGCTTCCACTGCCAGACGGCGGGGATGACGCTCGCCGCGCAGCAGCCGCTCGTCAACGTCGCCCGCGTCACGGTGCAGACGCTCGCGGCCGTCCTCGGCGGGTGCCAGTCGCTGCACACGAACTCGTACGACGAGGCGCTCGGCCTGCCCACGAGCGAGGCGGCGACGATCGCTCTGCGCACGCAGCAGGTCGTCGCCCACGAGAGCGGCGTCGCCGACTTCGTCGACGCCCTCGCCGGCAGCTACGCCGTCGAGTCGCTGACGACGCGCCTCGAGAAGCTGGCGCTGGAGTACCTCGCGCGCATCGATGAGATGGGCGGCATGGTCGCCGCGATCGAGCAGGGGTATCCCCAGCGCGAGATCCAGCGCACGGCGTACGAGTACCAGGTGGAGGTCGAGCGCAAGGAGCGCATCGTCGTCGGCGTGAACGCTTTCACGCAAGAGGCCGCCCCGGTGCCCGTTCTGAAGATCGACCCGCGGATCGAGGAGGAGCAGGTCGAGCGCCTCCGCGCGATGCGCGCGAAGCGCGATCCGGGGAGCCACGCGGCGGCGCTCGCGAAGCTCGAGCGGGCGGCCCGAGGAACGGAGAACGTGCTGCCGCACGTCCTGGCGGCGGTGAACGCCCACGCGACCGTGGGGGAGATCTCGAACACGCTGCGCGGAGTCTGGGGCGAGCATACCGAGACGCTCGTCGTCTGACCGCTGCGCCCGGAGAGCCGCCGGTGCGATGTCCTCGTCCTTTGGGTATCCTTCGCTCGTGCGCTCGCTTCTCGTTGCGCTCGCGCTTTGCTTCGTGGCGGTCGGGTGCGGGTCCTCCCACGCCCCGAGCCTGTTCATCGTGCCGTTCGACGCGGGGTCGGACGCCAACGCCGACGCCGGGGGTGGACGCGACGCGACGGGCGACGACGCGAGCCCGTACCTCGGCGGGCCGTGCGTGGACGACGGGCAGTGCAACGACGGGATCGCGTGCACGTACGACTCCTGCGACGCGGCGGTCGGGCGCTGCCTGAACGTGCCCGACGATACGCAGTGCGACGATCACCTCTACTGCGACGGCATGGAGCGGTGCGTGCCTGGGCACGGCTGCGAGTCCGGCGCCGTCGAGTCGTGCGACGACGGCAACCCCTGCGAGATCGCCCGGTGCGTCGAGGCGACCAAGTCGTGCTCGTACGCGCCGCGCGACGTCGACGGCGACGGTGACCCCGACGCGCACTGCGTGCCCAAGCACGACTGCAACGACCTCGACCCGAACGTCTCGAGCCTCCACGCCGAGGTGTGCGCCAACGGGATCGACGACAACTGCAACGGCCTCGTCGACGAGACGCCGTGCGTCACCCCCCAGGGCGAATCGTGCACGAACGCGTTCGCGATCACCGGCGCCGGAACCATCGACGTGTCGACGCTGGGGGCGGGCCAGGGGTTCACGACGTCGTGCAGCGTCGACAACCCGCAAGCGGCGCAGAACGTCGTGGCGGCGGTGACCGTGCCGACGGGGCCAAACGTCGATCTGGAGGTATGGGCGACGTCGATGACCTCGCAGGTCGCCGTCGCGATCGACGGTGCGTGCGGGCAGTCGGGGAGCGAGCTCGCGTGCGGATCGGGCGCCATGGGGACGAGCGTGCGCGCGCGGGCGCTCAACGTGGCCCCGGGGACGTACTACGCGGTGGTGACGACGCAGATGCCCGGGGTCGTCGAGCTCAAGGTGAACCTTCTGACGCCCTCCCCGCCACCGACGAACGTCGATTGCACGAGCGCCACGCCCATCCAGCCGGGGACGCCGTTGGCCGTGCAGATCGTCGACCCGCCGGCGAACGTGCCGAGCGCCTGCGCGGCGGGGACAGGGACGCTGACCTACGCGGTCACGCTTTCTGCGACGCAGGACGTGCTGGTGCAAGCTTCGACGACGGAGGGGAGCGGCGTGCCGGTCGTCGGCCTGCGCGATCCGGCGTGCGCGCAGGCGAGCGACGAGCTCGGATGCCGCGCCGGCGACGGCGCGCAGCTCTATGAGCGCTCGCTTCCTGCGGGGAGGTACGTGATCACCGTCGCGGGGACTGCGTCGATCGACGTGAACCTCGCGGTCGACCTCCTGCCGCCCACGCCGCAGCCGCCCGATCAGACGTGCGCTTCGCCGCCGTCGGTGACCGCCAACCAGCGCGTCGCCGTCGACCTGAGCGGGCACGAGGACGCCATCAAGGACGGCTGCGACCCCGGCGGGCCGGACGCCGCGTACGATCTCGCGCTCGCGACGGCTTCCGACGTGCTCCTCGTGGGGCGCTTCCCCTCGACGGAGTCGTCCGCGGTCGCCCTCGACCTGCCCGCGTGCGATGCGACGTCGCAGCTCGCGTGCGACATGGAGACGTCGCTCTCGCGCGTCGGCAAGCGCAACGTCCCCGTGGGAGATTACCGCGCGGTCGTGACCGACCAGCTCGGCCTTCAGGGTTCGCTCGACGTCCTCGTGCGTCCCACCGTCGCGCCCGCGATCGTGGGCGCCGGGGCGGCCGACACGTGCGCCCAGCCGCAGGCGATCCCCGCCCAGGGCGGCTTCTTGACGGGCGACACGTCGACCGCCCACGCCGACTACGGCAGCGGCTGCGACGCGCCCGGCGTCGCGTCCCCGGGCGCGCCCGACCAGGTGCTCTCGCTGGCCCTCCTCGACCCGCAGCGCGTCGTCTTCGACATGGAGGGGTCCGCCTACGAGACGATCCTCGATGTCCGCGAGGGCGCGACCTGCCCGGGCACGCCGGTCGCGAACGGGTGCTTCGTCGGCTTCGGCGCGCAGCGGAGTTTCCTCGATCTGGAGCTCGCGGCGGGTCAGTACTGGATCGTGATCGACGGCTACAATCTGGCGAAGGGCCCGTGGGACCTCGACGTGCGCGTACTGCCTCCGTGATACAAGTCGCGGGTCTCCATGGACCAGGCGCTCGCGATCGTTCACCGCATCTCGCTGCCCGACCCCAAGACGCACCTCGTTCACGTCGAGATGCGCATCGGCCCCGGTATGCTGCCCTTGCCGGACGCGCTCGTCCTCTTCATGGCGGTGTGGACGCCGGGCTCGTACCTGGTGCGCGAGTACGAGCGCCACGTCGAGGGGCTGGACGTGGACGCGCCGGCCCGCGTCGAGAAGGTGCGCAAGAACGCGTGGCGCATCGAGGCGCGCGACGCAAAGGCGGTCGTCGTACGCTACCGCGTGTACGCCGCCGAGCTCACGGTGCGGACGAGCCACGTGGACGACACGCACGCGTTCCTCGTCGGCGCGGGCGTGTTCCTCGGCGTGGAGGGGCACGAGCACGTCGCCGCGCGCGTCGAGATCCAGGCGCCGCGCGACTGGCGCATCGCGACCCAGCTGCCCGCCGTCGATGGGGCGTTCGAGGCCGCCGACTACGGCACGCTCGTCGACACGCCCATCGAGATCGGGATGCATCGCGAAGAGCGCTTCGAGGTGCTCGGCAAGAGGCACACGTACCTCTTCTGGCCGCCGAACGCGGTGAGCAACGCCGACTCGAAGCGCCTCGTCGACGACACGCGCAAGGCCCTGGAGACCGAGGCGACGCTCTTCGGCGGCGACCTCCCCTACCCCTCCTACCAGCTGATGCTCCACCTCTCGCCGCGCGGGCGCGGCGGCCTCGAGCACCTGTCGAGCGCGGCGCTCATCGCCCCCCTATCGAGCTTCGCGACGCGCGAGGCATACCTCGACCTCCTGTCGCTCGTCGCCCACGAGGTCTTTCACGCCTGGAACGTCAAGCGCATCCGCCCGGCGGGCCTGATGCCCTACCGCTACCAGGAGGAGTGCTACACGCGCCTCCTCTGGTGGTTCGAGGGCGCGACGAGCTACTACGACTGGCGCGTCCTCGCGCTATCGCGCCTGTGCACGATCGAGGAGTACCTCGACCACCTCGCCGCGGAGATCGCGTACCTCGACCAGACACCCGGGCGCCTCGTACACGCGCTGGAAGACACGAGCTTCGACGCGTGGATCAAGCTTTACCGCCCCGACGAGAACTCGCTCAACTCGAGCGTGAGCTACTACCGCAAGGGCGAGGTCGTCTGCGCGCTGCTCGACCTCGAGATGCGCACGCGCACCGGCGGGCGCGTCGGGCTCGACGCCGTCCTTCTTCATCTCTGGCGCGAGTACGGCAAGCCCGGACGTGCCGTTCCAGAGGACGGTATGCAGGCGATCTTCGAGGGGGTGGCGGGCGTACCGCTCGACGACCTCTTCGACGCCTGGATCCGCTCCCCCGCCGAGATCGACTACTCGGCGACCCTCGCGCGCGTGGGGCTCTCCATCGAGCGGTCGTCGCGGTCGGAGAGCCCACAGTGCTCCCTCGGCGCGCGCTTGCGAAGCGAGGGCGGGCGCACGACGATCGCGTCGGTGCTGCGCGAGGGGGCGGCGTGGCGCGCGGGCCTGGATCCCGGCGACGAGATCATCGGCATCGGCGGGCTCCGCGTCGAGAGCGCCAGCGTCGACGCCGTCCTCCGTGGGCGCTCGGCCGGCGACGTCGTCGAGATCCTGCTCGCCCGCGACGGGAGGCTGCTCACGAAGCAGGCGTCGCTCGACCCGCAGCGGCACGACCGCGTGAAGATCCTCGCGCAACGCGACGCCCCCGCCGCCGCGCGCGAGGGCTTTGCCGCGTGGCTCGGGGCACCCCATCCGGCGTGGGCCAAGACGGAGGCGGGCGCGTGACCGGCCTCCTCCCGCGCCCGCGATCCGAGTCGGTCACGGAGATGACCGAGTACGTCCTCCCGCAGCACGCGAACATCCGCGGCACGGTCTTCGGCGGGCAGATCATGGCGTGGGTGGACCTGTGCGCCGCCATGTGCGCGCAGCGGCACTCGGGGCGGCCGTGCGTGACGGCATTCGTCGACGACATGCTCTTCAAGCGCCCGGTGCACGTCGGACAGGTCGTGCGCTTGCGCGCCGAGGTGACGGCGACGTTCCGCACGTCGATGGAGATCGATGTCCGCGTCGAGGGCGAGGACTCGCTGACGGGCGAGCGCTGGCCCACCGTGGAGTGCCGCGTGACGTTCGTCGCGATGGGCGAGGACGGCAAGCCGACGCCGGTTCGGCCGCTTCTCCTCGCGACGGAAAGCGACCGCGCGGCTCAAGCGGCCGCTGAAGAGCGGCGGCGCGCCCGGCTCGCAAAGCGGTAGTTGTGGTAAGGGGGACCCATGAGCGAAGTGCACATCGCGGATCTTCGCAATCACGTGGGCGAGACGGTCACGCTTCGCGGCTGGCTCTACAATCGGCGGTCGAGCGGCAAGCTGCACTTCCTCGAGGTGCGCGACGGCACGGGGATCGTGCAGTGCGTCGTCTTCAAGGGGAACGTCGCGCCGGAGACGTTCGCGGCGGCCGACCACATCCAGCAGGAGTCGTCGATCGAGGTCGTCGGCCTGGTCAAGGAGCACCAGAAGCTCAAGGGCCAGTACGAGATCGACGCGAAGGAGGTGCGCGTGATCGCGCCGGTGGCCCGGGAGTACCCCATCGGGCCGAAGGAACACGGCACCGACTTCCTGATGGACAACCGGCACCTGTGGCTGCGCTCGAAGCGCCAGCACGCGATCGTGCGGGTGCGGCACACGATCATCAAGGCGGTGCGCGACTTCTTCGATGGACGCGGCTTCACGCTGGTTGACGCGCCAATCTTCACGCCGAACGCGTGCGAGGGGACGAGCACGCTTTTCGAGACGGACTACCACGGCGACAAGGCGTACCTCACGCAGTCGGGGCAGCTTTACATGGAGGCCGCCGCTGCGGCCTTCGGGAGCGCGTACTGCTTCGGCCCGACCTTCCGCGCCGAGAAGAGCAAGACGCGGCGCCACCTGGCGGAGTTCTGGATGGTCGAGCCGGAGGTCGCGTTCCTCGACCTCGACGGCGACATGCGCCTGGCAGAGGACTTCATCGCGTTCGTCGTGGGCCGGGTCCTCGAGACGCGCGCCGAGGAGCTCAAGGTGCTCGAGCGCGACACGACGGTGCTCGAGCGGGTGAAGGCGCCGTTCCCGCGCATCACGTACGCGCAGGCGATCGAGATCCTCCAGAAGAAGGGGCACCCCCAGGCGAAGGTGGGCGACGACTTCGGCGGCGACGAGGAGACGGTGATAAGCTCCGAGTTCGACCGGCCCGTCATCGTCCACCGGTACCCCATCTCGCTCAAGGCGTTCTACTTCAAGCGCGACCCGGGCGACCCGTCGCTCGCGCTCAACATGGACGTGCTCGCGCCCGAGGGGTACGGCGAGATCATCGGCGGCGGACAGCGCGAGGACGACCTGGGGAAGCTCG
Organism: uncultured Myxococcales bacterium; assembly: GCA_937998045.1. Lineage (GTDB taxonomy): Bacteria > Myxococcota_A > Polyangia > Polyangiales > Polyangiaceae > Palsa-1150. Next base: position 7,805 of record CALKVG010000565.1, read on the forward strand.
AGGCGGCCATCGACGCCCACAAGCTGCCGCGCGCGCCGTTCGAGTGGTACCTCGACGTGCGGCGCTACGGGACGTTCCCGCACGCCGGGTTCGGGCTGGGAATCGAGCGTACGGTCGCGTGGCTCTGCGGGCTGCCGCACGTGCGCGAGACGATCCCGTTCCCGCGGATGCTCAACCGCCTGGCGCCGTAGCTTCGTCGCTATCGAGGGCCGGCGCATGGACGCGAGCACACGGGACGTTGCGAGGGCGGTCGATCTGGCGGTGCCAAGCGAATCCCCTGCGCGGCGCACGCGGCGCACGGTGCGCTGGGCGCTCGCGGTCTTCGCGATCGCGCTCGCGGTTCGCCTCATCTGGGTGGGCGCCGTCGAGTCTCCGTACGACAACCTCTGGTCCGACATGGGCGGGTACGTCCAGCGGGCGATGCAGTTCGCCTACGGTCGGCCCACGGAACCGGAGTTCGACACGCTGTACCCGCCGGGGACGCACCTCCTCTACGGCGCCCAGATGGCCCTCGTCGGGTGGAAGCACCACGCGCTCTTTCTGCTGGTCAACTGCATGTGGGGCGCCGCGGTCGCACCGTGCGCGATGCTCCTCGCGGCACGCATCGCGCCCAGGCTCTGGGTCGCGGTCGCGCTCGGGGTGGTCGTCGCCCTGTGGCATCCGCTGCTCGCATTCAGCGGGTTCTTCTCGTCGGAGCAGCTGTACGCGGCGCTGCTCGCCCTGAGCGCGTGGCTGCTCGTGCGCCACGTGGAGACGGGGCGGAACGCGATCGCGCTGGGAGTCGCCACGGCACTTGCCTATCTCGTGCGGCCGCCGGTGCTGCTGACGGTCGTCGCGTTGGCCGCCGTCGGCGCGTACCTCCTCGTGCAACGGCCGGCGGGAGCGCCTTCGCTTCGCCCGCGCCGGCTCGCCCGGTCGCTCGGGATCGTCGGGGCGGCCGTCGTCTTCGGCGCGCTTCGCTACCACAACCTCAGCGGCAGGTACGGGCTCATCTCGGACAACAGCGCGATGCAGCGCCTCTTCGCGGACACCGATTACGGCAAGGTCCGATCGTCCGACAAAGGGTTCTTCTTCGCGCCGCCGTCGAAGGTGCAGACGGGCGAGACGCGGGAGCTGTCGTTCCCCGGGTACGTGGGCAACCCCGAGCCGATGGAGAGGGCCCGCCTCGCGGAGGTCGCGCGGATGACGTTCGGCGCGCGAGTTCGGCGAGCGCTGTCGAACGTGACCCTCCTCTTCGTGCGCAACGAGCTCTGGCCGGAGGGCACTCACCTCGGCACGGGGTGGAGGCGCTCTTCCTACCGTGCGAGCCACTTCGTCCTCCTCGCGCTCGTGTGTCCGCTCTCGCTGCTCGGGCTCGTCTCGACGGCGTGGCGACCGAGGACGGCGCTGGTCGTCGCGGCGGCGCACGTCCTCACGGCGTTGGTCGCCGCGGCGTTCTTCTGCGGCGAGGCGAGGTACCGGGTGCCCTACGACGCGTTCTTGATGGTCGTCGCGCTCGAGGGGATCCTCGTCGTGGTCGCGGGGGCGCGGGCGCTCGTTCGCGCCGTTCGCGCCCGGGTCAGGCAGCCAGCGCCCGCGTGATCGCGCGGGCGATCCACCGGGCGGCGCCGCGGGCGACGACCTCGCCCACGCGGACCCAGTCGTGCGGACGGGCGGCGAAGTGCTCGCAGCCGACGTAGAGAGCGTCGGGCGATTCTACGAAAAAGCGTTCGAGCTCGGCGCGCGCAGGGCCGTGGTACGCGCGCAGGAAGAGCGCGCGCACGCGGAGGTCGAGCGCGAGGCGGGAGGCGGCGAGTTCGCGCGTCCAGCCGTCGACGCGGACGCAGAGAGGGTCCCGCTGGAGCAGGCGCGCCAGGAAGCGCCCGGCGAGGACGCCGTACTCGATGGCCTGCGCGATCCCCTCGCCGGTGACGGGGTCGATGCCCGCGGCCTCGCCGACCAGCATGAGCGCGCCGCCCGCCGACCGGGAGGCGCGTTCGTAGCCTCTCTCGGCGTAGCGCTTGTTCCTGCACGCTGCGGGGTCGATACCCCGCGACCGCAGGCGCCGATCGAGCAGCGCGCCGAGGTCCGGGCCGCCGTCGGGGTCGCCGTCGACCTTCAGGCGGTACACCCCGCGGCAGACGAGCTCGCGACCGTCGACGAGCGTCGGGAAGTCCCACGCGTACCCGCGCAGGCGGCGGTCGCTCGCGTCGAAGTGGAGGACAGCGCGGCCCGGCGGATCGGAGGAGACCCGCGGCGTGTCGACCTCGACGACCTGCGCGCGCCACCGTCCCGCGCCGAGGCCGAGCGCCTTGCGCACGATGCTTCCGACGCCGTCGGATCCGACGACTACGCGCGCGCGCATGGGGCCCTCGCTCGTCTCGACGACTGCGCCCGCTTCCCCCTCGTCGCGCACCGCCTCGACGCGCAAGCCGTCGCGCACGTCGACGCCGCGCGCCGCCGCCGCGCGGGCGAGCGCGTGGTCGAACTCGACGCGACGCACGACGCGACCGATGCGCCCTGGAGCCGCCGTGACCGTGCCGTCGGCGCTGCAGAAGGACATGCCGTCGATCGGCACGCAGGGCACGTCGACGTGCACGCCGAGCGACGCGAGCAGCGCGTCGCCGCGAGCCCCGAGGGCACCGGCGCAGGGCTTGTCGCGCGGGTAACGCGCTCGCTCGAGGACGACGGTGCGACGCGCGAGCTCGGGCGACGCGTGCGCGAGGGCGATGGCCGTCGTCGTCCCGGCCGGACCGCCGCCGACGATGACGACGTCGCGGGAGTTCATCGAAGGGCCTCGTAGAGGTCCTCGTAGCGGCCGGCGCTGATGGACCAGGAGCTGTCGCGGAGCATCGCGCGCGCGACGAGACCGGGCCACGCGATGGGGTCTCGCCATACGCCGAGGGCGTCCTCGCAGGCGATGAGGAAATGCGCTGGGTCGACCGCGGCCGCGGCGAGACCCGTGCCCGCGGAGTGGGCGGCATCGAGGGGCTGCACGGTGTCGCGGAGGCCGCCGACGGGCGAGACGACGGGGATCGCGCCGTAGCGCATCGCGTACATCTGGGTGAGACCGCACGGCTCCTCACGGGAGGGGACGACGACGAAGTCGGCGCCGGCGAAGACGCGCCGCGCGAGCAGCGGGTCGAACGCGACGCGCGACGCGACGCGCGAGGGCCAGCGACGCGCGGCCGCGCGCAGAGCCTCCTCGAGGCGGGCGTCGCCGGTGCCGACGAGGGCGACGCGCGCGCCGCGGTCGACGAGCGCCGGCAGAATCGCGAGGAAGACGTCGATACCCTTGAGCCAGTCGAGCCGCGAGACGGACGCGAAGAGCGGCCCGCCGGACGGGCCATCGTCGAGGCCGAGTTCGGCGCAGAGCGCGCGGCGGCAGGCGCGCTTGCCTTCGAGGGCGTCGGCCTCCGAGTAGCGCCGCGCTATTGCGCCGTCGGTACGTGGATCGAAGGACTCGGTGTCGATGCCGTTGACGATGCCCACGAGCTTGCGGGCGTGCCAGCGCACGTGCGCGTCGAGGCCGTGGCCGTGCGCAGGCTGCTGGATCTCGCGGGCGTACGTCGGGCTCACCGTGGTCACTCGATCGGCGAGCTCGATCCCGAGCTTCATGAGGTTGATGCGGCCGTCGTGGCGGGCGGAGCCCTCGTCCCACGCCGAGCGCGCAATCCCGAGGGGCTCGAGCTCGGCCTCGGGGAACGACCCCTGGTAGGCGAGATTGTGGATGGTCAGGACCGTCGGGACGCGGGCCCAGGCCGGGCCGCGGGTACGGCGCGCGTAGAGGACGGCCAGCGTCGCGTGCCAGTCGTGAGCATGGACGACGTCGGGCAGGCCGTCCCAGGCCCGCTCGGCGACCGACAGGGCGGCGCTGGAGAGAACCGCGAAGCGAAGGGCGTTGTCGCCGAAGCCGCCGAAACGGTCGCCGTAGATGCCGTCGCGGTCGAAGAGTTGCGCGTCGGCCAGCATGCAGGCCCGCGGGCCCTGAGCGCCGAGGCGCGCTTCGAGGACGCGGAGCTCGCGCGTGCGGCCGACGCCGAGAGGGGCGCTGACGTGGGTAGGCCACCAGCGGGCTTCGGGGGGAACGCGGGTGACGCCGTACCTGGGAGTCGCGATGAGGACGTCGGACCCGCGCGCGACCAGGGCGCGCGAGAGCGCCTCGACGGCGTCCCCCAGGCCCCCCGTGCGCGCGAGGGATTCGACCTCCGAGGAGATCATCAAGATGCGGCGGCGGCCCGGACCCATCGAGGGTCCCGGGAATTACTCGTTCTTGGCGGGAACCGCTACCACGCGAAGGACGCGAGCCCCCAGAAGCGCGCCGGTCAGCGCGAGCAGCAAGACCGGCAAGACGTGCCCCAGGAGCACGTGCGCGGGCGTCGCCTGGGAGCAAAATAGCTCGATTCCGAGCGCGCCCCACGTCCCGGCGGCAGCCCCGAGCGCGGCCCCGGTAACCGTCGGAGCAATGGGATCGCTGCCGCGAGCGACCATCGCGAAGCCTGCGAGCGGGCCGACCGCGAAGAGCATTGCGAGCGCCGCGCAGAAGGCGTGCGCCTGGACCGAGGAGCTTGCATCGATCGTCTCGGGCCACAGCACGTTGCCGAGCAGGGCCGCCGCCAGGAGGACGGCCGGCGCGACGAGCGCGATGGCCAACTTGTGCGCCGTTGGCCGACCCAGCATCGAGCGCCCGCGCCCGACGGCACCCCAGCTGGCGAGCGCCGCGACCAGCACCCAGACGCCCACGACGAGCGCGAAATACCCGATCGGACGGGGGCCGATGTCCGGCGGGCCGAAGGGTACGCTGCAGGCGATCCCCACGCAGAAGCCGAGGACGAGGACGACGGCCCGACGCCGGTTGCCCGCCGCCCGGGAGCGGACGGGCTCTCGGCTGACCGCCGCAAGGACGCGCTCGCGCAGGTCGGACGGCAGGCGGGGCGCGCTCACGTTCCCCCTCCCTCGAAGCCGGGCACGGAGTCGCCCAGGGCGACGCGGATCGCTTCGTAGGCGCGGTGCGCGCGGAGCTTTACGGCGGCGACGGTCGTTCCGAGCACCTGCGCGGCCTCGGCGACGCTCAACCCCTCGTTCTTGATGAGCTCAAACGCGGCCCGCTGCGAGGCGGGCAGCCGCGCGAGCACCCTCTCGATGTGCGCCGCCAGCTCCCGCGCCTGGACGACCTGGTCGGCGCCCGCCTCCGGCGAAGCGCCTGCGTCCGGATCGCTCGGGTCGGAAAGAACCTCGCGGCGGCCCCTCCGCACGCTGTCGACGAGCAACCGGCGCGCGATGGCAAACGCCCAGGGCGTGACCTCGGCCCCTGGGATGAATCGGTCGCGCGCGCGGTGGATGTGGAGCATCGTCTGCTGGAGCAGGTCTTCCGCTCGAGCCGGATCGCGCGATTGGCGGACGAGGTACCCGTAGAGCCGCGGCGCGAGGGAGTCGTACACCTGTCTCTTATACACATCTCCGAGCCCACGAGACAGGCAGAAATCT
>CALKVG010000566.1 GCA_937998045.1 uncultured Myxococcales bacterium
CCCGCCGCCCCCGGGTCGCCGTCGCCCGTCGACGCTCCCGCCGGCGCGGCGCCCGCGGGAGCGTCGACGGGCGACGGCGACCCGGGGGCGGCGGGGGCGGCGCCGGGGAGAGGCGCGGGGGCGGTCGTCGCCGCCATCGCGGCGGCACCGCCCACCGCAGACAGGTTCCCGATGCGCATCGCGTCGGCCGTCGAACGAATCGCCGCCACCACGCCGCCGAGCTCTCCGCGCGTGAGCTTGCGAATCTCGGCGATGTCGCGGTCGATCCCCTCGCTCCGCAGGACCTCGTCAATCCCGCTCTTTTCGCGCATCTCGAAGGCGAGCCGGCGGAGCTTCCCGGCCCACTGGCCTGCCTTGCGCAGGTAGCGCGGCAGATCTTTCGGCCCCAGCACCACCATGGCGACGACCAGGAGGACGCAGAGCTCTCCGAAGCTCAATCCGAACACGCCTCGCAAGTTAGCATGCCCCGTGGTAACGGCAGCGTCCGTGCTCGCTCTCCAGGCTTTCACCCCGAAGGCCCTGTCGTCGGCGCTCGATGGGCGGGTGACCGAGGAGGAGGCCCGCAAGATCGTCGCCGCCGTCCACCGGGGCGTGCCCCTCGAACAAGTCGCCCCGGCCGGCGTGCGCCGCGCGACGCTCGAGGCGGCGCGAGCGCGCGCAACCGTGCCCACGCTCGAGGTAAGGGCCGTCCGCAGCAGCGGGCTCGACCCGTTCGTGAAGCTCGCGCTCGGCACGGGAGACGGCCACGTGGTCGAGGCGGTTCGCATCCCCCTCGAGCGCGCCGGGCGCTTCAGCGCGTGCGTCAGTTCCCAGGTCGGGTGCGCCCTGGCGTGCGCCTTTTGCGCGACGGGGCGCCTCGGGCTCTCGCGGAACCTGGAGACGTGGGAGATCGTCGAGCAGGTGCGCATGGTGCGCTCGACGCTCGCCGGTCCGTCGGGGCGGGCGAACCCGCCCGGGTGCCTCGAAGGACCGTGGGTCGTGCCGGGACGCGTGCACGGGGTCGTCTTCCAGGGGATGGGCGAGCCGCTGGCGAACGCCGATCGCGTCTTCGAGGCCATCCGCGTCCTCTGCGATCCGTGCGCGCTCGCCATCGACGCCCGGGCCATGACCGTCTGCACCTCCGGCTTGCCGGCGGGCATCCGGCGCCTCGCGCGCGAGTTGCCGAGGGTGCGCCTCGGCGTCTCGATCGCCAGCGCGCGCGCGGACGTGAGGCGCCGGCTGATGCCGATCGACGAGGCGCACCCGCTCGAGGACGTCGTCGACGCCGTCGAGGAGCACGCGCGCGTGACCGGCCTGGCGCCGATGTGGGCGGTGACACCGCTCGGCGGGGTCAGCGACACCGACGCCGACGCCGCCGCGCTCGGCGATCTGGCGCGCCGCTTCGCGGCTCGCACGGGGATTCGCCCGCGCGTGAGCGTCGTTCCCTACAACGCGATCGACGAAGAAGGTCGCGACCCCTTCCGTCGCGGCGACGTCGCGCGCTTCGTGGCTGCGCTCCGCGCGAGCGGGGTGCGGCCGCACCTGCGCTACAGCGGCGGAGCGGACGTCGCCGCGGCCTGCGGACAGCTCGCGGCGCGCGCGTAGAGGGCCGGGCGCAGCGCAGTCCGGCTCACCGGTTGCCGACGCGGCCCCAGAGGGCCTCGATCGCCATGCCGCGCGCCCCGGCGTCGACGGGAGGGAACACGAGCATCTTCGTCGGCGCGACGAGGCACAGGACGGCGTTCTCCAGCACGCCGGAGGCGGGGTCGACGCGCAAGCTCGTCTGCTCGACGGCTCCTTCCGCCGAGATCTGCGCGACGACGCGCGCCGCGCCGCTGGCGAGCGTTCCCTTTCTTCCCTCCTCGGTCACGCACGTGTCGAGGGCGTCCGCCAGACGGTCCACCGCCGCGCGGGCGACGGCCGGGTCGATCCCGCGCGCCTCCGCGAGCGCGACGACCGCGAGCGGTCTTCGCGCGACGTAATCGTACCCCGCCGGGCTCGCGCCCGGATCGGTCGCCGCCGTCATGCGGACGTCTCGCGACTCGGGCACGACGTCGTGTCCGCTCTCGCCCGCCGCTCCGGCGCACGACAGCGGAATCGCGAGGACCGGGAGGCAAGACGCGACGCGCGTCACTTGCCGATCAGCTGGCGGGCGATGACGAGTCGCTGGACCTGCGCCGTCCCCTCGTAAATCTGGAGGATCTTCGCGTCTCGCATCAGCTTCTCGACCGGGTAGTCCTTCACGTACCCGTAGCCCCCGAAGACCTGCACGGCGTCGATCGCCGTCTGCATCGCCGCGTCGGCGCCGAAGGCCTTCGCGCAGGACGACGTCATCGGATCGCGCGCGCCCTTGTCGAGGTTCCACGCCGCCTTGCGCACGAGGAGGGACGTCGCCTCGATGCGGATCTTCATCTCCGCGAGCATCGCCTGGATCAGTTGATGCTGCGCGATCGCCACGCCGAACGTCTTTCGTTCCCGCGCGTAGTTCAGGCACTCGTCGAGGCAGCGGCGCATGATGCCGACGGCGATCGCGCCGATGTCGGGGCGGGTCTGGTTGAAGGTCTCCATCGCGAGCTTGAAGCCCTCGCCCGGAGGCGCGAGCACCTGGGACGCCGGGATGCGCACGTCCTCGAGGACGAGCGGCGCGGTATCGCTCGCGCGCTGACCGAGCTTGTCCTCGTGGCGTCCGGGCTTCACGCCGCTCTGCGATCGCTCGACGACGAACGCGGCGATTCCCCTGTGCTTGAGCGACGGATCCTCCGTCGCGAAGACCACGTAGAGGCTCGCCAGCGACGCGTTCGTGATCCACTGCTTGGTGCCGTTCAGCACCCACCCGCTGCCGTCGCGCGTCGCGCGGCATTGCATCCCGGCGACGTCGCTCCCCATCGACGGCTCGCTCGTCGCGTACGAAATCATGACCGGCTGGCTCGCCAATAACCCCAGGTACTTCTTCTTCTGCTCGCTCGTCCCCGCGAGCTTGATCGGCGTGAGGCCCAGCGTGTTCGCCGTCAGGCTGGTCTGGATGCCCGAGCAGCCGTACGCGAGCTCCTCGGTGATCAGGCTCGACTCGACGTCGCTCAGGCCGGCGCCGCCGTACTCGGTGGGCAGCGTCGGGTTCACCAGGCCGATGGCGTGCGCCTCCTCGAAGACGTGCTTCGGGAACTTCGATGCCTGGTCGCACTCGGCGGCGATCGGGATGATGCGCTCGCGGGCGAACCGGCGGGCGGTCTCGATGAGCGCGAGCTGTTCCTCGGTCGGTTCGAAGTCGAACATGGCGTTACTCCCGTGCCCGTCGTCGGCGACGCTCGATTTCGGTTCTCGCGGCGCGCGCGCCCATGATGTAGCCGATGACGATGCCGATGAGCAGAATGCCGGGGATGAAGATGAAGTGCTCGGGGCCGGGCGTGTTCATCGCCCGGCTAGCCCCTTTTCTGTCGCTCGGCCGCAGCGTTGTCGAGCACGCGCTCCAGGTCCTCGACGCGCGTCGCCAGGGCGCTCTGCTTGCGCCAGACGAAGGCGACCCACGCGAGCAGGACGACCCACACGACGGCGTACGCGCTCACGAGGAGGGTCGCGCCGCTGTAGTGCTCGCCGGCGTTGCCCTCCACGGCTTGAAAGGTCGTAGCTCGATCGTTCGGCGTGTCTTGCGTCGTCATGTCTCGTCTCTCGTGTCGAGGCCCAGGTCGATGGCGTCCTCCTCGGCGCGGCGCAGGCGGCTCGCCACGATCTCGAGGCGGGTGCGCGCGATGAGCATCAGCGCGGCGAGGAGCGTGAAGCAGAGGAAGCCGCCCGCGAAGGCGAGCTTCATGTCCGGGTGCTTCAGCCCGCCCCCCGAACCGGTGACCACCATCGGGTGCTGGCCGCCCCAAAGCTGCACGCTGTAGTGGATGATGGGCAGGATGGCCGCGCCGAGGATCCCGAGCGCGGCGGCGAAGCGCCGCTCGCCGCCGCCGTCGCCCGCGAAGCTGCGCAGCACGAGGTACGCCACGTAGATGAGGAAGCTGAGGAGCGCGGTCGTGAGCCTCGGGTCCCACGTCCAGAACGTGCCCCACGCCTTCACGCCCCAGAGGGGACCCGTGATGAGGCCCATCGCGCCGAAGACGACGGCGGTCTCGGCGCCCGCGCGGGCGAACGCGTCGCGGCCGTCGGTGTCGCGCACGAGGTACCCGAACGAACCGACGAAGCACGCGGCCGCGCCGATGTACATGCCGTACCAGCTCGGCACGTGGAAGTAGAAGATCTTCTGCACGATGCCCATGCGCGCTTCGACCGGGGCGCGCAAGAAGACGAGACAGATCTCGGCGACGAACGCGATCGCCGACGCCCCGACGAGCGCGTAGAAGGCGGCGTCGCCACGTCGAACCCGCGAAACCGAGGCCATGGCCTCAGACGCTAGCCGCGCGCCGGGGCTCCTTCAAGGCAAGTCAGGCGGGGCCCCCGTCTCTTTCCGCGCACATTCCGCGCACACCGGCTCTAGCGCCCTTGCGCTTTTCCCAGGGTCGCGTCGATCTCCCGCAGGGCCGCCTCGAGCGTCTCGTTGCCGGGATCCATGTGGTTTGCCATCACCAGCTGCAGTTTGGCCTGGCGCAAGTCGCCTTTTTGCAGGAGCTCGTCGGCGCGGCGCGCGAACGGCCGCGCCGACGGCGAGCGGACGGCGTCGCCCAGAGACGGCGGGCCTGGCGAGCGATGGGAGGGCGGTCGCGAGAGCGGCGAGAGACTGAGCCGAATGGGCCGCGGACTGGGCCGTGTCGCGAGCTGCGCGTCGTAGTGCGCGCGCAGCGCGTCGTCGGAGAGGACGACGTAGGCCTCGGTGCCGCGCTTGAAGATGACCGAGACCGCGCTGCGCTCGTCGCTCGACCGGGAGACGTGCCGATCGGGGTGGAAGGTGTCGCAGAAGGCGTGGAAGGCGGCGCGGACGTCGTCGGGGGTTGCGTCGGGCGTGACGCCGAAGAGCTCGTAGTACGTCAGCTCGTCGAGCACGTTGAGCCAGCCGAAGACGGGATCGTCCTGGTGGTCCATCGCTTCCCTCCAAAGAGGGAGCATGCCTTGCCGCACGTCCACTTGCCAAGGAGGAAGGGAGCGGCCGATCCCGGCGAAGGTCGCGATGATCCCATGTTGCAGGAACGGGGCGACCGAGCGAAGGTCGCGAGGATCCGAGCGAAGGATCGAGGCGGACCGAGCGAAGTGCGCGAGGATCCGAGCGCAGGATCGGGCCGACCGTGCGCAGGTCGCGCGGATGCGATCGCAGGACGGGAGGCGACCGAACGAAGGTCGCGCGGATCCTTGCGAAGGAACGCGCCGACCGAACGAAGGTCGCGCGGAGGCGAGCGCAGGATCGGAGGCGACCGAGCGAGGGTCGCGCGGATGCGATCGCAGGATGGGAGGCGACCGAGCGAGGGTCGCGCGGATGCGATCGCAGGATGGGAGGCGACCGAGCGA
>CALKVG010000567.1 GCA_937998045.1 uncultured Myxococcales bacterium
GTGAACGCGAAGGGCTTTGCGCCAGGGCGGGAAAGAAATGTCATCGGGCGGCTGCCGCGCGCGATCGCAACGACCCAGCCGCCGGTCGCAAGAGGCGCCGAGAAGCGCGTATCCAGCCGGCGCACGCCCGTCTCGAACGGACCTTCGAACGTTCGCAGCGTCTCTCCGCCGCGCCCGACGACCTCGACTCGAGACACATCCACCCAGGGTGGCGCGTCGACCGTCACGTGCACTTCGTCGTCGCCCGGCGGCGCGTCGTCGCCGGCGCCGCGCCCCGCGACCTCCACGCGAACGAAGGGCCCGCTCGAGACGACGACATGACCCGCGCGAACGGCGTCGACGAAGCGGCCTTGGTCGAAGCGGGCAGGATCGTCGTCTCCTATCTGCACCAGGTTTCGCGGTACTCCGCACTCGTGATATGTGAGCTTGTGCGAATCGGAGTTGCCTGTTGCGGTGATGCGTACGCCAGCGTCGAGCAGCGCATACCAGTCGCGCATTACCCGCTCCACCTCATCGACGTGCTCGTATTGGTCGCCGTTGAAGACCTCGATCGCGTCGAATCCCGTCTCTGCGAGCGGTGAGCGCGCGCGCCAGCCCGCCACGTCGCGCGGGTCGAAGCGCAGGAGCTCGAAGTACCCGATGCCCCCCATCCGCGGATGGTTCACCTGGACGATGCGCGCGGGGTCCGTGCCGCCGTCGAACGAGGCGCTGCCGCCGGAGGCCACCAGCGACGAAGGAGCGATGCGATCGAACGGCAGGGGCTCCGAGCCCGACGTCAGCGGAAAGACGTTGAAGTGCCCGAGTGGCGTTCCGCGCGTCGTGACCTCATCGCCGACAATGGACGTGAGCCAGCCGTCGAGCCCCAGCTCGCGGATCGTCGGCGCGTAATCGGTCACGGCGTTGTGGTCGGTCGCGACGGCCACTTCGACGCCCGCCGCCGCGAGCGCTCGCACGCGATCGACCAGCGGCGAGGGGGCGTCCGGCGAAGGCACTGCGTGAACGTGAAGGTCCGCGCTGATCCACCCGCGGGTATCGACCACGCGGTCCAGTCGCGCATGGAGTGAGACGCTCTGGTTGGGGTGGACCACGAGGTCCTTCTCGAGCGCGGAGTACTCGAAGCCGCGCGTAACGGTCACGCGGTAGTGGCCCGGAGGGATCGCGCGCTGGCCGTCACGGTCCGCGTAAATGACGTTGAGGGAGGCGCCCTCGGAGGGGTCCTCTCCCCAGTCCGGGTCCGCCGTTTCGCCGACGCCGCGGACGAGGATCCGGGCCGGGATCGGCGTCGCACCGCCCATACCGTTCGACGGGTCGGTTCCTGTACGCACCGACCAGCTCAGCGTCCCGCGCGTCGGCAAGACCATCGCGGGGTGCGCCGGGGCCAAGCCCTCCGGCGCCATCCATGCGCCGGGCGCGCAGCCCTGCGCCGCCAGACGCACCCGCCAGCAACCGCGCGGAAGAGAGATCGCACCCGGTGCGGCATCGAACCTGGCGAAAGGCGTTCCGTCGCATCGGGCGACCTCGACGACGGCGCCGGTCGGCGCGCCTGGCGGCAGCGGCCAGGACTGCAGCGACGCGCCGCCAAAGCGCGGGAGCGCGCGCACGGCGCTCCCCAGCGCGCCCTTGCCCTGCGTCACGACGACCACGCGACGCTGCGAAGCTCCGTGCGGAGGGATGCTCTCCACACGCTCGCCCGTCCTCGGCCATTCGTGAAAGCCCGGTTCGGGGTTCGCGAATCGCCCGAGGATATGGCCCTGGTCGACGGCCATCGCGTACGAGACCCCCAGTCCTTCGCGAGCCAGAAAGTCTCCGGTCCAGGAGCCATGGGACGCGACGAAGCCATGGCCCTCCACCCACGTCGGTACGTTCCCCCATCCGACGAGCTCTCCGAGCGTGACCGCCATCGCCCCCTGCTCCGCTGCGGTCGCCACGGACTCGATTCGGAGCGCTCCCTCCGCGAAGGTGACGTACGTCCAGAGGCCTAGCGGCGGATCGCTCAGGATGCGCCGCCGGATGAGAACCGAGTGCTCGCCGGGTCCAGCCGGCGCGACCGACTCGACTACGGACGTAATCTGGTCGAGCCCGAAAAAGACGGCGTCGTCGATGACAACGAGCGCGTCGTCGCCGCCCTCGGGTCCGTAGTCGATAAGGCTCCCCTTCGCGGCGGACACCACGGCAACTCCTCCCGGGCCCTGGAGCAGGAAGTCGCCGGCCTTTGCGTCGACCCGGGGGCCGCGCAGCGGCACGTCGCTGCGCGACGCGATGCGACGAACGGAGGCTTCGGCGCGGGACGGCGGCGGGGGCGTCGCTTCATCCGGCTTGCTCTGGGAGGAGGCGGCAGGCTCCGTGTGCGTGCGGCACGCGCCGACGAGAAAAAGGGCGATGCTGCCCGCGAGGGCGAGCCGGCGGACGGCGAGAGTCATCGGGCGCCGGGAGAGTACCCAAGCCAGTCCTGCCCTGCGGTGTTCTTCCCGGGAACCCGGGAGCTCGAGCGTTGTCTGAAACTCCCGTCCGCCGCCCCCCGGTTGGCAGCGGATCGGGCGTCGCTTTCGATGTGAGCCGGTCTCTCACTCGTCCGCCGGTGATGCCGGCAGAGGGCAGCGCAATGCAGAGCAAATGCACCGCCGGGGCGAGCGTGCAATGCTCAACGCCGGCTGGGGTTCGAGGGGTAAGGGAGGCAAGGATGGGGCTTCGCGCTTACGGCGTGGCGGTTCTGACTGCGACGGTCGCCCTCTGGCTGATGAGCGGTACGCAGCGCGAGCGCTCGCTGCTCTCCGGCGCCGTGCCGCAGCCCTTGCGGACGCTGGAGGCAGAGGTCGCCGCCCGCCCGGCGGACCCTGCGGTGCTCGCCGCACTCGCGGAGGCGTACCTGGAGGCGCACCAGCCGGGGCTCGCGGTCGCGCTCGTCGAGGGCGCGTCGCTCAATGCTCGCAGCGACGTACGTCTGCAGCACGTGTTCTCGCGGGCTCTCGTGGACGAGGGCCGCAACGTCGCAGCCCTCGCCGCGGAGAAGGACGTCGTCTCGGCGTGCCGCCCGCTGACCGAGGCGGCCGTGGCGCCTGCTGGGTGCGATTCCACGTTGTTCGCCGCCGCCGTTCGGCGCGCCGGCATTCTGGGAGAGTTGGTTTCGCTGGGTGTGGAGGACACACAAGCGAATCCCGAGGAGGCGAAGATCGCATACCAGAATGCCACGCGCGAGGCGCGCGTGATGGTGCAGTGATCCGTGAGGCCCGCGTCCCTCCCCGTGGCGGCACTCAGCATCGCCGCGTGCGCGCACTCGCCCTTGGCGCGTCCCGTCGCCGAGCCGGTACAGCCGGTACCCATGCAGCTCGAAGACGAGGGCATCGATAGGCTCTCGGCGCCGATGGTTGCGTTTGCAAGTCCCGACGACTCCATCGTGCGCATCGTCGGCCCTCACACGACGTGCAGCGGTGCGCTCATCGCGGAGGACCTCGTGCTGACCGCGCACCATTGCGTGGTTGCGCGGGGCGCGCCCGCGCCCCAGCTCGTGAGCGCCGCGTCCGTGCAGGTCGAGCTCGGGGGGGACTACCTGCCGTGGGGCAATGTCGGTATCAAAACGATCCTCGCGCCGCCGTGTGGTGAAACGGGCGGCCGAGGCGACGTCGCGGTGCTGGTGCTCGAGCGCAAGCTCGTCGGCCTCGCGCCGTTGGCACTTCGCGACGCCGTGCCGAGGCCGGGGGACCTCGTCTTTTCCGCAGGCTTTGGTCGCTGCGCACTTTCTCCGGAGGGGATCCGCAGGCGAGAGCGCGACAGCGGCCCCATCGCCAGCGTCGCGCCCGGGACATTCGAGGCCCAGGCGAGCGTGTGCCCCGGCGACTCGGGCGGGCCGGTGCTCGATCGCGCCTCGGGTGAGATCGTCGGCGTGGTGAGCCTGAGCGCGATGGATCACGACGAGGTTACGCGAGGGCGGTCGATCTTCGCGCGAGTGGACGCGATGCCGAAGCTGGTGGCGTATGCCCGGCAGGTAGCGGACGGGGCCGACCCCGCGGACCTCCCACCGCTGAGCTGCGACTGAACGGCACTGCTCCTGCAGCCTCCCCGTGCAGTGAGCGCGAGCTCGTCGCTGTTCGTCCCTGCCCAACCGACCGGTCCGCGTGTGCTCGTGGTCGAGGACGACCCCGTCCTTCGCGAACAGCTCATCCAGCTGGGCCAGGAGAAATTCCTCGACGTGGTCGCGGTCGCCACGCCGGCCGAGGCGCTGGCCGAGGCCACCGGCGGCGGCCAGCTGGGCGCGGCCCTCGTCGACTCGTCGCTGGGGCCTTCGGCGTTCGCCCTCGCTCGCGATCTGCGCGCGACACCGGGGAACGACCGCCTGCCGCTCGCTTTCTTGTCCGAGCAGAACGACGTGGATTGGCGCATCGCAGCCGCGCACGCCGGCGCTTCGCTCTTCTTGCCGAAGCCGGTCGACCCCTACGCCTTCGGAACCGCCGTCGACCAGATGATCGCGCTCGGGCAGCGCGACAAGATGCGCGTGCTGGTCGTCGACGACGACCCGAGCTTCGTGGAGGTCGCGAGCGAGGTGCTCGCGCGCGACGGCATCCTGGTTCGCTCCGCTCCGGACGCGACCCACCTCGTGGAGCTGCTCGACGACGTTCGCCCCGACCTCATCCTGCTCGACGCGATGCTCCCGCGCGTGAGCGGATGGGATGCCATCCGTGTCGTGCGCACCACGCCCGAGCACCGCGACGTGCCCATCCTCTTTCTCACCGGTCGGACCGATCTCGCCAGCCGGGTGGCGGCCTTCGACGCGGGGGCGGACGATTATCTCGGCAAACCTCTGGTCGCCGAGGAGCTCCTCGCGCGCGTGCACGTCCGCCTGGAGCGACGGCGCTTGCTGCGGGAGATGACCGAACGCGACCCGTTGACCCGGTGCCTCTCGCGCCGGGCTCTCCTCGATGCGCTGGCCAGCCGACTCTCCGAGTCGCGCCGGCACGCGCGCGGGGTGTCGCTGGCGCTGCTCGACGTCGATCGCTTCAAGTTCGTGAACGATTCGTACGGTCACCTCGTCGGCGATCACGTCCTGGCAGCGCTCGGCCGCCTCCTCGGCGCCCGTTTCCGCCTGGAGGACCTGCGCGGGCGGTGGGGAGGCGAAGAGTTCGTGGTCGTCCTGCCCGGGGAGTCGGCCGCCACCACGGCCGCGGTGCTCAGTCGGGTCCTCGATGAATTCCGCGCATTCCCTTTCCGGAGCGAGCGCGGCGACCGCTTCTTCGTCACGTTCTCCGGCGGGGTCGCAAGCTTTCCGGAGGACGGCCAGGGGGTAGACGCGCTGCTCCGCGCCGCAGACGCGCGTCTTTACGAAGCAAAGCGCGGGGGCAGGGGACATGTGGTAGCGGCGGTGCGGTAGCTTCCTCTAGTTTTACTGGGCGACGACTTCCGGTTGGGCGCAGGTACACTAGAGATCGAGCTATGTGCGGCATCGTCGGTTACGTCGGCACGAAGGACTGCGCCCCGATCCTCGTCGAGGGGCTGCGTCGCCTGGAATACCGCGGCTACGACTCGGCCGGGCTCGCCCTGCAGACGGGACGCGGCATCGAGCTCTTGCGGACCGTAGGGAAGCTCGCCAACCTCGAGGCCGCGCTCAAGAAGAGCCCTCTCGCCGGTTCCACCGGAATCGGCCACACGCGGTGGGCAACCCACGGCCGCCCGAGCGAGGCCAACGCGCATCCCCATGTGGCCGGTCGCGTCGCGGTCGTTCACAACGGGATCATCGAAAACCACGTCGCCTTGCGCCGCGAGCTCGAGGCCAGGGGAGTTCGTTTCGCCAGCGACACCGATACCGAGATCGTCGCGCACCTGGTCGACGAAGCGTTCGGCACCGGGGGCACGCGGCTGGTCGACGCCGTTCGAAGCGCCCTCGGGCGTGTGCGCGGGGCGTACGCCATCGCGGTGCTCGCTGCCGGCGCCCCGGAAGAAATCGTCGTCGCGAAGTCGGACAGTCCGCTCGTCATCGGCATCGGCCAGGGCGAGATGCTCTGCGCGAGCGACATCCCCGCGCTGCTCGCCCACACGCGCGAGGTCGTCTTCCTTCACGACGGGGAGATCGCCACGCTCACCCGCAGTGGCGCCGAGATGGCCACCCTCGACGGCACGCCCGTGCGCCGGGCGCCGAAGACGATCGACTGGTCGCCGACCCAGGCCGAGAAGGGCGGGTACAAGCACTTCATGCTCAAGGAGATCGACGAGCAGCCGCGCGCCGTCGAAGACACCCTCCGCGGTCGCGTCGACCTCGTCGCGGGCGACGTCGTGGGAGAAGAAATCGGCATCGGCGCCGATCTCGCGAAGAATATCGAACGCGTCTACTTCATCGCGTGCGGCACGAGCGCTCACGCCGCCATGGCCGGGCGCTACTGGGTGGAGCAGCTCGCGCGCGTTCCTGCGGTCGTCGAGATCGGGAGTGAGGTCAAATGCCGAGATCCGGTCTTCGGTCCGACCGATCTGGTGGTCGCCGTGAGCCAGAGCGGCGAAACGCTCGACACGCTCGCCGCCGTGAAGACGGCGAAGGCGCGGGGCGCACACGTCCTCGCGGTCGCCAATGTCATCGACAGCGCCATTCCGCGCGCCAGCGACGCCGCTCTGTACACGCACGCTGGACCGGAGATCGGGGTCGCGTCGACGAAGTGCTTCACCACTCAACTCGTCGCGATGCTCCTCCTCTCGGTGTACCTGGGGAGGCGCCGCGGCACCCTCGGAGCGGACGACGCCCGGCGCGTCCTCGAGGCCCTCGCGCGCGTCCCCCACCAGATGCGCGCCGTCCTGGCCAAGACCGACGACGTTCGCTACCTCGCGAAGAAATACATGCGCGCCCAGCACATGCTGTTCCTTGGGCGAGGCACCGGATTCCCCATCGCGCTCGAGGGCGCGCTCAAGCTCAAGGAGATATCGTACGTGCACGCGGAGGGGTACGCGGCCGGCGAGATGAAGCACGGGCCGATCGCCCTCATCGACGAGGACATGCCCGTCGTGGCTTTGTGCCCGCGCGACGCACACTACGAGAAGACGTTCTCGAACATGCAGGAGGCGAAGGCGCGCGAGGGTCAGATCATCGCGGTGTGCACTGAAGGTGACCGCGACGTGCGCGCGCTCCTCTCCGACATGAGTCCGCGGAGCAGCCGCCGCGCGAGCGCTCCGCCGCCCGAGCCCGACGTCCTCGAGATCCCCGCCGCGGAGCCGGAGGTGCTCCCGCTGCTCACGGTGCTTCCCCTGCAGCTGCTCGCCTATTACGTGGCCGATCTGAAGGGCACGGACGTCGACCAGCCGCGTAACCTTGCGAAGACGGTGACCGTCGAGTAGCGCATGAAGGCGAGCGCGTGAACCCGAGCCGGCTGGTGGCGCTCTGGGCAGTGCTCGCAGCCTGCTCGAGCGCTGCCCATTCGGGCTCGCCGACGACGCTTGCCGATGGCGGGAGCGAGGCTCGCGCGGGCGTCGACGCGCCGGTCTGCACCGCCGGCGACGTATGGTGCGGGGGGCTTTGCGTGCAGGAGAGCGTCGCCGCGTGCGGCGTCGACTGCAACGTCTGCGGCCAGCCCGCGGCGTCCCACGGAATGGCCGATTGCACCGACGGCCAGTGCGCGCACGCTTGCCAGGGGGGGTACACGCCGTGCGGTCGGTCGGGTTGCTGCGGCGCGGCTACGGACGGCGACATGCTCGCTGTCGCCGTCGGCGGCAGCACGTCCTGCGGCATCACGGTCGCAGGCGCGGTGTCGTGCTGGGGCGACGGATCGTACGGGACGCTCGGCAACGGCGCGGTGCAGGTGAACTCCACGACTCCTGTCGGCGTCAACGGCCTAGGCTCGCAGGCGGCGAGTCTGTCGGTCGGCGATCGCCACGCGTGCGCCGTGACCACGGGAGGCACCTTGTCGTGCTGGGGCGACGATCAAGAAGGGCAGCTAGGTGACGGCGGGCGCACGCCGCGCTCCGATCCGGTCTCCCCGTTCGGCCTTGTGGCGGTCGTCGCGAGGGTCGCGGCAGGCGCCACCCATACCTGCGCCGTCACGACGACCGGCGCAGCGAAATGCTGGGGGGACAACTCGTACGGACAGCTGGGCAACGGGACGACCTCCGCCAGCCTCACCCCGTCCGACGTGCAAGGACTCGCCGCGGGCGTGGTCGCCATCGCAGCCGGTCGCGGCTTCACCTGCGCGCTCGAAACCGCAGGCAACGTGAAGTGCTGGGGCGACGGAGGCACCGGCCAGCTAGGCGGTCAGGCGAGCAGCAGCAAGCCCGTCGACATCGCCCTGGGCTCCACGGCGAAGGCCGTCGCGGCCGGTGCCCGCCACGCGTGCGCGTTGACGACGGCAGGCGCGCTCCTCTGCTGGGGGGCGGATGACGTCAATCAGCTCGGAGACGGCGGCTCGGTCACGCCGCGCACCCGCCCCGTGCAAGTCCCTGGCGCCGGCGCGTTCGGCTCCGTCTCGGCGGGAGGCGACGAGACGTGCGCCGTGGACCAGGCCGGTGCCGTTCGTTGCTGGGGCGCGGATCCCGTCGGCGACGTCGGCCCAGGTCCAGCCGGCCCGGCGGTCGTTCCATCGCTGAAGGGCGGCGTCGCGAGCGTCGCCGTCGTCGCGGGCCACGCCTGCGCCGTCATGCTGGGGGGCGCTCCCAAGTGCTGGGGTGCAAACGCTACGGGTCAGCTCGGTGACGGCACGACCATCGATAGCTGGGTACCCGTCGACGTCGAGGGCATCTGACGAGCCCGGCGCTCGACCTCGGAATGCGGATGCGCGTACTGTACGCTGTTTGCCATGACCTCCGTGATCCTCGGCGACTGGACTCACCGTCGCGGCGATCCCGGCGGAGCGCGCGCGATCCCGGCAGAGATTGACCGTCCTCGCCCCGGAGTCGCATGGTCGTGGCGTCCCGAGCACGGGGGCCGCGTCGACCAGGTGCGCGTCGTGGGGCACACGGTGATCGTCGCCACGATGGCGCCTCCCGATCCCACCGCCCCAGGGTGGGAGCACGCGATCGTCTACGCGCTCGACGCAGCCACCGGCATCGAGGTCGCCCGTCGCGTCCTGCCGGATCCGGTCCCCGTCGCGGCGCTGGTCGTGGACGCCGGACTCGCGCACGTCGTCGCCACGCGCAAGGGCGAGCCCATATTCTGGTACGCGCTCACGCTGGACCTCGTCCCGAGGCACCGCCGGATCGTCGCTCTCGCCGGCGAGATCCAGCACGACGACGTGCTCGACGCGTGGGCCGCACCGGACGGCGGTCTCTGGCTCGAGCTGGACGCCGCCGTCGGCGCGGAGGGCAAGCGCGTCCTCGCCTACGCGTTCGCCGACCCGACCGGTACGAGTCCCGCGCCCTGCGCGTACGAAGACCGGCTGTCCGTCGAGGTGCCCGCTGTCGCGCGCGACGCCTGCGCCGGCGGTCACGAGCTGTTCGCTCCGGTCGACGGTCGCTGGGCGGGCTCCGATCCGCCGACGCCACCGACTCTTTCGCGGCTCGACCCGCGCGCGCAGGCGGAGGAGCGAAGGAACGAGGAGGCGGCTTGGGCTTGCGCGACGCTGGTCGGCCCCCAGGCCCGGATCCACGCCGTCGGAGGCGGCGGCGCCGTTTGCGCCGTCGCGTCCGCCGAGGATCCTGAAAAGCCGCAGCGCGTACGGGTCGAGGCGTTCGCAGTAGACCGCACTTCAGGCGTCGTCCGCTGGCGCGCGCAGGGGGATCGCGTCGCGCTGCGGCCGCCGCTCGGCGAACTGGCGCGCGTCGTGCGGCGTCCCAACGGCGAAATCTTGTTCCAGGGCCTCGGCGTCGACGGGACGCCATGCACGCCGCTCGTATGCGCTCGTCCGGATGGCCGTTTGGATACGATCCTGCTCGGGGCGCGTGGGCGCTACGTGCTCGACGCCGCACTGGGCGACACGGTGCTCGTGCACCGGGAGAACAAGAGCGGCGCCGTCGAAGTCGGCGGCTTCGCGGTCGACACGGAGGGGCGGCTCCTCGGCAGGCGCGCCGTCGCGCGCTGGACGATCGACGCGGGCGACCTGGGCGGCGGCGCGACCGTGTACGCGGGCGCTGGCGCGATCGTCGTGCGCGGCGCCCGGGCGCTGAGCGCGGTGAGGCTCTGACGCGCGAAGCAAGACCCCGAGGCTGGAGACTCCGCGCCCGTGGCGGGTGGCCCGCGGTGGGGGCGCTACGGTACCGGAGGGATCGCCGCGATCCAGGCGTTGATGACGGCCACGCCGGCATCGGGCACGACGTGAGTGTCCATCGGCGGCATCTGGTTGGATTGACTCGGATCGGTGTCTCGGACGGACGCGCGGTACGAGACCGCGCTGCGCGAGGGGTCGCCGGGGGCGATGCGCAGCATCGGCGACGGGGCCACGAAGTTGACGAGCGCCTGGCCGACCGCGGTGGTCCACGTGTCGGTGGTCTCCACGCTGGAGAGGGTCGCCACGTCGAGGCGCATGAAGAGCGTCGTGTTGCAATCCCAGCTCGTCCGGTTGTGACAGGTGGTCCCACAGTTCGCGTGGAGCCACGCGAGCGCCGCGCTCTCGGTCGCGTTGCCCGGCACGACGATGGGCGCGGCCGGCGGCTGGGTGAGCAAGCCTTCGCGAACGAGCTCGTCCAGCGTGAGCCCCGTCGCGCCCGGGGCAGCGAGGCTCACCGCCTCGAAGCCGAGGACGTTGTCGATCCTTCCGGCGTGGCACGCCTGGCAATCCGACTCCGGCGGGATCTCGTAAGAAGTACCGTTCCAGTTTCGCTGACCACTCGTGAGCTCTGTGGCCGTCGAGCCGTCGAGCGACCACGCGTACGTCGTGCGAGCCCAGTCGCCATCTCCGCGCTTCCAGAGAAAGCGCGTCTCGACCAGCCGGCCTCCGAAGCTGAATTGCTTCCAGAACTTGGTGCCCACCGGAAACTGCCACTGGTCCATGTCGCTCGTGTCGATCTGCGTCCCCGGCGGCAACGCGACGAACCGCGCCTTCTCTGCGCCGTCGCTCCAGAGCGGAAAGGCCGGGGCGTACGCGCGGACGTTGGGCGCGAACGTGCGCGACGGCCAGTCCGAGTACAGGCCCGTGCACGCCAGCTGCGTGGGAGCGTCGGTGGCGTCCTCGTCGCAGTCCGGGCTGGGCGCGTCTCTCGTCACCTCGCCGTCGGTCACCCCGCCGTCGTGAAGGAAGCCGCCCTCTGCGGCCGCCGCGTCGGCGTGTGCGATGACGTCCTCGCTGAGGTGATCCTGCATCCCGGCGGCGTCCGCCTCGCTTGCGCTGGTGGCGTCCCACGCTGCGCCCGCTTCTTGCGGCATCTCGGGCCCGTGCGCTGCGTCTGCGGACGATGACGCCGCGGCCTCGCTCGCGATGTTCGATGAGCATCCGGCGAGCAGTGCGGGACCGAGCAGGATTCCGAGCCGGACGGCGTGATCGAGGGCTCGTCGCATGAATGTGGGCGCGGGCGCTGCAACGACGGGGCCTGAGGCAGCGCTGCCCTGAGCCCGTGTGGTGCGCCGGGCGCTACGAAGGCTGCGCGATCGAAGCGGCTGCCACCGGCTCGCCCGCGCGGCAGACCCTGGTGTTCACGAGCGCGTCGAGGAGCGTCCGGCCGCCGCGCGCGACGCGCGCACCGTTCACGCCCGCGATCGCGAGCGCCAGAAGCAGCCCCGCGGCGAGAAGCCAGAACGACGTCGACGACGGTGCGTCGAGCGCGGTCAGGAGCCCCGCGGCGGCCATCGCGAGCGCGGCGGGCGCGATGCGCAGAAGCTCCCGCGCCAGCAGACGCGAGCGTTCCGCCACCGTTCCGTTGCTTCGTCGGACGACCAAACCCGCCGCGATCGCGCCCACGCTCGCGCCGAGCAGATCGATCGACAGCGCCTGCGTGAGCGCCCATACGCACAGGCCGGGGACCCAGTGCAGCGCGAGATCGGCGGCTTCGGGCAAGTCTTCCAAAGGCACCGGCTTCCCCGTCTTCGGGTCCAGAACCGCCACGCCGAAGATGTACAGTGGGACGAGCTGCGCGAGCATGTGCGCGATCCCCGCGAACTGGGCGAGCCACAAAGGTCCCGCGTCCGCCGTGTAGCCCAGCGCGTGACGGGCGAGCGTCGGCCGAAGCGCCGTTGCCGCGGGCTTGGGGTCGGCGTGGTACATGCGCTCCGGTACGACGATAACGAACGACCTCGCGCAGGGCTACCGAGTCCTGCGGCGACGGCCGTGGGCCCCTCCGGTTCCGCTGCGCGCGGACCGACTCGCGCTCGGGCGCACAAGGCGGCATGATGAGGTCGAGAGGGGGCGATGCCTACGAAACGAACCGGCCAACAACCTGGCGACGCTCTGGAAGACGAGGCGTTCGGCACCGACCGAAACCGCGCGGATTCGTATCCTCCCGAGGAGCAGCCCAGGTCTCTCTCGGAGATTCGCTCGCTCCGGCCGCGGCCGCGGCGCCCGGTCGTCCATTGGGTGGCCGCTGCGGCCGTCGTCGCTCTCATCGCGGGCGGCTGGCTCTCGGCGTACCTCGCGACCCGCGGCGGCTCGGGGCCGCGGCCGACTGGCCCTACACGGTCGCCCGCTTCAGCCGGTCAATCGCCGCCATGAGTTGCTTCAGGCTCTCGCCCTGGACGCTCGACGCCTGCTCGATCCTCGCGGCGGACGAGAGGAGCAGCTGACTGCCGTTCGACTGCGTCTTGTGGCTCGTGTTGAGCTGCGTGACCAGGTTCGAGATGTTCTCGATGGCTCCGGAGATCTGACGGCCCCCGCGCGCCTGCTCCTGCGAGCTCCGCTCGACGTGCTGCGTGATGATGCGCATCTTCTCGGCGCTCTTCATGATGAGCTCGGACCCTCGCGCCTGCTCCGCGGTTGCCGCGGCGATCTGCTGCACCGTCTCGGCGATGCGCCCGATGGCGTCGGTGACCTGCTTGCTGCCCTTGGCCTGCTCGACGGTCGCGCGCGCGATCGCGCGCACCATGTTCGTGCTCTTCTGCGAGCTCTCCAGGATCTTCTTTAGCGCGCGCTCTGCCTCGTTCGAGACCTCGACTCCGCGGTCGACGTTGTGCGCGCCGCGCTCGACCGCTGCGATGGCGTTCTTGCTTTCTGCCTGCACCGTCTTGATGAGATCCGTGATCTCGCGCGTGCTCGCGCCGGCGCGCTCCGCCAGGTCCTTGATCTCGTCGGCCACGACGGCAAAGCCCTTGCCCTGCTCGCCGGCCTGCGCCGCGATGATGGCGGCGTTGAGCGCGAGCAGGTTGGTCTGCTCGGCGACGTCGTCGATGACGTTGACGATCTGCCCGATGGCCTCGATCCGCGAGCCCAGGTTCGAGATGACCGACACCGCCTCCTGCGAGCTCTCCTTGATGCGGTAGATCTCGCTGATGGTCTTGAGGATGGCCTCCGCGCCCTTCTCGGCGTCGAGCGCCACTTCTTCGGAGAGGCGCGCGGTCTCGTTCGCGTTGCTCTGCACCTGGTCGATGGACACGTCCATCTGGTTCATCGACGAGCTGGTCTCTTCGGCGGTGAGCGACAGCGCGTCGACGTTCTTGGCGACCTCCTTGATCGAGTACGCCATCTCCTCGATCGAGCTCACCGTCTCGCGCACGCTTCCGGCGAGCTCGCCGACGTTCTCGGCGACCTCGTCGTTCGTGGCGGTCATCTCGAGGATAGAGCTCGACGACTCCTCGGCGCTCTGCGTGAGCGCTTCGAGGTGCGTGGCGATCTCGGTGACGGCGCCGGTGAGCTCCCGGATGAGCCGTGAGGTCTCGTTCGCCGCGCTCACCTGTGTGTTGACGTTCGCGTCCAGGCGCCGGGCGATCTCCTCGAGGGCCCGCTCGTACTCGGCGACCTCTTCGCGCCGCGCGCCGAGCTCGCCCTGGTCCTTGCGCCGCTGCTCGGCCAGGCTCGCGAGCGCCTCGTACACGCGCATGGCTTCTCCGCTCGCCTCCGGAGGAATCGCTGGCTTCTCGCCGCTCGCCGCGAGACGTGTGGCCTCGGCGATCCCCTGCAGCGACGCGCTGGGCGCACCCCCTCCCGCGAAGACCACCGCGATCAACCCGAGGAACGCCGTCACGAGGATCGGCACCGCCGCATCCTTCGCGAGGAATTGCGAGAGCAGTAGCCCCACCACGACGACGGCGAGACCACTGGTCACTTGCTTCGAGGACAGAGTCATCGCTGGCTAGTCAACGCGAAGGTAGCGGTCGGGAGACGCCGGAGGCAAGGAAACCTCGCCGGACCAACGGCGGCCGGCCGCGCGCGGCCG
>CALKVG010000568.1 GCA_937998045.1 uncultured Myxococcales bacterium
AGGCATTCATGGTCCTTCTCCGTTCTGTTCAGGGCGTGATGGGACAAGCGCCTCGCGACGGCCGTGAACCGACGCGGGGCGCGACCTTTTCAGCGCTTGCGCGCGGGCTTCGGCGCGTGCGTCGACTCGAGGGCGTCCACGCCCCGCATGAGCGCCGCTCGCACCACGTCGGTCATCGTGATCGAGACGCCGGGCTGGGCGAGGTGCGGGATAAGCGCCTCTAGCCGGTCGCGCAGCGCCTTGGGGACGCGCACAACGAGTTGCTCGGTGTTCTCGGTCTTCGTTCGACCCACGTTCCTAGCAGATATCACGTTCATTCTTTCCGCCTCAACCTGAGAGATATCGCATTCTAATTCGTTCTGCAAGGTGCATGCAGAACCGAAAAACGGGCGCGCCCGACGATTTCTCCCACACCGTCGCCCCCGGCCCGGTCTTGCGCCCAAACGGCGGGGGGCATAAGGCGAGAGGGATGGCCAACGAGACATGCGGTACATGCGGGGCTCCCGCTGCGTTCTTCAAGCGAGACAAGTCGAGGATTCTCTACGCCTGCGGCCCGCATGCAGGCTTCGACTGGAGGAGCCTCGCCGCCTTGGACGGCGACTTGCACGAGATCCAGAAGGATGCGGCGGAGACCAGGAAAGACATCCTGGGTGATGACTAATGAGCGCGGGGGCTCAGTCCGGGCAAAATTACCCGAAGTGAGGGGCGATCATCCGAACGCGAGATCCGCCTCGATCTGCTCGGCGATCATCTCGGCCAGCGCATGCCCGACCGCAAACCAGCGGCCCTGGAGTGCCATATGGACGTCGCCGCTCTCCTCCTGCGTCTTGGCGATCATGTTGAAATCGTCGACGTGTGCGAGATCCGCGTCGCCAACCTGGACCACGATCTTTCCGTCGCGCACGGGCATCGTGAAGGAAACGGCCTTCGCCACGTTCGGGACGATTTGGACCTTGACTTGACCGGCAGCGACGCGAGCGCCTGCCTGCAGATCGACCGAGACGCGGACCATTGCTCTATGCTTCGAATCTCCGTCGAGACCGAAGCATTGGGTGAGCCATCTCTCTGCCTCCTCGCAGAACGCCTTGCAGTCCGCCAAGTACTTCGCGCGTGCTGCGTTCTTCTGTTCGTACTGCTTCCTCAGTTGATTCGCGATCGTCGTCATGGATGCTTTGGTCCTCTCCGTTGTTTCTGCGAAGGTAGCTCAATTGAACCACCAATCCTCGCAACTGGCAGCGGTAGATAGATCAATTGATCCATCTACGCGGTCCTTGCCTCGCAACGCATCGGCGTCGCCCCTCACGCCACATGCCTCCACGTCCTCCCGTCGAGCACGAGCCGAATGCACCGCCTCGACACCCCATACTCGCGAGCCAGGTCGCTGACGGTCGCGCCGGCGCCGTACGCGTCGCGAATGGCGCGCACCCCCGCGTTGGAGAGCTTCGCGAGATAATGGAGCTCCCCTCGACGACGATCGCCGGGGCGGATGATGGGCGGCATCATCGTATCCGGTACACGATCCGCCCTCGCGACAGGTCGTAAGGACTCACCTCGATCTTCACGCGATCGCCCGGCGTGATGCGGATGTGCCGCATGTACAGCCGCCCCGCGACGCGCGTCTGAATGATCCGCTTGTGGCCGCCGATCTCGCATTCGACCCGGAACACGTTGTGATTCGAATCGATGATCGTCCCCTCGAACTCGAGTGCATCGCTCATGTCCGTCTCGCCGCCGAGAGCTCGGCCTCGAGCACCTCAATTCGCAGCTTGAGCCGCGCGACCTCTTTCGCGAAGAGCTGCCTCTCCTCTTCGAGCTCGCGTCGCGCGGTGCGGGCTTCAGTCAAGAGGGAAGTGCACCTGGCTTGGGTAGCGGTCAGGCCGTCGTAAGCGTGTCGGAGTTCCTCCTCAATAGTCGTCATGGCTAGTAATTCAAAAACGGCGCGCTCGCCTGGATCCAACAAAACAATCGACAACCGGGAGATGGGCTCGTCGTCGCATTGAACATCAATTTGCCGCTGTTGCCGGCGGTATCGACGTATAAACCGAGCGTCGCGCTCGACGCGATCTGATTGCTGTCCGCGTTGCCGATAAAGAACACGCTGGGATTGCCCGCGAGAGCTTGTCCGTCGGGCTGCAGGCTGTTCGCGAGGCGAACCGCGCTCGTCGCCGTAGCCCCCGTCGTAATCGGAATGGCCGAAGAGCTCGCAGTCTGGTCGTTTGCGAATTTGCTTCCTGCCGCCACTTGCCAAAAGACAAGGAAGAATCGTCCCCGCCAGTCCACGCTCGAGTCCACGACGCTTTGCGGCGGATGCGACCAGTCGGCCGCCGTCGCGTTTGTGCAATCGACCTCGATGATCCGCTGTTCTCCGCCCACCATCGAGGGCGGTAGCCATACGCTCGGCCTTTGCCCACCGGTCGTCGGCCAACCGAAGTTTGTTGCATAGCCTCCGCCGCCGCCGTCGTTGTTCCCGTTCGCGGGCGCGATATTGACGCCGCCGAGGTGACGACTCAGCGGAATCACCGGCGCTTGATCGCGAATGTCGCGCGGCGAGACGGTGCTCAAACTGTTGAAGCCGGTTGGCACTCGAATCGCGGCCAAGGGGATGTAGAACGTGGTCGAGGTATCACCTGGCAACGCAGGCACCGTCGGCGAAGAGCCCGGTGTACCAGTGACGACGCCGACGGCGACCGTCGTGTTCAGGAAGATGGATAGCGATGTCGCCTGCACGACCTTGCTCGTCGGCGATTTTATGTATCTCACGACATTCGGCGTAGGCGGCTTCGTCCCGGTCGCTGTTGAAAGTTGAGGTGGCGGTTTCACCCGCCCCG
>CALKVG010000569.1 GCA_937998045.1 uncultured Myxococcales bacterium
GCCTATTTCCATCGACCGCTACGCGCGATCGAGAATCACGCTCGGTGATTTAGCGCAGGAGGTGCGGTATGTTCGCAAAGCGAGTGCTGTTTCTGTGCACGGGGAACTCGGCGCGCAGCCAGATGGCCGAAGCGCTGATGCGTCACCTGGGAGGCGGGCGTGTCGACGCATTCAGCGCGGGGACCCATCCGCGTGCGGCCGTGCACCCGATGGCCGTCGAGACGCTGCGCCGGAACAAAGTGCCGGCGCACGGCCTCATGCCGAAGGACGTCAGCACCTTCGGGGACCAGTCGTTCGACTACGTCATCACCGTCTGCGATCGCGCGCGGGAAGAGTGCCCGGTGATGCCGAGCGCAGAGATGATCCACTGGTCCTTCGCCGACCCCGCGGAGGAGACCGACCGGGACAAGCAGAGCCGCGCCTTCACACACGTGTTCGTCGGCCTGG
Organism: uncultured Myxococcales bacterium; assembly: GCA_937998045.1. Taxonomy (GTDB): domain Bacteria; phylum Myxococcota_A; class Polyangia; order Polyangiales; family Polyangiaceae; genus Palsa-1150. The sequence continues at coordinate 448 of CALKVG010000569.1, forward strand.
AGAAGCGCATCCGCCTTCTGCTGGCCGTCATCGACAAGCCCACCTAGGCCGGAACCGCTCGCCCGCGAACGGCTTAGAGCGCCGCGACCAAGGCCCTCAGTCGTCGCAGCGCCTTCGGCTCGATGCAGTAGCAGATGCGGGGGCCGTCCACGCTCCCTCGGATCAGACCGGCGTCCTTGAGGACCTTGAGGTGCTGCGAGACTGTGGACTGCGACAGCGGCAGTTCGTCGACGAGCGCGCCGACGATGCAAGCGTTCTTTCGTACCAGGATGCGGAGAATGCGAACGCGCGCGGGGTGGCCGAGCGCCCGCGTGAGCATCGCGAGCTCCTCGTCGGCGTCGCTTCCTTCCACCGGGCGGAGGTCAGGAGGGAGCGTCGCTTCGGCCGGGCTGGCGCCGGGCGCGCACGCCACGCCGTTTGGGTCTGAGGGGCCAGCAACGCGGCCTCGCGGGCGGCGCGGCGCAGCTCCGTTTCGCCCCTTCGATGTGACGTGCCGCGGCACAACCTCTCTTTTCGCAGGGGTGCAGCCGTCGCGCAAGCAACTGTGTCGTAACGAAGCGTCCTTGGAGTCCGGTCGTGCAAAGGGATGCCCGTCGAGCGCGGTCACGCTTCGGCGCCTCGCGCCTATCTAGACGCGAGGCCGAACAGGATCGGCCCGAAACGAGGAGGACGAACCATGCTGCGAAAGCTTCAGCGGATCATCACGCTCGGCGCCGCCGTCATCGCGATCCCGACGATTGCGTTCGCGGCGAGCTCCGCATCGCAAGACTGTTGCTGCCCGCTTTGCTGCCCGGGAAAATGAATCGGTGAGCGCAAACGCACGCGCGGAGATCCAAGCGCTGCTGAAGCGTCTTGCGGACGGCGATCGCGCGGCCATCGAGCCAGCGTTCGCCGTTCTATGGCCGCTTTTGCGCCGGTTCTCCGCGCGTGCATTGCTTAGCCCCGCCGATGCCGAAGATGCCGCGCAGCAGGCCCTCACGAAGATGCTCGAGCAGACCGCCGACTTCGATCCTGCGCGCGACGGGCTCGCGTGGGTGCTTACGATTGCCGCGTTCGAGTGTCGGACGATTCGCCGTAGAATGCAGCGTCGGCGTGAGGGCAGCCTGGAAATGGCCCCCGGGCGCGTCGTCACCGAGACCCCGGAGATGCTCGTCGTGAGTCGTGACCTCGAAGCGGCGGTGCGCGACGTTCTCGGAACATTGAGCGAGGAGGACGTCCGAACGATCATGGCCGCGATGGCGGACGAGCGGCCAGTAGCCGATGCGACGTTCCGCAAACGACTTCAGCGCGCGCTCGGCCGCCTGCGCCTCGCGTGGAGAGCGAAACATGAACCCGAATGAAGTGGTCCTCAACGGCGCGCGTCGCGCGTACGAGCGTGCGCGGCTGCTAAAGGGGCTGCGAACCTCGGCGCTCGTCGGCCCCATGCTCCTTCTGTCGTTTGGTTGCTGCGGCAATCGCGCGGCGTCTATCGCGGTCGCCTGCGCCCTCGCGGTCCTGGCGACGGTGCTCGTGTGGCGTGGAGGGGCGCCCGGGCGCGCCGTGGTCCCGGGATTCGTCGCCGGTGCCGTCTCGCTCGCGTTCCCGCTCCTCGCATGCCCCGCGTGTGAGCGCTCGGTGGTAGTCGGAGCGGTGCCCTTGGCGGCGTGCGTCGCCGGGGGTCTGGTGTCCGGGGCGATCGTCGCGTCCTTTGCGGCGAAGGTGCACGACGATCGGGCGGCGTTCGTGATCACCGCCGGGGCCGTCGCGGCACTCGCGGGCTCGCTCGGGTGCGCAATCGTCGGACTTGGCGGCGTCGCCGCAATGGGGATCGGGTTGACGCTCGTCGCCCCGCTCGGGTTGCGCGCTCCGTCCCGAGCGGGCGGGTGAAGTGCGCCCACGCCTCGGCGCTTATTCGATGGCCAAGGCGAGAGCGCCTGGGTCGAGTTCGAACCGCGGGTCGCGCGATAGGCGGGCACCGTGCGCACCGGTGCGCGTACGACGCCCCAGAGGCAGCCAACGTCCTCGCGATCTGGGCTCGGGCCCGCCGTTCCCCACACGATGTACTCGCACTGCGCCGCGAAGCGCCCCATCGTAGGCCGGCAGGCCTCGGTCTTGTCCCACACGACCGTCTCAGTCTCATTCTGCCCGTGCCGCGTTTCGGGCCCACGTCCACTACCGCTGGCACCCCGGGTACGAGTCCGAACTGGAGGTGCAGACGCGTGAGGTGAGCAACGAGGGTGAGGACGTCTTCCACTGCATCTGGCACCACCTGCTCGAGCTCTGCGGCCTCGTCGGCGCGTGCGTGGTCGACACGGACGGCAGCTACGATCCCGGCGACCCGAACGACCGGCTGCTCCTGGGCCTGAAGGGGACAATGAGCGAGTTCGAGCTCACGCTCTTGCGCAAGCGCATGCTCGACGCGTTGTCGGCGAAGGCGCGTCGCGGCGAGCTGCGCGTACTGGTGCCCATCGGGTACGTGTGGTCGCGCGAGACGGGGCTGATGATGGACCCCGACCGCCGCGTTCAGGAAGCCATCCACACCGTCTTTCGTCTCTTCGAGCGGCTCGGGAGCGCTCGGCGCGTGCTTCTGCATCTGTGGCGGGAGAAGATCTCCGTGCCGCGATCGGCCGACGGCCGCACGCTGCGGCGCCTGGAGTGGCGCGCGCCGGTGTACCGAAGCGTCAACGCCGTGCTGCGCAACCCGTTCTATGCGGGCGCGTACGCCTACGGCAAATCGCGCGTCGAGACGACGGTCGTCGACGGTCGCATCCGGAAGACCTACGGGCGGCTGCGTCCGATGCCTTCCTGGAAGGTGCTCATTCGCGAACATCACGAAGGGTACATCTCTTGGGAGCAGTTCGAGCAGAACCAGCGTCGCCTGGAGCGCAACGCGTTCCGAAAACCCGCCGGATCGGCGAAGTCCGGTCGTGGCGGGCAAGCGCTCTTGGCTGGTCTGCTTCGCTGCCGTCGATGCGGCCGCATGCTGACGGTCCACTACCAATCGCGGGGCATGCACCGTTACGCGTGTCGCATGGGAAGTATGTGGCACGGGGCGGCGCCTTGCATCGGCTTCGCGGCACACCATCCGGACGAGGCGATCGCCGCGGAGATCCTCCTTGCGGTACAACCGCTCGCCGTAGAAGCTGCCCTGGTGGCCGAACGAGAGGCGATGAAGCAGGGTGACGAGCGCCGGCGCGCACTCGAACTCGAGCGGGAGCAGGCCGAGTACGAGGTGAAGCTCGCCGCGCGGCGCTACGAGGCGGTCGACCCTGACAACCGCCTCGTGGCCGGAGAGCTCGAGGCGCGCTGGAACGCCGCTCTGGCGCGCCTGCGTGAGTGCGAGACGCGTCTCTCCGACGATCAGGAGACGGTGACCGCGTCGGTCGACCGGGAGACGCTGCTCACGTTGGCGACCGACCTGAGGGTTGCTTGGAACGCCGCAGGGGCCGACATGCGGACCAAGCAGCGCCTCGTGCGTACGCTCGTCGAGGAAATCGTGGTCGACGTCGACGAGGCTGCGCTGGAGGTCGTCCTCGTCATTCATTGGCGAGGCGGGCAGCACTCGGAGGTGCGAGCTCGCAAGACGTCGCGCGGGCATCACGAACGCCGAGCGTCCGAGGACGCCGACCGGGTGATCCGCGAGATGGCCGTGCGTTGGTCGGACGCGGCGATCGCGACGACGCTCAACCGCATGGGTCTGATCACGGGCCAGGGCAACACCTGGAACGCGAAGCGAGTGGCGAGCCGTCGGCGAGAGGCAGCCATCGCGGGCCCAGCGCCCGAGATGCTGTGCCTCACGATGATCGAGGCCGCCGACCGGCTCGGCGTCTCGCGCCACGTCGTGAAGCGCCTTGTCGACGACGGTGTGCTCCCGGCGACGCAGGTCGCGCCGGAAGCGCCGTGGCAGATTCGCGCGTGCGATCTCGATCTTCCCGCAATCGCAGCGGCCCTGGGCGCACGTCGCAGGCGACGAGGCCGACCGCGCCGAGGAGACGGAGACGATCGGTCGCTGCTCCTTCCGGGCAATTGACGTGCTGCGGACATAGATCGGCACGTGGGCGGGGGGCGACGGTCCACCGCCGGCGCGGCCGCGGCCACAAGATCCACCCGCTTGGGCTGCACCCGCGCCCCCAGGACCGGTCGCCCATCGACGTCGACAGGCTCCGCGCCACCTTCGTGCAGACGGGCGACGGCGCCGCGGCGTTCCTGCCGCAGCTGTCCGTCTCCCCCTCGGGCACGTTACCTTTTAGACCCTTTATGTTGCGTCTTACGACTTCACAGGGTATTCGCACGTTCGTGAAGCGACCTCGCCCTCGTCTTGCAAGCAGAGAACTGCACGGACGTGACGCGCTCCTCACAACGGGCGACGTGGCCCGCTTGCTTCGGGTTCATCCAAAGCATGTCTACCGCCTGCTGCGTCGAGGTTTGCCGGGTCACCGTGTCGGCGGCGAATGGCGGTTTCTGTCCGAAGAGGTCTTGCGTTGGTCGAGCGGTATGCGAGCGCCGCTCGAACGCGAGGCTTCCAGCGCCGAGCCCTCCACCCTCGCCGGCGATGTCGCTCCGCCGCCGTTCATCGCAGCAAACGGTGATCTGGCCATCGAGCACCTGTTGAGACAACTGACCTCGGCGGAGCCGTCTCCCGCCTTTGGTCATGTGCAAGCCGATCGAGGTGAAGGGATCGAGCTGCTGCGACGCGGCGAGGTACTCGCCGCCGGCTGCCACGGAGACGAAACCCCCGGCGACCTGCAAGGCCAGCGCGTCGCATTTGTCCACCTGGTCGATCGGGAGATCGGTCTGGCCCTTCGGCGAGGACTTCGGGCGCGAAGCTTGCGCCAGATCGGTCGTTGGCGGGTGGCCAGTCGCCCACGAACCGCCGGCGTCCGAGCCCTCTTCGATCAACAGCTTCGCCACGAGGGGGTGGATCCCGAAGAGGTCGAGGCCGAAGCCCAGATCCTACCCTCCCACCGAGACGTAGTGTGCGCCGTCGCCAGAGGCGAGGCCGATGTCGGTGTGGCCTCCGTGGCTTGGGCCAAACGCGTCGGACTTGAGTCCATGCCACTCTGCCAGGAGCCGTACGGGTTGCTGATCCGAGCCAGCTTGCTGGGAAACCCGCGCATCGTTCGTCTTCTTGAAGTCGCGCAGAGCGCACCCTTCCGCGAATCGATCGGGGTCGTTCCTGGTTACGACGCGCGCCGCACGGGCTCCATCTCGTTCCACGCACAAGGGACTCCCGCATCTTGAGCCGTCTAACCATCCAGTTCTTTTCCCTGATCGTGCTGGGGGCAGCCTTGCTCAGCGCGAGGAGCGTCTCGGCTGCCGAGGCGGGCGACGTTGTCCAGGTCACGAACGTCGGCGTTCCGCTCTACGTCCACAACTTCGATACCGGCAAGAACACTTCCGTCGGCGATAAGCTGTCGATCTCCGAGTTTCTAGGTGCCCACTACTTCATCACCGACCGGATTCGCGTCGGGATGATGGTGCAGCTCACCGAGCAGTTCTCGGGCGACCTGGCCAAGGGTTCCGACCGCTGGACCACCTTCGCTCTGCTGCCTCAGGTAGGCTGGCATTTCTATAGGCGCTTCTTCGTGGCGGGGGTGTTCACCTACGCCCCCCGTTCCGGGGGCAAGGACCAACTTGACCTCGGCGTGCAGGCGGTCTTCGGCGGCAGCCTGCCCATCACCGACTGCGCCTCCTTTGGCTACGCCCTGGAGGTCCCGTACAACTTCCACGTGGCCCGGACCATCGGCATCACGCCGCTCGTGGGGCTGTCGTATCGTCTGTAAAGCGGTTGAGGGAAACTGGTCGTCCGAACGCGAGTACGCCCCGGGCTTGTAAACGACCAGGATCATCGCCAGCAGCAAGAGGATCGTTGAGGAGCCGGATTCCGCGCCGTCCCCGGCGCGCTTCTCAGCCGACGCCGTGGGTCACGAGCCCGGATCACGACGAGAACACTCTGAAGTCGCCGCCACTGCGAAAGCGGGACGGACGACCGCCCGATGAGCGACACGCATCGTGCCCTGGCGAGAATCGAAGACGGCACGCTAATCGCCGTGGAAAAGCGCAATCTGCCCCGCGCGGTACGCCTCGAGCGAAAGCCCGGTGACCGTTGCCGCGAGCCGATCGCGAGCGACCCCTGCGTACTCCTCGATGAGTTCGAACCCGATGAACCGGCGTCCGATAGTGAGGGCTCCCACGCCGGTCGTGCCGCTACCCGCGAACGGGTCCAGAATCACCCCGCCGTTCGGGCAGATCCGCGCGATGGCCTTCATCACCGCGGTCGGTTTGCCGGCGATGTGATGCTTGTCGCTTCGGTCGACCGGTTCACGAATCACGCCGTGCAGCACGCCGATGTCCGCGCGCTCCGGCATAGGCCCTGCGGAGCCCCACACCACGTACTCGCATTGCGACGAGAACCTTCCGAGACACGGGCGCACGGCCTCCGTTTTGTCCCATACGAGCAGCCCTCTCCAGATAAAGCCCGCCACCTGGATCGCATCGGTGACGCTCGGGAGCTGTCGCCAATCGCTGAAGACACAGATCGGCGATCCTGGCTTCGCCACGCGCAAGCACTCGCTCATCCAGAGAGCGCACCAGGTGAGAAACGCATGCTGATCGCGGTTGTCGCCGGCGAAGTCCGGGCGGACGATCTTCGTCCCGGTTTGCACGTACTTGTTGCTGGTGGGATCGGACCGATCGCCTCGCGTGAACCCTCCCGAGGAGTATGGCGGGTCCGTGATGACAGCGTCGACGCAGGCACTCGGGAGCTCGCGAAGCGTGGCGAACGCCTCGCCATGCACGAGTGCCCACGGCGCGCGGCCGGCGAGCGTCTCCTGAACGCTCAGGGTCGCCAGCTGCACGGGGTGATTCTCCAAGCAAGGGGACGCGATCGAGGAAGGGACGACTTCCCGTCGACGTGCGCTCCCGACGCCGAACATCGGCCCGTGTCGAAATTCGCCGAGCCTTGGACGGAGCAACAATTCCAGGTACTTGAGAGGAAGGTGCACAATGAAACCCAACCGACGATGCCGCGCCAGACCCACCCTCCCGCCTGGATCGCGTCAGTCGTCGTGGGGAGCTGCCGCAGTCCGTGAAGATGCAGAGCGGGGCTCCGGGCTTCGCGACCCGTAGGCACTCGCTCAACCAGAGGGCGCACCAGTACCCGAACGACCGCTGCCCCACGACGCAAGCGAAAGGTGCGCGCGCTTGATAAAGTCGCCGTCGTGAGCGCCCCGATCGCCGAGGCCATCCAACGCTGGCGTGCGGGTCCTCTCGGCACTCAAGGATCAGGACTACGGGATACGCGAACCAACGGTCCACGATCCCGACGGCAACGAGATCTACGTCGGACAGCCGCTGTAGCGGCAATCGGGAGCCTCAGCCGATAGCGTGTACATAGCGTGCGCAGTGAGCGCTTCGACACTCGGTCAGCCTTGGAGAGCCGCCAGGTCGAGCTGAAGGCGGCTGATACGGTCAGGGTCGGCGATGCCGTCGATCGCGACGATCCTGCCACCGGAGACAGTGAACGCCATGACCGTGACCGCGCGACCATTCTGCACGATGAGGGCTCCCGCCACCCCGTTGACGAGCACAGGAAGTACCGATGCCGACAGGCCCCCTCCACGGGCGCCAGCGAGGGCCATACGAGCCACGCGCGCTGCCCCCCGCTGTTCTCCCACCTTCGGAACATCCGACCGCAAGACGACGTCGGGATCGAGCACTCGAACGAGAGCATCGAAGTCGCCGGCTCGACCTGCGGCGAAGAATGCATCGACGACCTCACGCTGACGAGCGAGATCCACGTCGGGCGGCACCGCAGCACCCTGCACCCTTCGACGTGCTCGGCTGGCGAGCTGCCTCGCCGCCGTAGCGGATCGCCCGACCATCGGGGCGATCTCCTCGAAGGGCAGGTCGAAGAGGTCATGGAGCACGAAAGCCAGCCGCTCGGCGGGCGATAGTGTTTCGAGCACCACGAGAAGCGCGAGCCCCACCGAGTCGGCGAGAAGGGCTTCCTGTTCGGGGTCGAGGGCGCCCTCACGGCTCACCACCGGGTCGGGCATGCGTAGGCTCGCCGATTGCTCCGGGCGCGCTTTCCTGGCTTGCAGGGCGTTCAGGCACACCCGCGCGACGATCGTCGTCAACCATCCGCCCAGGTTCTCCACGCCGTCGGCTCCCGCGCGGCTCACCCGCAGCCACGCATCCTGAACCGCCTCGTCCGCCTCGGGGAGAGAGCCCAACATGCGGTATGCGACGGCCCTCAAATGGGTCCGGTGTTCCTCGAAGTGCTTGGCCAGCCACTCGTGCTCGTCGGCGGTCACATTCCCTCCACGGCAACGGTCATACAGATGACCGGCGGGGGCCTATCGATGTGACGAGGAGAGTCACAAAGCTCAGGCGAGCGGTCAGCCCAGCCGCGCGGGAGGCACGCATGTCAGCGAGATCGTTGGTCTATGGAAGGGAGGGCCTCCTGATGCAGACCAAGCCGCTCCCGTGAATGCGCGCGGAGCCACGGTCACATTCCTTCTTCGGCGACGGTCATACAGGTGATGGGCGCGAGGCGCTCGACCGACAAGGAGATGGCCCAATGGAAGCTCGCATCAAGAACATGCACGCGATCCTCGACGACGCTTGGGGTCCAATGGTGACCCTGGGCAAGAGCCTCGCCAATAGCCCTGTCCCCGAAAAGACACGCGGTCTTCTCCACATCCGCACCGCCCAGATCAACGGCTGCGCCGTGTGCCTGGACGGGCACATCGCCAAGACCACGGAGACCCCGCAGCGACTCGGTGCGGTGGCGGTTTGGCGGGAGGCCCCGTTCTTCTCCGAAGAAGAGCGCGCCGCCTTGGGGCTCGCGGAGGCCATCACCCGCCTCGCGGATCAAACCGAACGGGTGCCCGACGCGATCTGGAACGAGGCCAAGCGGCACTACGACGAGAAGGCTCTCGCCTGGATCGTGTTCGAGGTCGCGCTGGCCAACCTCTACAATCGAATGAACGTGGCGACGCGGCAGGTTGCCGGCACGCAGCGCTGGTGACCGAGGAGCCTGCCATGGAAGCTCAGGTGACCAACCGGCTGCCGCACGCCGACACGAAGAAGGCGGAGATCCAGCGGTCGGAGCAAGGGGCTCCTTTCCTTGCTCCCATCGAGCGCCCACCGGGGCTGCTCTTGAAGATGGTGTTCTTCTTCGTTCGCCGTCAGTTCGGCAAGGTGATGACGCCGCTCACCGTGTTCGCGGCTCGCATGCCGGCGGCGTTCGGCTCCTTCTACGGCAAAGTCGGACAACTCGACAAAAAGCTACGGTTGCCGGCGAAAACAGCGGCGATCATCCGCGAGCGGGTGGCAAGCATCAACACGTGCCTCTTCTGCATGGACGCCGCCCGCTACTATGCGATGAAGCAGTTCGGCGACACTGCGCGCTTTGACGCCCTGGAGAACTACCAAACCAGCCCTCTCTTCAACGAGGCGGAGCGGGCAGCGCTCGACTACGCGACCGAGCTGACAAGAGACAAGAGGGTATCGCCGGAGACGTTCGCTCGCCTCAAGGGCCACTACGGCGAACGAGAAATCTGCGACATCGTCTGGCTGGTGGCCAGCGAGCACATTTACAACCTCACCAACATTGGCCTCAACATCGGTTCGGACGGGCTCTGCGAGTTGAGCGCACAGCGTCGAACTTCGGCGTGAGTACGAACAGCGCTGGGATACGCAAGACTTCAGGTTCCGCACTCGTTGGGCTCACCCGGTCGAGCGCGCGCGAGCCACACGGTGTGGTGTCCGCACGAGGGATCGGCTGCGATGTATTCGACGACCTCGAAATCGTGCCGCCCGAGGAGCCGCCGGTACTCATCTGGAGCCAGGCTGGCGTGGTACAGCGGTTCGCCGCAGTATCTGCCGATGGCCCCGCTCTCCTTGTCCCCGCTGGTGAACATGAGCGTGGCAGAAGGGGCGGCGTGGCTCGCGAAGATCGTGAACATCCGACGCTGATGCTCTTTTTCCATAGAGGACCACGTGGCCGAGCTCCTTGATCTCCATGGAATGATTCTAGTGCGATACGACCGACTCGTGTGCTTCAACGTGGCGAGGCTACTGGAGGGGTAGAATTCGTCTGCGCGCCAATGGACCAGATCAGCAAGTTCTGCGAAGCCGTTTGGAAAGGGGACGCACCCACCATCGCCCGCCTCGTCTCGCACATCGACCCGAACGGAGAGGATCGGTGGCACCGAAGGGTACTGTCGATGGCCGCGCAGTACGGCGACGCAAGGCTCGTGCGGCGGCTGCTCGACCGGGGCGCCGACGTAGCTGCGGGTCGCTCTCAGCTCACGCCGGTCGCTCACGCGGCCGCGCGGCGCCGGCACGAGATCGTGGATCTCCTCCGCGGCGCGGGCGCCGCGATCTCCGTTGTGACGTCCGTATATCTGGGCGACCGCCATGCGGTCGCAAAGGCCGACTTCATCGTCGACGAGGAGGGGACACCGCTGCTCTTGCACGCTGCCCAGTCGCTGAACGGCACGATCGTCAAAGACCTCCTCGATCGGGGTGCGGACGTCCTCGTTACGGATCGATTCGGCGAGACGGCGCTTCATCGCGTCGCAGACCTTCGGCGCGCCGATGGTAGCAACGCCGCGCGCGTCGCAACGCTGCTCATCGAGCGAGGCGCGCCCGTCGATGCCCGGAACCGTGACGCGGTCACACCGCTTCATCAAGCCGTACGTGCGCGCAGTCTTGCCGTCGTCGAAGCCCTGCTCGATTATGGGGCGAATCCGAACGCCGCCGACAAGCGCGGCTCGACTCCGCTTCATCGCGCGTCCTCTTCCACGGGCGCGGGCGGCACCGCGGGCATTGACCCGGCCCCGTTCGTAGAGCTGCTTCTCGCGCGTGGGGCAGACCCGAAGCAGAAAGATCGGCGCGGTCGTCCGGCGTTCAGAGGTCGTCAAGCACTGAGGAGAGACGCGTGAGCACCACCTCGCAGAAACACGGGAAGGAATTGAGCAAACGCACCGTCAAGCGCCCTGTCGCCAAGAAGAAGCCGACCCCGATGGAGATGCCGGTGGTCTCTTTCGCTGAGATCGAGGAGTGGTCGGCCTGGCTGGCATCGCGCCATCACTCATCGACCGGGGTCTGGATCAAGATCGCCAAGAAGGCGTCGGGACAAGCATCGATCACATATGCAGAGGCATTGGACGTCGCCCTTGCTTGGGGTTGGATCGACGGACAGAAGGGAAAGTTCGACGAGGCGTGGTGGCTGCAAAAATTCACGCCACGCGGCTCCAGTAGCATGTGGTCGAAGATCAATCGCGAAAAGACGGTTGCCCTTATTGCGGCGGGGAAGATGATGCCCTCCGGGCTGGCGGAAGTAGAACGGGCAAAGAAGGACGGTCGGTGGGATCGAGCGTACGAATCGCAGAGTCGTGCGTCCCTGCCGGAGGATCTCGAACTGGCTCTCGCGAGGAATCCCCGCGCCAAGAAATTCTTCGCGGCCCTCGATTCACGCAACCGTTACGCCATTCTGTTCCGGGTGCAGCGCGCCAAGAAAGCCGAGACGCGCGCCCGTCGCATCGCCCAGTTCGTGGAGATGCTCGCGAAAGGGGAGAAGCTGCATCCCTGAGCGCCCACGCCGATCGACCGCTGCTCTTCTCGAATGACGAGCTGAGGTGCCCCCCCTGGGCACGAGCATCGCGATCCCCATGCCGCCAGCTTTTCCGTCCTCTTGGGCCGGCTTGCGCAGCTGGGAACCGCATTGGGTGCAGGGTTTGGCCGCTCGGCGAGAGCTTGCTTCGATCAGTCGT
>CALKVG010000570.1 GCA_937998045.1 uncultured Myxococcales bacterium
GTCGGCAGCGTCAGATGTGTATAAGAGACAGGGGTGGGCTTCGGCGCAGCGGGGGTGCATGCGTCCTTCTGAGCGGACCCGCATCGTCGGAGTGGCTGCGGCCGCATGGGCGCTGGCCGCGTGCGACGCGCTGCTGCAGCTGGACAAATACTCGGTCGTCGACTGCAGCGATCCCTCGTGCGACGCGACGTCCGGCCAGGACGCCCTTGCGGACGCGATGGGAGGCGAGGCCGGCGCGATTCCCCCGGACGCGCTCGACGGGCCGAGCTCCGAGGCGGACGCGTTCGACGCGACCGAGGCGGGGCCGCCGCTCGACGCGTCCGACGGAGGCGACGCGGACGGTCCGCAGGTGAGTCCGCCGACCGCGAGCCAGCTCTGGGTGCACTGGCCGATGCCGAACCCGGACGCAGCGATCGCTCCCGGTTGGGACGCCGCGCTGCCCAACCCGATGGCGTACGACGTGACGGCAGACGCGGGCTACGTCCACGACGCGGTGACCCATCTGACCTGGGAGCCGGGGATCGGCGCGTCGGCGTCGTCGTATCTGGCCGCCGATCAGTACTGCCGCAATCTCAAGTTGCCAGCGGCCACTCCGTGGCGCGTTCCGACGCGCATCGAGCTCGTCTCGCTCATCGACTTCACGCGCACGCCGACGTTCGACGTCGACGTGTTCGGGATCTCGCCGGAGGCGGGCCCCGGCGCGGGCAGCGGCGCCTACTGGACGTCGTCGCTCTACGAGCCCGACGCGGACGCCCTGATGGGCCAGCACTGGGCGGTCTCGTTCGCCGACGGGCTGGTGAGCACGGAGCAAGCCGCCTGGGTGCGCTGCGTAGCCGGAGGCGCGCAGTGAGCGCGCGCGCGTCGCTTCGCCTCCTGGGTGCGGCCGGGGCTCTCGCCGTCGCGTCGCTCGCCCGCGCCGACGCGCCGACCTGCCAGTATAGCTCGTTCGATTCCTCCGAGGTCGTCATCACCGACAACTTCACCGGGCTCCTCTGGCAGCGCCAGGTCCTGCCGCAGCACTACGAGTTCCAGCAAGCCGTGGACTACTGCGCGGCCCTCTCGCTGGGTTCGTACGCGCATGGATGGCGCGTTCCGTCGTACAAGGAGCTTTTGACCCTCATCGACGAGACGCCCAACTTCGACTACGGGGACGGGCTTTACAAGCGGATCGACGGGCAGGCGTTCGGCGCCATCATCGGGCAGAACGCCACGTACACGCCGGTCGATACCCAGTACTGGACTTCGTCGATCTCTCCGCTGGATCCGAGCTCCGCGTACACCGTCGACTTCAAGACGGGAAAGGCGGGCACGGCCACCAGCGGCACCGCGATCTACGTCCGCTGCGTTCACGACGGCCTCATTACCGGTAACCCCTGCCCCTAAGGGGCGTCAGAAGCCGTGCAGGTGGCAGGTGCCGTCGCAAACGGCGCTGCGACCGTTGGCCCCCTCCTCGGCGCGCGAGCGCCGGCCGAAGAGGCGGTACCGGTTCCGGGCGACGAGTCGGTACGCCACATCCGAGAGCTGCCGCAGACCGGGGACGTAGTACAGCGCACCGAGCCAGCCGAGGAGGCGAACGGTCCGGGCGATGCGCGCGGCGGCCTCGGCGCCGGCGAAGACGCGGCCGTCGGGGAGGACGACGTGCATCCGCTGCATCGCCGCGTCGCGGAGGATGCTCGGGTACCGGTCGAGGGCGCCTGGCTGCTGGAAGTCGCGCACGCGAACGCGGGCAGGGCCGAGCCGCCGGGCGAGTCCTTCGGCCGAGGCGGTGCAGAAGGGGCACGCGCCGTCGTAGAGGACGGTCAGGGGCTGCGTGTTCACGTGCGGACGCTTAGGGTCGCCGGGCGTCGGTGGCCAGAGGTTGCATTCATGCGCATAAATGTATAAATGCTTGGTCGTGGCCGACGTCGAGCTGTCCTCCGCGTCCCGCTGGGAGCTCTACCGCGTGCTGTCGGAGCCCGCGCGGCTGCGGATGCTCGCGCTCGCGGCGGAGGAGGAGCTGAGCATCGGCGAGATCGCGGAGCTCCTCGACGAGAGCCAACCGAACGTGTCGCGGCACGCCGCTGCGCTCCGCCAGGCGGGCTTGCTGGCCGACCGGCGCGAGGGTACGCGCACGCTGGTGCGGTTGCCCCCGGAAGCCGCGCGCGACCCGGTGGTCGCCGATGCGCTCGCGAGCGGGCGATCGCTATGCCAGAGCGACGGGAGCCTCGCTCGCGTCGGGCAGGTCCTGCGCGCCCGCGAAGCCGCGGCGCACGAGTTCTTCGCGCGACCCGGGCGCACCAGGGTGGACTCCGCGCCGGCCGAGTTCGGGGCGTACCTCGCCGCGCTCGCGCCGCTCTTGCCGAGGCGAGCGCTCGCGGTAGACGCCGGAACGGGCGACGGGCGGCTGCTCGACGTGCTCGCGCCGGTCTACGAGCGGGTCCTCGCCGTGGATCGGTCGGAGGCCCAGCTGGCGCGCGCGCGCGAGCGCGTCCAGGCGCGTGGCTACGGCAACGTCACGCTGATCGAGGCGGAGCTCGACGCGCGCGAGCTGCGAAAGGCAGTGGGCGGCGGGGCCGACGCGGTCTTCGCCGTGCGCCTCCTCCACCACGCGCCGCAGCCAGGGAGGGTCATCGCGCAGCTCGCGACGCTGTGCGCCCCGGGCGGGGCGCTCGTCGTCGTCGACTACGCGCGCCACGACGACGAGTCGATGCGCGAACAGGCCGACGCGTGGCTCGGCTTCGAGCCGGCGGCCCTCCGGCGCTTTGCGCGCGCCGCCGGCCTGGACGACGCGCGCGTCGCGAAGATCCCGGCGCCCCTCTGCGGCGACGGCCCTGACAAGCACCTGCCGTGGCAGGTGCTCGTCGGAACGAAGAGCAGCATCCAATCCGACAACGCGGGCGCCCGCGAACGCGAGCGATCCGCCCAGCAAAGGAGATCCGAGCGCAATGGCTGACAACTACAAAGTGAAGGACATGAGTCTGGCCGACTGGGGTCGCAAGGAGATCGCGATCGCCGAAAGCGAGATGCCGGGCTTGATGGCGCTCCGCAAGGAGTACGGCGAAAAGAAGCCGCTGAAGGGCGCGCGCGTCGCCGGCTGCTTGCACATGACCATCCAGACGGCGGTTCTCATCGAGACGTTGCGCGAGCTCGGCGCCGAGGTCACCTGGACGAGCTGCAACATCTTCTCCACGCAGGACCACGCCGCCGCGGCGATCGCCAAGACGGGCGTCCCGGTCTTCGCCTGGAAGAACGAGACCGAGAAGGAGTACTACGACTGCATCGAGGCCCAGCTCAAGGCGTTCGCCGGCGGCAAGGGCCCGAACATGATCCTCGACGACGGCGGCGATCTCACGCAGGTCGTGCACGACAAGCACCCCGAGCTCTTCGGCGGGCCCGACCCGATCCGCGGCCTCTCCGAGGAGACGACGACGGGCGTCCATCGTCTCTACGACATGGCCAAGAAGGGCACGCTCCGCGTTCCGGCGATGAACGTGAACGACAGCGTCACCAAGTCGAAGTTCGACAACCTGTACGGGTGTCGCGAGTCGCTGGGCGACGGGCTCAAGCGCGCCACGGGCGTCATGTTCGCCGGCAAGGTGGCCGTCGTGTGCGGCTACGGCGATGTCGGCAAGGGCTGCGCGCAGTCGCTGCGCGGCCTCGGCGCGCGCGTCGTGGTGACCGAGATCGATCCCATCTGCGCGCTGCAGGCCTCGATGGAGGGCTACCAGGTCACGACGATGGAGGAGATGGCGCCCCTCGCGGACATCTTCGTGACGGCGACCGGCTGTGCCAACGTCGTCCGCGCCGAGCACATGCGCGCGATGAAGGACCAGGCCATCGTCTGCAACATCGGCCACTTCGACTGCGAGATCGACGTCGCCTGGCTCGAGAAGAATCCGGAGATCCGCGAGGAGAACGTCAAGCCGCAGGTGGACCAGTTCATCTTCCCCGACGGCAAGCGCATCACGCTGCTGGCGCGCGGGCGGCTGGTGAACCTCGGGTGCGCCAACGGTCACCCGTCGTTTGTCATGTCGTCGAGCTTTTCGAACCAGACGATCGCGCAAATCGAGCTGTGGAACCACCACACGAAGTACCAGAAGCAGGTCTACACGCTGCCGAAGAAGCTCGACGAGAAGGTCGCGGCTCTCCACCTGCCGAAGCTCGGCGTGAAGCTGACGAAGCTGACCCCAGACCAGGCGTCGTACCTCGGCGTGTCCACCGAGGGACCGTTCAAGCCCGAGCACTACCGGTACTGACCGGGAGCGCGCGGGCCGGGGCTGCGCTCGTTGGCGGCCCCCCTGGCGCGCGTTCTTCGTGCGAATCGCGCGCGCGGGCTCCAGTCGAGGCCGTCGAGGAGCCGAGTCTGGGACGACCTCGCATCGGTAACGGCTCCGACTGGAACGCTGCAGTTTCACTGTCGGTTGCTTGAAACGTTGCAGTCCCGTCGTTGCGGGTATGCGGTCCAGGAGCAGCCTTCCCGCCGTGAGTCAAACGCCGCTTTCGCGCTGCCTCGCTGCGCTGCTTCTCGCTGCTCTTCCCGCAGTTTGCGGGTGCGCCGCTGGCGAGGGGGGGCCCCTCGACGAGGGCTCCTCCGTGTCGGAGTCGTCCGGCGACGACGGCGCGTTCGCGTTGCAAGAAGGGCAGGCGGGCGGGGGCGAAGAGGGATCGTCGCCCTCATCGAGCGGAGGCCGCGACTCCTCGCCGGGATTCGGCGCAGACGCGTTCGCGCCGGGCAGCAACGACGGAGCCGAATCGAGCGCCGCGCAGCCCGACGGCGCCAGCGCGCCCGAGGCTTCCGTGCCGACGCTGGATTCGGGTTCGGGTTCGGGTTCGGGTTCGGGTTCGGGTTCGGGTTCGGATTCGGGCTCGGGTTCCGGTTCGGGTTCGGGGTCGAGCTCGGAGTGCGCCGGGCCGGACGTGCCCGCTGCGTGTCGCGCGTGCAGCGGTTCGACCTGCCAGACCAACGGCTGCTATAGGGGCTACCTTTGCGACACGCAGACGAATCGCTGCAAAGCTCCCGGAGCCTGCCCCTGAACGTCCTCGACTTCGCGCTAACGAAGTCGTTCGCGAAGCGATTCCGTAGGAGGCGCGGTAGCCGTGCGGGCTAGAGCCCGGGGAGGCTCGGCGCGAGCGAGGCGAAGCGGCGAGGGGGGCGCAGCCCGGCGCAGCCCCCCTCGACGCCGGTCCACCGGGCTACGGGCCAAGGACCGAGACCTGACTTACGAAGCGGGAGTATCCCTCTTCGCCGCGTCGACGAGCTCCTTCGCCCACTCGCGGATCCGCTCCTCGTGCGGGCCCTCGAGCATGATGCGAAGCTTCGGCTCCGTGCCGCTCCAGCGTACGAGCACCCGCCCGTCCGCGCCGAGCGCCTTGGCGATCTTCGCGGTCGTCTCGGCGAGCCGTCGCATTTCCTCGAGCGGGCGGCGAGTGGCGAGGGTGACGCTCTCGAGCACCTGCGGGATTCGCTGAAATGCGCTCCCTGCGAGCTCGGACAGCGGCTTGCCGCTGCGTAGCATGAGCGCGAGCACCTGGAGCGCCGCGAGGAGGCCGTCGCCGGTCGACGCGTGATCGAGGAACACGAGGTGGCCGGACTGTTCGCCGCCGAGGTTGTAGCCGCCCGCTCGCATCGCCTCGACGACGTAGCGGTCGCCCACCTGCGTTCGAACGAGCTTGGCCCCGCATCGGGTCAGCGCGTGCTCGAGACCGAGGTTCGACATGACCGTGGCGACCACCGTGTTCTTCCGCAGCGTGCCGGCAGCGGACATGCTCTCGGCGCACATCGCGAGCACCTGATCGCCGTCGACGATCTGCCCCTTTTCGTCGACGACGATGACACGGTCGGCGTCCCCGTCGAGGGCGATGCCGACCGCCGCGCCGTGCTTGATCACCTCTTCGCGGACGTGCTCGGGATGCAGCGCGCCGGCGTTGCGGTTGATGTTCACGCCGTTCGGCTTCACGCCGATTGCGGTCACATGAGCGCCCAGCTCCTGGAAGACGAGCGGCGCGACGCGGTAGGCCGCGCCGTGGGCGGCGTCGACCACGACGCGCACGCCGTCGAGCGACAGGTCGCTCGGGAACGTCTGCTTGAGGAAGACCACGTACCGCCCGCGCGCGTCCTCGAGCTTCTCGGCGCGGCCGATGTCCGGCCCGGTCGACCGCTTGCCGAGGAGGGCGTCGTTCTCCAGCATCCGTTCGATTTCGCTCTCGGCCTCGTCGGGCAGCTTGAAGCCGTCGCCGCCGAAGACCTTGATGCCGTTGTCCTCGAACGGGTTGTGGCTGGCGCTGATCACGATCCCCGCGTCGGCCCGCATGCTCACGGTCAGGTGGGCGATGGCGGGGGTGGGCATCGGGCCGCATAGCATCACGCGACCCCCCATCGCGCAGACGCCGCTCGCGATCGCTTGCTCGAGCATGTAGCCGGACAGGCGCGTGTCCTTCCCGATGAGGATCCGTGGGACGTGCGTCTTCCCGCGGCCCGCGACGAACGTGACCGCCCGTCCGAGCTGGAGCGCGAGCTCAGGGGTCATCGGGTGCTCGTTGGCGACGCCCCGGATGCCGTCCGTGCCGAAGAAGTTCCGCTGGACGCTCGTCCCCGACGACAGCGTAGCTTTCTGGGACGAGGGCGCGATGCCCGAGGCAGGCTCGCCGGCCGGGGCGGAGTGCGACAAACCTGGAGCAGTTTTCTTCATTCAATCTCTCATATTTACGAATTGGAGCTCGACGCCGAGGTCCTGCGCGCGCACACGGACAATCACGTTTTGCAAGTCGTCTTTGTTCTTGCCGCTCACACGCACCTGCGCATCCTGGATGGACGCCTGCACCTTGAGCTTGGAGTCTTTGATGATCTGGACGATCGCCCGCGCCTTTTCGACCTCGATACCCTCTTTGATTTTCAGCACGATCCGGGCGCCGCCCTTGCCGGTGGGCTCCGGCTTGCCGGGCTCGGTAAAGCGGAGGGACACCTTCCGCTTCACGAGCTTGTCCTGAAGCACGTTCAGGGCCGCCTTGGCGCGCTCTTCACTGCCGGACCGGATAGTGATCGCGTCGGCGCTTTTCTCGAGCGACGTTTCGGTGTCTTTGAAGTCGAAGCGCTGCGTGATTTCCTTGGAGGCCTGGTTGTACGCGTTGTCGACTTCGTTCCACTGGACCTTCGAGACGATGTCGAAGCTGGGCATGGGAGGGGCGCCGAAGTGTAGCCGCGGCGCGACGGGGCTTCAAAGCGCGACGGGCGGGTCGCGAGGCAATCCGAGCAGCACCGCACGAGCCTGACCGACGACGACCAGGGAGCCACAAATGACGCAGAGCGCAGGGCCGCGGCGCGCTCGGGCGACGGCCTCCTCGACGGAGTCGAGGACGGTGCCCGTGTGGCGAGAGGACATCGCTCGCGGGTCGACGCCGGGGCGGGATGCAGCCGGGCCCACGTAGAACCGCGCGCCGGCGAGCGGGGCGAGGATGTCGAGCATCGCCGCCCAGTCCTTGTCGCCGAGCGTGCCGAAGACCAGGGCTACGCGCTCGGGCGGTACGGCAAGCGAGCGCAGGTGGCGGGCGAGGGCATCGGCCCCATCGGGGTTGTGGGCTCCGTCGAGGAGGAAGTCTCCAATCCGTTCGAGGCGGCCGGGCCAGCGCGCGGTGGCGAGTCCCTTGGCGATGGCCATGGGCGAGGCGCCGATACGAGCGCCTAGCGCTGCCGCGACGCGTGCGTTTTCGACCTGATGCGCGCCCGCGAGTCGGGTTTCCCAGGTCTGCGTTTTGGGGCCCGGCCCCGCAGATTCTGGCTCGACGGATGTGGTCGTCGCGCCGTGACTGCGGGCGACCTCGTCGATGGCGGCCCGGACGACCGGGGAGACGGGGCCGACGACGAGGTCCAGCCCGGGCTTCGCGATTCCGGCCTTTTCGCGCGCGATCTCCTCGAGCGTGTTGCCGAGCCGGTCGGTGTGATCGAGCGCGATTCGCGTGATCGCGGCCGCGCGCGGGCAGGGGATGACGTTCGTTGCGTCGAGCCGGCCGCCGATGCCGACCTCGAGGATGGCCAGGTCCACGCGCGCGTCGCGAAAGGCGAGGAACGCGGCGAGCGTGGCGGTCTCGAAGAACGAGAGGTCCGGCCCCGAGTCGAGGGCGCGCTCGAGGAGCGACGCGAGGGAGTCGTCGTCGATCGGTTCGCCGTCCAGGCGGATGCGCTCGGCGAATCGGCAGAGGTGGGGCGAGGTGTAGAGCCCCGTCCGCAGGCCGTGGGCCCGAGCGATGGACTCCACCATCGCGCAGACGCTGCCCTTGCCGTTCGTCCCGGCGACGTGCAGGGCCGCGAACGAGCGCTCGGGATGTCCGGCACGGGCGCACGCCTCGCGCATGGCATCCAGGCCGAGGCGCATCCCCAGGGGGACGCGAGCGTAGAGGCGCGAGAGCGCTTGCTCGATGGGCGGCGACGAGAGGGGCTGAGGAGAGGTCACGGGATGGGGCAGGGAGAGGACGACGCTAGCCCGGATTGTTCGCGGGCGCAGGGGGGGTATCCTCCCGCTCATGGCGACCCCCTCCAGCATGCTCCCGCTCGGGACTCTCCTGCCGCCCGTTCGTCTCGTCAACGCCGTGGACCAGACGAGCGTCGACCTCGAGCAGCTCGCCGCCGGCAAGCGCGGAGTCCTCGTCATGTTCCTCTGCAATCACTGCCCGTACGTCGTGCACATCCGGCGCGAGCTCGCGCGCGCGGCGAACGAGGCCGTCGAGCGCGGGATCGCTGCGGTCGCGATCAACTCGAACGACGTCCGGACCTATCCGCAGGACGGGCCCGACGCGATGCGGAAGCTGGCGGTCGACGAGGGCTGGAGATTCCCGTTTCTCTTCGACGAGAGTCAGCAGGTCGCCAGGGCGTTCGGGGCCGAATGCACGCCGGATCTGTTCTTGTTCGACGGCGCGAACAAGCTCGTCTACCGGGGCCAGTTCGACGACAGCCGGCCGTCCAACGGAAAGCCCGTGACCGGAGCCGATCTGCGCGCCGCGCTCGACGCCGTCGCGTCCGGCCGGACTCCGTCGACCGATCAGAAGCCGAGCATCGGCTGCAGCATCAAGTGGCGGAGTTGAGTGACGGTCAACGGTCCTTGAGCATGCGCGTCGACAGGGCGCGGACCGAGAGGTCCTCCGCGGCGACGACGAGCGCGAGCGCGCGCCGGCGCTCGGGGTCGCGCTCCCGCGCCAGGAGCTCGATGTGCGACCACGTCAGGGGGGCGCCACGCGGCGTGCGTTGCTTCATGAGCCACGCGAACTCGCGCGCGGAGATCGTCTCGCTCACGCGCGCATACCGGCGGAGCGCGCTCGGATCGACGCCGAGGCGCTTGGAAAGCAGGCGAAGCGTGCCGGCGGAACCGGTGGTGCCGGCCTGCGGTCGGTTGCGACGGAGCGACTGAAGGACCCGGCCGAAGTCGTACCGGGCCTGCATGTCGTCGACTGCCGCGGACGCCAGTCGATGCACGATGTGGGTCGTGACGGCGTCTATGCGTGGATCCAGACTCACCGCTTCTAGCCCCGCGAGGAATGATGCCCGACGTTTTCGCCGATTTCGCGTCCTCTCGCAAATGCCTTGTGTGAAGTCTCTCTCATCGTGGGAGACGGTTTCTTGTTCAGTCGGATTCTCAGCGCAGGGCGCGGAGTCCGGCTGCGGTGGCGAGCGCCGTGGCGAGGGCCGCGAACAGGAGAAGTAGGCGCCACCGTCGTGCCGCTTCGATCGCGTTCAAGAGAGCCGAGCGCGGGGTGACCCGCGTGATCGAGCCCTCCGAGCGAGGCGGACGCGGCGCGGACCGGGCGGTTGCGGCGGCGGGCTTCGCGTGCAGAGGCTCCGGCGGCTCCAGCGGCGCCAGCCACTGCGCGCGGAGTGGGTGCTTGCGCGGGAGAAACGCCACGAGGTCGCGCGCGAAGGCCTCGATCGTCGCGGTGCGCTCGGCGGGGTTCATCGCGAGCGCCCGGGCGAGGACGTCGTCGAGCGTCCGGGGGACGTCGCCGCGGAGCGCGCGGAGCGGCGGTGGCCGCTGCCCGGCGCCGAGGACCACGCCGTACTCGGAGAGCGTCCGCGCGCGATACGGCGGGCTGCCGGCGAGGCACTCGAAGAGGACCGCGGCCAGCGACCAGACGTCGGCGCGGCCGTCGACCCGTCCGGAGGCGGAGAACTGCTCCGGTGCCATGTAGCAGGGCGAGCCGACGACGTTGCTGCCCGTGAGATCGCCGCCAGGGGAGGGCGATCCGGAGATCTTGGAGACCCCGAAGTCGAGCACCTTGATGACCTCGCGCGCGTCGCGGGTGCGCGCGGCGAGGTAGAGGTTCGAAGGTTTGACGTCGCGGTGGACGACCCCGAGCGAGTGCGCCTCGGCCAGGGCGTCGCAAGCCTCGAGCGTGTACTCGAGTGCGGTCGCGAGGGGTAGCCTGCGGGTTGTCGCCAGTCGCTGGCGGAGGTCCTCGCCGCGCAGGAGCTCCATCACGACGAAGAGGTGACCCGAGCTCGCAATGCCTGCGTCCAGCACGCGCACGACGTGCGGCGACCCGAACTTCGCGGTGATGCGCGCCTCCCGAAGGAGCCTCTCGGTGGCGCCCGCGGCGCGTTCACCGGCGCGCAAGACGAACTTGAGCGCGACGCGCTCGTCGAGCAGGAGATGAGTCGCGGCGACGACCGCGCTCATCCCCCCCGCGCCGATGGCTTCCTCCAGCCGGTATCTGCCGGCGACGACGTCTCCCGGTCCGAAGGGCAGGGGGGCGCGCCGCGGGCCGCCCTCGTCCGTCACTCGGAGGTCCCCTTGCGCGGCCGCTGCAGCCCGAAGCGCTCGATTCGGGCGATGAGCGCGTGGCGCGAAATACCGAGCAGCCTCGCGGCGCGACTCTGGTTGTTCGCGCAGCGCTCGAGCGCCTGAACGATGCGACGCCGCTCCATCGCGTCGAGCTCCGCGCGCAGACCGCCGCCGTCGTCGACGGTGGCTGCGAGGTCGTCGCCGAGCTCGCGGGGGGGCCTGGTGTCGCGGCGCCCCCGGCGCGCGTAGTCCTCGATGTGCAGGTCCGTCGCCGCGATGCGCTCCGTGCGCGCGAGCACGACCGCGCGCTCGACGACGTTCTTCAGCTCGCGGACGTTCCCGGGCCACGCGTGCGCCGCGAGGGCGTCGGCCGCGTCGTCGGCGATCGTGGGGTCCTTGCGGCCCATCTTCGTCGCGATCCGGGACGCGAAGTACGCCGCCAGCGGGACGATGTCGGCCCGCCGCTCGCGGAGCGGAGGGATCCGGATGGGGACACCGCTCAGACGATGGTAGAGATCCGCGCGGAACTCCCCCGTGGCGACGGCTTGCGGCAGGTCGCGGTTCGTCGAGCTGACAATGCGAAGGTCGATCGCTCGCGGCCGGAGGGCGCCGAGCCGCTGGCACTCGCCGGTCTCGAGCACGCGGAGGAGCTTGGCCTGGAGCGCGAGGGGCAGCTCGCCGACCTCATCGAGCAGGACCGACCCGCCGTGCGCGGTCTCGAGCAGGCCGGGCTTGAGCTGGTTGGCGCCGGTGAACGCGCCGCGCTCGTAGCCGAATAGCTCGCTCTCGAGCATCGCCGCGGGGATCGCGGCGCAATTGATCTGCACCATCGGCCGGTTGCCGCGCGTCGATCGCAGATGAATGGCGCGAGCGAAGAGCTCCTTGCCGACGCCGGTCTCCCCGGTGATGAGCACCGGCAACGGGCTGGGCGCGATGACGTCGAGCGTCCGGTAGAGCTTCTGCATCGCGGGATCGCGGACGACGCAGTCGGCGGCCGGTTCGGCGTCGGGCGACGTGTCCGCGGCCACCCCCGCCGGGCGTGGGGCCACGACGCCACCCGCAGCCCCGGCTTGCAGCGCCACCGTTGCCGAACCGAGCTTCACCACCGAACCGAGGCCGAGGCGCGCGGCCTCGCCTCGCAACAGCCTGCGCCCGTCGACATGGGTCCCGTTGCGGCTGCCCAGGTCCTCGATTCGCCACACCGCGTCGAACGACAGCCTCGCGTGCTGTCGCGAGACGGAGTCGTCCTGGATCACGACGCCGCACTCCGGGCTGCGTCCGAGGAGGTAGTCCTGCGCCTCGTGCAGGACCTGCGCGATGGCGCCGCTCTCGCAGCGGACGATCAGAGCTACCCCGCTGAGAGGTTCAACCGCGCGCCCATCGCAGGTCGTCACGTCCCCGCTGGTTGTGCTCCGAGCCCCGGTCATTCCAGGCTGTCTCTTATACACATCTCCGAGCCCACGAGACAGGCAGAACTCTCGTATG
>CALKVG010000571.1 GCA_937998045.1 uncultured Myxococcales bacterium
GGGGCGGGTGAAACCGCCACCTCAACTTTCAACAGCGACCGGGACGAAGCCGCCGGTGGTGGGCCACGTGTTGGGATTGGACCGATCGTAGGTCGGTATCGTCGCGCTCATCGTGACGTAGCTCGCGAGGTTCGGCAGGCCGGCGGCTTCGACCCAGGACGACTTCACCTCGAAGCGTTTCGACGCGTCTACCGTGCAACCCCAAAGGGGCGAAGGGCGTTCGAGGCCGCGAAAGACAAGGTGCGCGAGGTGTTCGGAGAGCTGTTCGACGACGAATGAGCCATCCGCCGTTATAGCCGTAGAGAGCGCTTGCATCTCCGCAGGAACGGCTTCCCTTTGCGACGCGGCTTATGGTATCGGCTCTCGATAAGGGAGACCGCTTCGATGCCGTCCTCGCGGAGGAACATCCTGGCTCGAGTCGCAAGCGCCGATGGCAACGCCCTCCTTCTCGTGCGCCTGCTGGTAGGCGGCGTGTTCTTCTCGGAGGGTATACAGAAGTTCCTTTACCCCAGCGCTCTCGGCGTCGGTCGCTTCGCGAAAATCGGAATTCCGGCACCGGCGGTCATGGCGCCGTTCGTCGGCGTCGTTGAAACCGTGTGCGGCACGCTCGTCGTCCTTGGCTTGGTGACGAGGCTTGCCGCGATTCCGCTCATCGTCGACATGCTCGTCGCGTTCGCGACGACGAAGATCCCTATCTTCATAAAGAGCGGCTTCTGGGCGATGGCGCACGAGGCCCGCACCGATTACTGCATGCTGCTCGGATCGATCTTCCTCCTCCTCGTGGGATCAGGGCGGCTGTCCATCGACGATCGGATCTCGCGGACGCACAGTCCCGATGGCAGATAGCGCGATAACCAATATCCGACCGACCCAAAGCGGCTCGCGGGCAAGGCTTGCCGAGCTTGCCCTTCTCTTCTTGCGCCTCGGCTTTACCGCCTTTGGCGGACCCGCCGCTCACATCGCGATCATGGAGGACGAGGTCGTCCGGCGACGCCGCTGGCTGTCCTCGGAGCGGTTCCTCGACCTGCTGGGAGCCGCCAACCTGATTCCGGGTCCGAGCTCGACGGAGCTGGCTATCTTCATCGGCTACGAGCAAGCCGGCTGGCTGGGCCTTCTCCTTGGTGGAGTGTGTTTCATCCTACCGGCAACGGTCATGGTAGGCGCGCTCGCCTGGGCGTACGTGCGGTTCGGCGCGCTCCCGCAGATTGCCGGGGTCCTTTACGGCATCAAGCCGGTCGTGATCGCCGTGGTGTTTCAGGCGCTCTGGAACCTCGCTCCGAAGGCCATCAAGCGGTCCGTCTGGCTGGGCGGGCTCGGCCTCGTCGCCTGTGTGGCCTTCATCTTTGGCGTCGACGCGCTTCTGATTCTGCTCGGCGGAGGCGCGGCATCGATCGCGGTGCGACGGTTGACACAGGAACGTCCGGCGGGCCGATCATTCGCTCCGTCCCTCCTCGGCGCAGGGATGGCTGGGGCGCCGGCGGCGGCGGTGCAGGCGAGCGGCCTCTCGCTCTTTCTTGTGTTCTTGAAGGTCGGAGCGGTGGTCTTCGGCAGCGGGTACGTACTGCTGGCGTTCTTGCGTGCGGATCTCGTCGACCGACTGCACTGGCTCACGGAGGCGCAGCTCCTCGACGCGGTGGCGGTCGGGCAAGTGACGCCGGGCCCGGTATTCACGACAGCGACCTTCATCGGGTACGTGGTGGTGGCGCAGAAAGGCCCCGTCATGGGTGTATGGGGTGCGGCCGCCGCCACGGTGGGCATCTTTCTGCCTGGCTTCCTGCTCGTCGCCTTGACCCGCCCTCTCGTGGCCCGTGTTCGGCGATCCCCACTCGCGGGCGCCTTCCTCGACGGCGTGAACGTTGCCGCTCTCGCCCTGATGGCCGTAGTGACGGTGCAGCTCGCCCGGTCGGCCCTGGTGGACGTCGCCACCATCCTCATGGCGGCCGTCGCTGCGGTCGCACTCGTCGCGTTCAAGCTGAATACGACGTGGCTGGTCGCGGGCGGCGCCGTCGTCGGCGCGGCCGCAAACGCCCTTCGGTGATCGATCGAGAGGACGCCTCGACCTGACCTCACTGTTCCGAAGGAAAGCTCAAATGGACACCTCACGCCGCCGGTTCCTGTCCGACTCCACGGCATTTGGCGCAAGCCTTCTGTTGGAGGCGTGCACCCCGAAAGCGATTCAACAGTACCCGCAGGCGAGCGGCTCCCCTGTCGCGCCAGCGACCGCCCCGCCGCGTCCCAGCGTCTCATCCAGCGCCATCCAGGAAGCGAAGCCTGGGCCGCAAATAGCCGATTACGAAATACGCATCGGGAGAGGGCTCGTCGAATTGTCCGACGAGCAGGTCGTGTCGACCACGCTGTACAATGGCCAATTCCCCGGGCCCCTCGTCCGACTCAAGCAGGGCCAGCCCGTCGTCGTCGACATTCACAACGACACCGATACGCCCGAGCTGCTGCACTGGCACGGACAGACGATCCCGAGCGACGTCGACGGCGCAGCGGAGGAGGGCACGCCCTACGTTCCGGCCCGGGGTATGCGCCGCGTTTCCTTCGTGCCCAAGCCGTCGGGCTTTCGCTTCTATCACACGCACGTCATGGCCGGGTCCGACCTCGACAAAGGCACGTACACCGCTCAGGCCGGGCCGATCTACATCGAGCCCCGGGACGATGCCGGTGCTTATGATCGCGAGGTGTTCCTAGTGTTGAAGGAGTTCGATCCCTTCCTGCGCCGGGGAGGCGACATGGCGATGGACGTCCTCGCCGGCGCTCCGATCGAGGCGCTGCAGAAGATGGGAAAGGAGGCGGACCGGCAGTCCGATCAAACGCGAAAAGGTTTCGAGGTCGGCTACAACTTGTTCGGCATCAACGGGCGCATGCTCGGACATGGCGACCCGCTCCGCGTAAAGCAGGGGGAGCGCGTGCTCTTGCACGTTCTCAATGCGAGCGCGACCGAGATCCGCAGCCTGGCGCTCCCCGGGCACGTGTTCCGCATCGTCGCGCTCGACGGCAACCCCGTGCCGGTGCAAGCGACGGCTCCAATACTGTGGCTGGGCACGGCCGAACGCGTCTCCGCCATCGTCGAGATGAATAACCCGGGGTTGTGGATCCTGGGCGACCTGTCCGACGACGATCGAGGTCACGGCATGGGCGTGGTTGTCGAGTACGCCGGCCGCAAGGGGAAGCCGCAGTGGGTGAAACCGAAGCCGTTTCGCTGGGATTATGCTCAGTTCGGAAAGGCGGGGGCGGCGCCCGTGACGCCGGACGAGACGATCGAGATGACGATCGTCAAGCGCAACGGCGCGGTGCATGGCTTCAACCAGTGGACGCTCAACGGCGAAGCGTTCTCGATGGAGGCCATGAAGCCCATCTACACGATCCACCCCGGGCGCCGCTACCGGCTGAAATTCCGCAATGCCAGCGACGACATCCATCCACTTCACCTCCACCGGCACAGCTTCGAACTGACACGCGTCGCGGGGAAGCCAACCGCCGGGGTCATGAAGGACGTCGTCATGCTGGGCGGGTTCCAGGAACTCGAGTTCGACTTCGTCGCCGACAACCCCGGGCGCACGCTCTTTCACTGCCACCAGCAGCTTCACATGGATTTCGGGTTCATGGCCCTCTTCAACTATGCGTAGCGATCAGAGCTCCGCCGGGGCGCCCGAGAGGACTTCGGTCACTATCGCCGCGTCCTGCAAGCAACATCGAAACGACCATCACGGTGACCTCGAGTCGACCGATTTCGCGTTCGCCCGCACGGTCCACCACAACGTTGCGCCCTCCTTCTGACGGTTTTCCCTCGTTGTTCCGAAACGTCTAGCGGACGACGCTGTGAACGCGGCCGCTCGGACCCTGATGGCCAGATCGTGCTCACGATGCTCGCGCCAGCGCGGCTTCGGACTGCACGACGACCTCGATCGCCGGGGCGGTCGCGATGGTCTTCTTGACCTTGCAGGCCTCAGCTGCGCGAGCACGTTGCGCCCCGCCGAGGGAGAGCGAAGAAGCCCGGTGAACAGGCCTCTTCGCTCTCTGGAATGGCCTCCGCGGCGTCGACATCCGCGTATACGTCAACCAGGTGCGCGACGAGCATGGCGTGGCGGGCCTCTCTCCCGTCACGTGCGTCGACCTCGGCTGGGAAGCGGCCCGCGCGCCGGCATTCTTCCCACTGATGTCCGCCCGACTCTCGGCGTGGCCGATCACGTCCACGGAAACCCAGCTCGAACTCGAGGGGGACTATGAGCCCCCGTTCGGAGCATTGGGCAGCGCCATCGATGCCGTACTCGGGCACCGAATTGCGGAAGCCTCCATCGACCGACTCCTCCAGGACGTGCTGGAGCAGGTGCGGCGCGAGGTCAAGGCATGAAATCGGCTACCCATTCCGAACGGTAGGCCGAACGGCGGCGCCTTGCGGAGCGGCCGCGTGCGACGGTGTCCTGTCAGCCGCCGCCCATCTCCGTGCTTCCGGCCTCCGGACCTGCGCCGTCGTCACCCGCCGCGTCTTGGCTCCCGCCCTCGTCCCCGCCTGACGGAGTCGAACAGGCGACCGGCGATGGGCAGGCCCCCACGCCCCCTGCGTGCACACGCAGCTCGTCGCGATTCCACCTTCGACCATCGTGCCGTCGCACGCCGGGCTGACGGTCCGAAGGGTGTACGCGCACTCGAGCGAGTCACCCGAGCACGAGCCTCCCGGCACGACTGAATCGGCCGCAGGGCACGCGCCACCGTCGTTGCACGCCGCCGCCGTGAGAGCACACGCCAACGCGGCGGCGGAGATCCATCTGATCATGGCGGTCCTCGAGCGTCACGGAGTAACCGTGAGCACCCCTTTCATCATCATGTAGTGGCCGGGCACGGTGCAGATGTACGGATACTTGCCGGGATCCGGCGCGTTGAAGGTCACCTCCGCCGACTCTCCGGGCTTGGCCGTCGGCGTATGAACGATTGCGTCCTTGTCGCGCACGTCGAAGTAGCCGGCCTGCTCTCCCAGCTTCAACCCGGCGGCCGCGACGCTCGCCTCCGTTCCGGGCTTCACCAGGACCCAGTTGTGCGGCAGCGTGCTCGTCGTCGCGTTGTTCTTGAAGGTGAGGTGCACCACCGACCCTGCCGGCACCGTGAGCGCCGTCTTGTCGAAGGTCATCGTGTTGGCCTGGCTCGCGATCTGGAGCTCGACGTGCTCCGCCGGCTTCGGAGGCTCCACCGGCTTCGGTTCGGGGTTCGGCTCCGCGGGTGCGGTCGCCGTGGGGGTCGCGGGCATCTGCTCCGCCCTGGACCGATTGTCGCCGTTGGCCTTGCCGCAGCCGACGTTTGACGCCGCACCAACGAGGCCGGCGATGACGAGAACGATGTTCGACGTACGCATCTTTGTCTCCTTTCAACGTGCATTCGAATGGACGGTCCCGTCGCCGTCGGCGACGGTTGCAGGCCGAGTCAATGGCGCCTGTCGCGGCGTCCACGCCGTCCACCTTGTAGGTCGACGGCCACCGTCGCCGTTCGGGCAACCGGTGCGGAGCGCGCTGTCGAGTGTCGTTGCAGCTACCGAGCCAGCTCGTCCTGGCGCTTCATCTCGCCGTGTTCTCGCGGTATTTGCGCAGATTCACGCCGTATGAGGGGATCGCGTCGCGTTGAGCCGTGCACGTCTTTCCGGAGCACGCAGGTCTTGCGCGAAAGGCGATTCAGTCCTTTTCGGTCTCGGGGCTGTCGTCCTTCACGTCTTTCGCCTGACCGACGACCTTGCTCAACACGACACTGTACTCGTGTAGCTTGTATTGAATCTTGCGCACGCTGATATCGAGCATTTGGGCAGCGGCGGAGGTCCTCCCGCCGCAGGCCTCGAGCGTCGCCAGGATGAGGTGGCGCTCCACCTCTTCGAGCGTCGATCCCGGGATGCGGATCGCACCCTTGGCGACCGCGCCGACACCCGCCGGCAGGTGCTTCGCCGTCAGCATCGGACCGTCGCAGAGAACCACGGAGCGCTCGATGACGTTCTCGAGCTCCCGGATGTTCCCGGGCCACCGGTAGCTCGCAATGCGCCCGAGCGCGTCTTCCGCGAAGCCCTCGATGCGCTTGCCGTTCTCCTTGGCGAAGCGCGCGAGGAAGTGGTTCGCGAGCGGGAGCAGGTCGCTCGGACGCGCGCGCAGAGGTGGCATGTCGACGTTTACGACGTTCAGGCGGTAGTAAAGGTCCTCGCGGAACTTCCCCGCTGCCACCTCGGCCGCGAGATCGCGGTTGGTCGCGGCGATGATGCGGACGTCCACCTTCACGGTCTCGTTGCCTCCCACCCGCTCGAACGTCCGCTCTTGCAGAAAGCGCAGGAGCTTGACCTGAATCGCCGGCGAGATCTCGCCGATTTCGTCGAGGAACAGCGTGCCGCCGTCTGCCTGCTTGAAGCGCCCCTCGCGGCGCCCCACCGCGCCGGTGAAGGAGCCCTTCTCGTGCCCGAAGAGCTCACTCTCGAGGATCGTCTCGGCGAGCGCGGCGCAGTGCAGCTTCACGAAAGGCGCTGACGCGCGCGCGCTGTTCTCGTGGATGGCCTGTGCGACCAGCTCCTTGCCGGTGCCGCTCTCGCCGGTGATGAGGACGCTCGCCTTGCTCGGCGCCACTTGCTCGATGACCTTGAAGACCTCTTGAATCGCGGGACTCTGGCCGACGATGTTGTCGAACCGGAGCTTCTCCTTCAGGCGGGCGCGTAGCTCCGTCGCTTCCCTCTTGAGGTTGCGGCGCTGGAGCGCGCGGTTGATGACGAGCACGAGTTCGTCGAACTGAACCGGCTTCGTGAGGTAGTGCTCCGCGCCGTCATGCATCGCGCGAACGGCCGTCTCGACGTCCGCGAAGGACGTCGCGAGGATGACGATGGCGTCGGGGTCGATTTCGCGGACCCGGCGGAGGACCTCCAGGCCGTTCAGGCCCGGCATCCGCAGGTCGGTGACGACCACGTCCGCCCCGTCTTCTTCGAAGCGGGCGACCGCCGAGGAACCGTCCTCCGCCAGGACGACGTCGAAACCCTCTTGCATGAGCAGGGTCTGCATTCCGCTTCGTGCGGCGTCTTCGTCGTCGGCCACCAGCACCCGGGCGCGGCTACCGCCCTTCTTCCGCTCTCTGCTCACGGCATCCTCACGCGCAGAATCTGCACCTCGACGCACGTCTCGCGCAATAGGACGCTCGCCGCCGTTCGAATTCATCGTCATTTCATCACCCAAGGGTGGCCTAGAGCACGCGACGGGCCGAGTCCGTGGCTCTGCGCGTGGCGTCAGCCGCCTGCGGGCCTGAATGCTCGACCTGGTTGCGTCCTTGCTTTGGGGCTCGGCGGGGACTGCGAGCACAATGACCGCCGCCGCCATCGCGACGCATGCCGCCTGTCTGCACTGTGGGCTCCCCGTGGGCGCAGGCGGGCGCGGACAGTTCTGCTGCACGGGTTGCGCAGCCGTCTACGAACTCCTTCACGGCGAGCACCTCGATCGGTACTACGCGCTCGGCGCTCGGCAATTCAGCCCGCGGACGTGCGAGGTCGCTTTCATCGCGCGCGCGCCGGCGTGTTCGTCCTGCTCATCGGGCTGTGGGCAGCGCTTCCGTGGATCCGTATCGCCGGGAACCCCGCGCTCTTCATCGACGTCGACGCGCGACAGCTCTTTCTGTTCGGCGCGACGTTCAACGCCCAGGACTCCTGGCTGCTCTTCTTTCTGTTGACCGGCGTCGGCTTCGGGCTCGTATACGCGACCGCCCTCGCGGGCCGGGTCTGGTGCGGGTGGGCGTGCCCCCAGACGGTCTTTCTCGAGGGCGTGTACCTACGTAGCGGGCTTCGGAACCGCGATGCGCTGGATCGAGCGCGCCGGAGAGCCCCTATGGCGATGGATCGCGCGGGTCGCGCGGCGCTTCGTTCCCGTCCGCTCGCCTGCCCACGCGTTTGCCCTCGGCCTTCTCTGGGGATGGATGCCGTGCGGACTCGTTTACGCGGCGATGGCGGGCGCCGTGACGAGCGGCTCCGCGTCCGGGGGGGCCGCAGCCACGGCGGCGTTCGGGCTGGGCACACTTCCGATGCTCGTCGCGCTGGGCAGCGCAGCCTCGGCAATCGCGCGCGCGGCGCGAGTCCGCTGGGTGCGCGCCGGCGCCGGCGTTGTCCTGATCGCACTCGGCCTGTTGCAAACGGCTAACGCGTGGGCCGCCTCGAACGCGATTGCGCGGGGCAGTTCGCGCGTCTGCTGTGCTGGCCGTCGGTGATCAGGACGGGTCCCGGACGACCAGGACCGAGCAGGGCGCGTGATTGACGATCTTCGCCGCGGTCGTACCCAGCAGGCGATCCAGACCGCGGTATCCGTGCGAGCCGATGACGATAAGGTCCACCGCTTCGCGCTTCGCCTTGTCGCAGACGCCCTCCCATGGAACTTCCACGACGACCTCTACGCCGGCGAGCAGCTCGGCGGGCACGAGGGTGCTCTGCTCGTCGAGGTACGACTTCGCGCGCCGCCGCAGGACCTCGAGCAACGGCTCGTCTGTCGTCTTCCAGAAGTCCTGGGGCACGTCCGGCGGCAGCCCGACGGAACGAACCAGAGAGACTTTGGCTCCCTGCGCGCGCGCGATCCGAACGGCCGTCGCCAGTACGCCCGGCGCGCGAGATGACCCATCGAGGCCCGCGAGAATGCGTTTCATGACACGCCTTCAAGCACCCGACGTGCCAGGTCCAATCCCGCGTGGCGGGCCAGCGCCTTCGATGCATGCACTCCGGACTACCCGCGCGGAGACGGCGCGAAGTCGAGCTGGCACATGGCATGCCCCTGCCTGGGCTATGGACGCTCCCACACTCCGCGGCCTTACTTCAGCCGAGGCGCAGGTCCGCTTGTCCCGGTTTGGCCCGAACGAACCTGGCGCGCGCAAACATTCTCCGCTCGCGCAAATCTTGCCGCTGCTGGGCAATCCGCTCGCGCTGGTTCTGCTCGTAGCCAGCGGCCTCTCGGCGTTGCTTGGAGAGCTCATCGACGCGTCGCTCATCGCGGGCATGGTCGTCTTCAGCGTGGCCATCAACCTCGTGCAGACCTGGCGCTCCCAGAAAGCCGCCGAGAAGCTGCGCGAGTGCGTCGCGCCCACGGCGACGGTGGTGCGCGACGGCGCCTGGGTCGAGCGCCCCCGTCGCGAGATCGTCCCTGGTGACGTCGTACGACTTTCGGCGGGCGACCTGGTACCCGCCGATGCTCGCTTGCTCGAGGCGCGCGATCTTTACGTGCAGCAGGGGGCGCTGACCGGAGAGTCCTTGCCCGTCGAGAAGGAGGCCGGCGGAGAAGACGGCAAGGCGCTGCTGTGGTTGGGTACGTCGATCGTCAGCGGTACGGCGACCGCGGTGGTCACGGCGACGGGCAGCGCAACGCAGTTCGGCGACGTCGTCGCTCGTCTATCCGCGCGCCCGCCCGAGACGGAGTTCGAGCGCGGGCTACGGCACTTCGGCCTGCTCATCACCCGAACGGTGTTCGTCCTCGTCCTCGTTCTGCTGGCGGCGAGCCTCGCCATGCACCGGCCTGCGTTCGAGTCGCTGCTCTTTGCGGTGGCGCTCGCGGTGGGACTGACGCCCGAGTTCCTGCCGATGATCACCACCGTCACGCTGGCGCAGGGCGCATCGCGGATGGCGGCGCAGCACGTCATCGTCAAGCATCTCGCGGCGATCCAAAACCTCGGGAGCATCGACGTCCTTTGCACGGACAAGACGGGAACCCTGACGGTCGGCGAGATGTCCGTCGAGGGATCCTACGACGCGATGGGCAATCCCAGCGAGCGCGTCATCGAGTTTGCGCGCCTCAACAGCCGCTTCGAGACGGGAATCCGCAGCCCTCTGGACGCAGCCATCCTGGCGGGCGCGAAGGAGGTACCCGTCGGCTGGCGCAAGCTCGATGAGCTCCCCTTCGACTTCGAGCGCCGTCGCCTGTCGATCGTCGCCGAGCGTGACGGCGAGCGGATCCTCGTCACGAAGGGTGCGCCCGACGAAGTCTGTGCGGTCTGCGTGGCCACCTCGGAGGAGCGCGAGCGATGGCGGACGTGGATCGTGCGCACGGGCAAGCGCGGTATGCGCGCGCTTGCTGTCGCGACGCGGCGCGTGGACGGCGAGTCGGCGTGGACGATCGCCGACGAGCGGGACCTCGTCCTCGAAGGTTTCATCGCATTCTCGGATCCTCCGCGCGAGGACGCCCGGTCCGCGGTTCGTGCCCTGCGCCGAGACGGCGTCGAGGTGAAGGTCATCACGGGGGACGACGCGTCGGTGGCGCGCCATGTGGTCGAAGCAGTCGGGCTCTCGGCTGGAGAGGTGCTCACCGGAGACGCGATCGACCGGATGACGGACTCCGCGCTCGCGCAAGTTGCGGAACGCACGCGGGTCTTCGCGCGTATGAGCCCCGCCCAGAAGACGCGCATCCTGCTCGCGCTGAAGCGCCGCGGTCACGTCGTCGGCTTCCTGGGAGACGGGATCAACGACGCCCCGTCGCTCCACGCGGCCGACGTGGGGATCGCCGCGCCGCGAGCCGTGGACGTGGCACGGGAGGCATCCGACATACTGCTCACCGAGAGCGGCCTGTCCGTGCTTCACGCAGGGATCCTCGCCGGACGACGCGCGTTCGCGAACGTCATGAAGTACCTGCTCATGGGAACGAGCTCGAACTTCGGCAACATGCTGAGCATGGCCGCCGCCTCGTTGCTCCTTCCGTTCCTCCCGATGCTTCCGACGCAGATCCTTCTGAACAACCTCCTCTACGACGTTTCTCAGATCACCATCCCGAGCGACGAAGTGGATGCAAGCTGGCTTCGCGCGCCGCACCGCTCCGACGTGGGCCTCGTTCGGCGGTTCATGATCCTCGTCGGTCCCATCAGCTCGGCCTTCGACTTCTTGACGTTCTTCGTTCTGCTGCACCTCTTCCACGCCGACCAGGCCCTCTTTCACACCGGATGGTTCGTCGAGTCGCTCTGTACGCAGACGCTCGTCCTCTTCGTCATCCGGACCAACGAGAGGCCCTGGCGCAGCCGGCCGAGCGCGGCCCTCGCGACGTCGATCCTCCTGATCGCTGCGTTTGGCGCGGTTCTGCCGGCGACGCCTCTCGCTGCGGTACTCGGCTTCACGCCCCTGCCAGCGTCCTATTTCGCGTTCGTCGCGATCGCGACCGTCGCGTATCTGGGCGTCGTGGAAATCGCGAAGCACGCGCTCGTGCGGCACGGAGCGATCGCCCCATCGGACGCGCGACCAGTCGCCGGAGCCCTGTCCTTTTCGTCCGAGCGGCGCTAGTTCTGGCGAGCGGAAGTCCTCCTGAGATGACAGGTGACACGGCGACGATCCCTGCAACGGTCCTCGTCGTCGACGACAACGACGCGAACCGGGCGCTCGCACGCAGCACGCTCGAGGACGAGGGCTACCGCGTCGTCTGCGCCGCGGGAGGACGCGAGGGAATCGCGGCCTTCGAGCGGGAGCCGCCCGATTGCGTGCTCCTCGACGTGCGTATGCCTGAAGTCGACGGCTTCGCCGTCTGCCAGCGCATCCGGGAGCTGCCGGGAGGACCGGACACCCCGGTCCTCTTTCTGACCGCCCTGCGCGACGTCGACACGTTCGACCAGGCGCTGCGTGCAGGCGGAGACGACTTTCTGACGAAGCCGGTGCGCCCGACGGAGCTCGTCGTTCGCGTTCAGACGGCGCTCAAGCTTCGCCGGATGGGGGCAGAGCTTCGCGAGCACTTCGCGGTGCTCAAGCGCCAGCGCGACGACCTGGTCCGGCTCCAGCTCCAGAAGGAGCGGCTCATGGCGTTCGTCGTCCACGACCTGAAGAACCCCGTCAATTCGATGGATCTTCACGCGCAGGTCCTTCTGCGGAACGCGGCGCTGCCCGAGACGGCGCGCGCGTCGGTGGCCCAGATCCGCTCCGAGGCGCGCCAGCTCGGGCGGATGATCATGAACCTCCTCGATCTGAGCAAAGCGG
Source organism: uncultured Myxococcales bacterium (assembly GCA_937998045.1). Lineage (GTDB taxonomy): Bacteria > Myxococcota_A > Polyangia > Polyangiales > Polyangiaceae > Palsa-1150. The sequence goes on from CALKVG010000571.1 coordinate 11,933, forward strand.
ACGAAGGGAAGCTCGTCCCCAGACTTTCGCCGGTCGATCTTCGGGCGCTCGTGGAAACGGTAACCGGCGAGTTCGACGTCTCGGCGCAGGCGCGCAACGTGAGCCTGTCATCGCGCGTCGATGTTCCCTCCATCCGCGCCGACGAAGACCTGCTGCGGCGAGCGCTCGCCAACCTGGTCGAGAACGCCATCCGGCACTCGCCCGTCGGCGGCGTCGTCACCGTGGCGGCAACCGCCAACGCCGATGCCACGGAGCTGCGCGTCGCCGACGTCGGCACAGGCGTCTCT
>CALKVG010000572.1 GCA_937998045.1 uncultured Myxococcales bacterium
CCTGCGCCCACCCCCGCACCGCCGTCGTCCAGCGACTCGCAAACGCCCGAGCTCGACGTGCGGATGACCATCTGGGAGCACCTCGAGGAGCTCCGCCGTCGCATCATCAAGGCCTCGCTGGGGGTCATCACCGGCACGATCGTCGCCTGGTACTTCCGCACCGAGGCGCTCGCGTGGCTCGTCATCCCCTATCAGCGCACGTGGCACACCCGCTTCGACAAGCCGCTCGTGCTGCAGACGCTCGCTCCGGCCGACGCGTTTCTCGGCTACCTCGAGCTCTCCCTCACTGCGGGCATCGTCGCCTCGGCCCCGATCATCTTCTACCAGCTGTGGGCGTTCATCAGCCCAGGCCTTTACCGCAAGGAGAAGCGGCTGATAGTGCCCTTCGTCCTCTCGTCGTCCACGCTCTTTCTGTCGGGCGTGGCCTTCGCGTACTACGTCGCGTTTCCCTTCACGTTCAACTACTTCTTGTCGCTCCTCGGCCCGGTGCGCAACGGCGTCGAGCTCACGCAGATCGTCACGCTCGAGTTCTTCCTCGACTTCTCCACGCGCTTTCTCCTCGCGTTCGGCGCGGTCTTCGAGCTCCCGCTCTTCATCGCGTTTCTCGTCCTCGCGAACATCGTCACGCCGAAGCAGCTGCTCAAGTTCGGGCGATGGGCCACCGTCCTCGCGTTCATCCTGGGCGCCATCGTGACCCCGGGGCCGGAGGTCACCAGCCAGCTTGCCGTGAGCAGCGCGCTCATCGGCCTCTATTTCCTGTCGATCCCGATCGCCTATTTGCTCAAGCCGCGGGCGAAGCCCGAAGCGACCGAGGGCTCCTCGTAGGCGCTCAGTTCTCGCCGGCGGGCGCCGGGACGGGCAGCCGGCGCGCGTCGAGCCAGAGGCCCTCGAGGTCGTACAGCTGGCGCGCCTCGTCCTGGAACACGTGGACGACGACGTCGCCGAAGTCCATCAGCACCCAGCTGCCGTGCGGCAGCCCCTCGACGGCGAGCGGGCGCAGGCCCTGCTTCTTGAGCGCCTCCTCGATGCCCTGCGCGAGCGCGTGCGCGTGGCGATCGCTGCGGCCGGTCATGATGACCAGGAAGTCCGCGTAGTCGACCCTCCCGGCGACGTCGAGAATCTCCAGCCCCACGGCCTTCTTGTCGAGGGCAGCGACGGCGATCGCGCGCGCCGTCTCGCGGGCCGCCTCGCTCGCGACGCTCCCCCAGGCGTTGCGCTCGGGCGCGGTGGACGCCGCCTCGCGCGAGGGGCGCGCCTTGCGCAGCCCCTGGGCGCGCTCTCTGGATGAGCCGGCGCCCGCTCGCGACGCCTCGCGTGCGGCCTTCGTCCGCGCCTTCGCCGCGACGACACCGCGCTCCGGCAGCGCCCCCGCCCCGGGCAGCTTCTCGTGCGAGGTCTTGATGCGCGGGCGAGCACGCTCCCCGGCGGGGCTCTGCGGGCGCGGCCCGCCAGACGGGCTCAGTTGCGGGCGCGAACTGCCGGGCGGACCGTTGTGCGTGCGCGATCCGCCCGTCTTTCCCACGTGCTTCTTTGTCCCCAAGCCGTTCTCCTGCCCTCGAGAAGAGCGTAACGCACTATCCGCGCGTCTGCCCGTCGCCTTCGACCACCCACTGAAACGTGGTGAGCGCTTCGAGGCCCATCGCGCCACGCCAGTGCAACTTCGTCGTTGCGATCCCGATCTCGGCGCCGAGGCCCAGCTCGCCGCCGTCGTGGAAGCGCGTGCTCGCGTTGACCATCACGCACGCGGCGTCGACCTCCCGACGCCAGCGGTCGGCGTGGCCCGCGTCGCGCGTGCAGATGGCCTCCGTGTGGCGGGAGCCGAAGCGCGCGACGTGCGCCAGCGCGCCCTCCAGCCCATCGACCACGCGCACCGCGAGAATGCGGTCCCCGTATTCGCGACCCCAGTCGTCGTCGGCTGCGGCCGCGGCCTGAGGCACGAGCGCTCGCGTGCGCTCGCAGCCGCGGAGCTCGCAGCCGCCGGCCAGCAGCGCGGCCGCGACGGGGGGAAGCAGCCGCGCCGCGTCGTGCGCGTCCACCAGCAGGCACTCGAGCGCGTTGCACACCGAAGGGCGCGAGAGCTTGCCGTTGACCGCGAGGCGGGTGGCCACGTCGACATCGGCGCCGGCGTCGACGTAGAGGTGGCAGACGCCCTTGGCGTGCGCGATGACCGGCACGCGCGCGTTCTCCTGCACGAAGCGGATGAGCGCCTCGCCGCCGCGCGGGATCGCGAGGTCCACCGTCTCGGTCTGCTGCAAGAGCTCGCGGATCGCGCCGCGGTCCCCCGGAGGGAGCGCCTGCACCGCGTCGCGCGGGAGCTTCGTGCGCGCGAGCGCGTCGGCGACGACGGCGACGATCGCCGCGTTCGAGCGCCCTGCCTCCGAGCCCCCGCGCAGAACGACCGCGTTCCCGGCCTTCAAGCAGAGCGCGCTCGCGTCGGCCGTCACGTTGGGCCGCGCCTCGTAGACGATGGCGATCACGCCGATGGGGACGCGGACGCGCCGGACGCGCAATCCGTTGGGACGCCGCTCGTCGGAGAGGACGGCGCCGACGGGGTCCTCGAGCTCGGTGATCTCTTCGACCGCTTGCGCCATGGCGTCCACGCGCCGCGTGTCGAGCGCCAGCCGGTCGAGCATCGCCTGCGACATCCCTCGCGCGCGGGCGTCTTCGAGGTCCCGCGAGTTCGCCTCGAGCAGAGAGGCCGTGCCGGCCCGTAGCCCGTCCGCGACGGCGCGCAGCGCGGTGTCCTTCGCCGCGCGGTCGCAGAGCGCGAGCGGGCGGGCGGCGGCGCGCGCGCGCCGGCACAGAAGGGACACTTCGTCGGCCATGCCCTCCACGCTGTAGCACGAGCCGCGTCGATTTGCGCCGATGCGAGGCTCCGGCGACGCGCGCGCCCGCGCTCTTCGCCGCCCACCGCTGGGGTCAGCGCTGGCCCATCGTCCGCATCGCCGCGATCCACAGGGCCACGGCGACGTCGTCGGACTCGTCGGGGACGTTCGTGGCGATCGGCGGCATCTGCTGACCTTTGCCGCGGTGCGAAATGAGCTGAAAAAGGAGGCTCGAGGAGACATCGCCGGGGACGATGCGCGTCTGGCCGTACCAGTTGGGGTTGTTGACGATCTTGCCGACGGTGGTCGTCAGCGAATCGAACATGGCCGAGCTACGCCCGTCGAGGAGCGTCGGGTCGAGGCGCAGGCGCATCCCGGCGCCGTAGCCCGTCGAGTTGGCGTTCGCGTTGTGGCACGTCGTCCCGCAGTTGATGTGCAGCCAGGCCAGCGCCGGGGGCGCGTACCCCGTCCCGTCGTCGCCGACGACCAGCTGCGTGCGCGAAGGAGCGGGGGCGATGCGGTCCTCGGCGACGAGCTGCGCGAGCGTGATGCCCGACGCGCCGGTCAGGCCGAGGGCGACCTGCTCGAAGCCGAGGACCCGATCGCTGCGGCCGCGGTGGCATTGATCGCACTCGTCCGGCGTCGGCACGTGGTACGTCCCCCCGTCGCCCCATGCGATGTCGCCGCCGGGGGAGAGCGTCGCCGCGGAGTCGTCGTCGTTCCAGAGGTACGCCCCGTAGACCCAGAAGTGCGCCTGCGTCTTCTGGAACATGCGCGTCTCCACGCGCTTGCCGCCCCTGCTGAACTGTTTGAAGACCTTCGTGCCGACCGGAAAGATCCACTCGTTGGGGTCGGTCGCGTCGATCTTCGTGCCCGGAGGAAGGTCGATCCAGCGCTGCTTCTCGTTTCCATCCGCCCACAGCACGACGGCCGGCGTGTATTCCCGCAAGCCGGGCGCCAGCCGCTTCGTCGCGACGTCGGCGTACAGACCCGTGCACTCGATCGACTGCGGCGGCGAGCTCGCGCCCTTGCACGCCGCGGGCAGCTGGAACACCGCGCTGGACGACCCTCCGTCCGGCGCGGTGTCCGCAATCTTCCCGCCGCACGCCGTAGCGAGGGCCACGGTCCATGCGAGGACGACGCTGCGTTTCATGCTACTTCGGGGGCGCTGCGGTTATTCGACCGTCGCGTCGGCGGAGCCGCCGCTGTCGCTGCCCCCTCCGGAGCTGCTGCCGCTGCTGCTGCCGGTGTCCCCGCCCGAATCGCTGCCGCCGCTGCCGCTGGTGGTTCCGGAGCTGCTTCCACTGCTCCCGCCCGAGCTGCTGCCGCCGAGGCCACCTTCGCCGCGGCCGCCGCCGTCGTAGCGCGGGTAGCCGCCCTCGGGCCGCCCGCCGTCGCGCCCGCCGCGACCACCGAAGTTCGACGTGCCCATCTGCGGCGTCGGCTCGAGAGACCGCAGGTAGACGACCATCCCTTTCGCGATGGGCTGGACGTCGGTCCAAGTGTGGAAGCGCTGCCATCGGTTGTACGAGACGATGCTGTCGTCGAAGTAACCGCCGTCGGGCACCGTTCCGTTGACGAAGATGTTCACGAGGTCGTCGTCGCTGAAGCCGCCGGTCTGCTCGGGCGTGTGCGCGATGTCCTGGAAGCCGAACGCCGCCATGGCCGTCGGGCCGTGGCAGGCGGTGCACGCGGGCCCCGCGTCCGGACAGCCGCCCTCGGGCATCTGGCGACCGATGCCCACGCACCCGGTATAGAGCGGGACGTTGCTGTTGTATCGCGCGTTGCCCGCCTGCCAGTCGGAGTCGACCGCCGGCGTCACGGTGAGCTTCGAGCTTCCGCACACGCCCGACGCGCCGCCGACCTGGGCGACGATCGTCACGTCCTCGGCCTTCTGCACGGTGATCATGACCCCGCCCGTCGTCGGATCGGTCGCGCAGCTCACCGCCGACGGATCGGACACGCCCCAGGTGACCGCGCCGGGGTTGCTCGGGTCGCTGATCCCGTCGACGATCGCGGGCACCTTGAAGGTGTGCGCGCCGTTGTCGTCGGTGATGTACGCCGAGTACATCGGCGCGAAGACGATGTTGAGTTCCGACTTGGTGCAGGCGATCGTCGTCGTGCACGGCGACGCACCGTTGCCGCCTCCGCTGCTGCCGTTGCCGCCGTTGTTGGAGGACGACGAGCACGCGACGAACGCCGCGACGCTCGCCGTCGCGCCGAGAATCATGCTGAGGCCCACTGCCCTGCGCGATAGCGTGATCATGAGTTGACGGCTCCTACCTTGAGAGATGGCGGACCATAGCGCCGGACGCACATGAGAAAAACACAAAAAAGCTTTCCACCACCGATCGTGACTTAAGTGGGACTATGCCCTTTGAACGATTCCCATTCGAGTGAACGATCGGAAGGATTTCTTCCTACGAGTTTCGAAACATTGATTCGAAACATCGTTACGGATCGATCCCTCGGCGATGCGGGGAAGAGCCTCCTCCTATCACGCCGCCCTCCGCTGCTCGATGCCCGGGCGTGACGATGCGATCGCCTGTCGCGTCGCCGCCTCGCCGCCACGAGCGACATTTGCCGCGGTGGCCGCAAGGCGTACCGCTCACGCTTCAATGTTCCGGGCGGAGCGCCTGCTGCTTTTTGTCACACGAATCGCGTACGGCGTTTCGTGCGAAGGAAGGGTACTACGCTTGCTGCGCGTTCGCCGTGCCCGCAGACAGGCGCCGAGCGCGCCAGCGTTGCAGCGCGTCGCGCAGCGGACGGAGCGCGTGGACGGGACGGCGCGGGAGGATCCACAGCACCACCCACGTGACGAGGAAGAAGAGGAGCCACACGCAAATGATGTGGTTATAGACGATGTCGTCGCCGGAGAGGCGCGACGCCAGGAGCGTCATCATCCAAAATACGAAGAAGCCGATCAGCGCCGCGTACTCGCGCAGCCGGGCGCCCGCCCTCGGCGCGGTCATCGCGGAGCGGAGGAGGAGCGCGGGGACGAGGACGAGCACTACATAATAGTAGTTCGCCGGAATATTGAAGAAGAACATCGCGAATACGCCACAGAGGAGGGCCGACTCGTACGGGCGCCGGCGCACGCCGGCGAGCGCGGCGGACGCCGCGGCGGCGAGCTGGACGGGAATGACGATCGCCCGCATCGCGGCCCAGTTGGCGTGGAGCTTCAGGTTCCAGTCGTGGAAGTTTCGCAGGCCGTTGTGCCAGCGGAAGTCCTGCGAGGGCACCCACGGGCCCCAGTTGAGGACCTTCTTCAACCCGATGTGCATCACGTAATACACGTCGCCGTGGCGCAGGATGCGCGCGAAGAAGACCTCCCAGGGCGTCAGGCCGAAGAGGACGACGCTCAGGAGGACGAGCACCCCGAGCGTGCCCCCGAAACCCGCGCCGAAGCGCAGAAGCCGCCGGCGATCCTCTTGAGACCCGAGCGCGCGATACGCGACGGGCAAGACAGCGCCGATCGCGAACCCGATGGGAAAGACGCGGTCGCACGTGGCGGCGGCGAAGAAGGCACCGGCGAGCGCCCAGCGACCGAAGCGCACCGCGCACAGGCCGAAGACGACCGCCGCGAACCACGTGTAGCGCAGGTACGCTCCGCCGTTCCAGCCGTAGGCGGCGATGAACGAGGCCCCGAAGAAGATCGCGGCCATGGCCGCCGGGGCGGCCCCGAACGCGCGGCGCACGGCCAGGAAGCACGCGACGATGAGCAGCATGTCGAGCGACGTCGCGAGGAGGAACGTGGGGAGGCCGGCGGCGCGGATGGGGATGATGTTCGAGATCGTCCCTCCCACGACGATCCAGCTCGGCGGTGGATTGAACCCGGCGTCGAACACGGCCCCGCCCCACCAGTCGTCGGGCACGAGGCTCTGCAGCTCGCGGAGGTCGGCGCGGAACGAGGCCCAGCGCGCCGGCTTGATCGTCGGCAGGATCGAATCGTGGCAGTGCGCCTTCGCCTCCTCGTAGGTCTTGTCGCGCAGGACGTCGTCGAGGTCGCGCACGTACCCGCTCACCCGTGGCCGGACACCCTGCTCTTCGGCGTTCTGCGCGTCGGCGAGGGCGGTGCAGTCGTAGAGCCCCTCGTAGCCGAGCTCGCGGAAGTATTTCGAGCCGACGTAATAATGAAAGAACTCGTGGAAGTGAAACGGCACGTGGTGCTCGATCTTCTTTCGCCCGGGAGCGCCCGCCGTTTGGCCGGGGGCGTCGGTGAAGATGACGTCGAGCTTGCCGAAGTTCAGCCACGACGCGAGCGCGACGACCGCGAGCGCGCCGAGCAACCGAACGCCCCAGCGCCGGACGGTCGTCCTCGGCGCGCCGCGCTGGAAGACGATCAGGCCTGCGAGCGCGGCCCCTGCGAGAATCGTGAGAATCGACGTTTGAAATTGGTCGGCGTCCAGGAACATCGGGCTTGCTTTGGGCGGAGCGGTGGAGCGGAGGCGGGCCCGGAGAGTAGCTTGGCGCGCCGCGCGACGTCTAAGCGCCCGCTTGTCGGGCGCTCCCCGGCTCCAGCCTCGAGGCTCGAGGCTAGGGGCTCGGGGGCGAAAGGCTGCGAGCGAGTCATGCAAGAAAGCTGAGCCCTTCGCAGAGGCAAGCTCGGAGCCAGGAGCTCGAAGCGCGAAGACCCGCAGAACGCGCGCGGCACACCGCGTCGATTCCGGGCAACCAGGTCTGGCGCTGGCACACCGTGACGCACGCACGCACGCACTCCGGAACGTCGAGCTTGCACCCGCGCTGTGCCGTTGCGACGCTGACCCGCGCTTGCCCGCTCCCACGCCGATGCCCGCCCGCGCGCAGCGAGCGCCCGCGCTCGCGAGGTTCGCCTCGGCGACGGCGCGCGCAGCAGCCATAGTCTGCGCCGTCGGCTGCACCGCGACCGTCGCGTGGGCGCTGGTCAGCCTTCCCTGGCGCCCCCTGGACGGCACCGAGGGACACCTCCTCTTCGACGCCTCGCGCATCCGCGACGGCCTGCGGCTCTACGTCGACCCTCTCCAGGGCGCGTGGGATTACGGACCCGTCCCGGCCCGCTACTACGTCCTTCACCTGCCGCTCTGGGCCGGCGTCCTCTCGCTCTTCCCGGCGGCCGCCGCGCCTCACGCTGCGCGGGCGCTCGGCCTGGGGGCGTGGTTCGGCCTGCTCGCGGGCACGGCGCTCGCAGCGCCACGCCCCAACCGGATCCCGGCGTGGTGCGGCGCGCTCTTCGTCGGCGGCGCGTTTCCGCTCGGGCTCTTCGGCGCTGCGGGCCGGCACGACGCGCCTGCCCTCTTGCTCGCCGGCATCGGCCTCCTCCGATCGATGCGCCGCGGCCGGGCGGGTCCGCTCGAAGGGGGCCTCTTCGCCCTCGCGGCGCTCGTGAAGCCCAACGTCGTCGGCATGGCAGCCGGCGTGCTCCTGCATGACGTCGCCGCGCGCGGCCGGCGGTCGTGGCCCCCGCTCCTCGCGGCCGCCGCGGTCGTCGCCGCGGGCGCAGCGGGTCTTCACGTGGCCAGCTCCGGCATGTGGCTCGAGCACCTGCTTCGGTCGACGCAGACGACCCCCATCGCGTCCCTTTGGCTCGACCAGATGCGCACGCGCCTGCCGTTCTTCGCGCTCCCGCTGGCCGCGGCCGGGTGGTGGGCCTGGCGCGGGCGTTCGATCGCAAGCGCGCGCGTGGGCGGGTGGGCCCTGGTCGCGAGCTCCGCGTGGACGACCTGGTCGCTCGCGAAGGTGGGGAGCGCGAGCAACTACTGGATGGAGCCCTGCGTCGCGGCGCTCGCCATCGTTTCGCGGGTCCGGGTGCCGGGGGTCGGCGAGCAGGCAGCGGCCGCCGCCGCAGCGCTCGCCCTCGGGCAGTCGTCCTGGGTGGGCGTCGCCGCCGTTCGGAGCTCCATCGAGGCGCTCGGCAGCGGCCGAGCGAAGACCGCTGCGCTCGAGGGCGCGCGGCGCGCGTGCGGCGCCGCGCCGAACGACGTCGTCATCGCCGACGAAGTGGGTCTCGAGATGATGCTCGACGGCCGCGTGGTACAGGTGCCCTTCGTCATGACCCACCTCGTGCGCGCCGGCCGCTACCCCGTCGCACTCTGGACGGAGGACGTCACGAGGAGCGAGGTCCGCTGCCTCGCGATGCAGAGCGACCTTCTCGAGCGACCGCTCGACCAGGTGGACGTCGCCGACGATCTCTACGAGCCGCAAATGCGACGAATCCTCCGCGATCATTTCCAGCTCGTGTCGGCGACCGGCGGCATCTGGCTCTACCGGGCGAAGCGTTGATCGACATTTCGCGCGAAGAAGGTCGACGTATCTCGGTCGCGAAGGTATCGGCCGAGGGCGACCGGCCTTCTAGGCTATGCTCCTCGACGATGCCCTTTGGGAGGCGGCTGCGCACATTGGCGCTCGTCGGGTGCATCGTCGGAATCGCAACGCCCCGCCCGGGCTTTGCCGAGGAGACGACCAGCGCACACGTGATCGCCGCCCGCAAGCACTTCGAGAAGGCACGCTCCTACTACGGCCAGGGCGCCTACCGCGAGGCCATCACCGAGCTCGAGGCCGCCCACGCGCTCGACCCGAGCGCGAAGGACCTGGTCTTCAACCTCGGCGTCGTCCACGAGAAGCTCGCCGACATCGACGACGCGCTCCGCTGGTTTCGCCTCTTCACCACGATGGACCTCACGTCGCAAGAGCGCGACCGGGCCGACGCCTACATCAAGCGTCTCGAGGGCGCGAAGAAGGAGC
>CALKVG010000573.1 GCA_937998045.1 uncultured Myxococcales bacterium
GGTCGACACGCTGTCGAGCGAGTCCGTCAGCGAGACCGAGGCGGTCGACACGCTGCAGAACGAGTCCGTCCGCGAGACCAAGGCGGTCGACACGCTGTAGAACGAGTCCGTCCGCGTGACCGAGGCGGTCGTCACGCTGTCGAGCGAGTCCGTCAGCCTGACGGAGGCGGTCGACACGCCGTAGAAGGCGTTCGTCAGCGCGATGGAGACGTTCGTCCGACTGACGAAGGCACGCGACGGCTTGTCGAGCCGGTTCGTCCGCGTGACGGGGATGTTCGAGCGCCGGTAGACCGAGTCCGTCAGGGTGACGGAGGCATTCGACCGCGTGGCGGAGGCGCTCGACAGCCTCTACAACGGCTTCATCACGCACCGCGATGTGCTGAGGTCGAGGTCGCGGTCGAGGTCGCGGTCGCGGTCGAGGTCGCGGTCGAGGGTCGCCTTGCGCGCGCTTCGCGCGCGATTCACGACGACAGAAGCGCGCATCGGTCGACGCACGAGCGTCGTCCGCCTCAGGTCGCGACGCCCTTCGCCCGGGGGACCACCGCCTGGTGGGCCGCCTTTCCCAGCTTGGCGACGAGCTCGCGGCACCACTGCCGGACGCCGCCGAAGTCGGTGCCGGGTCGGAGCGTCGCCTCGTCCAGGTACAGCCGCCGCGCCAGCTCGACCTGGACGGCGTGAACCCCGTCGACCGGCCGTCCGTAGTGCTGCGTCGTGAAGCCGCCGGCGTACGGTTCGTCGTGGCGCACCGTCCAGCCGCGCGCGACCGCGTGCTCCTCCACGGCGTCGATGAACCGCGCGTCGGCGCTGTGCCGCCCGCGCGTGCCGGGCACGACGTCCGCCCGGGCGCGAGGCGCGCGCGGATCGTTCGCGCCCCCGCGGCCGTGAAGCTCGCGGACGCTCGGCCGCTCCACGCTCGGCATCGAGTGCGCCGCCAGGACGACGGCGACCCCGAAGCGCGCGCGCTTTCGCTCGATGAGCGACCACAAGGCGCGGTGGTATGGGCGCCAGACGAGCTCGAGCCGCTCGTCGAGCTCCGCACGCGTCAGCTTCCGGGCGAGCGCCGGTTCGCCGTCCGCGGTGGTTCGCCAGACGAGGCCGTGGTGCATCCGGACGCCGGAGTCGAGCCCGTCGACGACCTCGCCGTCGACGTCGCCCTCGGCCCGGTTGACGTCGACGACGTACCGCGACGTGCGGCACGCGATGACGCTGGCGCCCTCCACGGGCGCGTCGCCGTACAGCGCGTCGACGTACAGGTCCGCGTCACGTCCGAGAGCGCGGGCCGGAGCGGCGAGCGGCTCCAGGAACGGAGCGGGCACCTCGAGCCCGGCGTGGGGGATCTCGACGATGACGGGCGTCTCGGCCCCGGCGGGCTCGAGCAGCTCGAAGGGTGCTCGCATCCGGGGCGAAAGTAGCACGGTCTTGCGGGGTCAGGCGCGCGGGTGCGATTTGGCGTGGACCGCCCGGACGTGGTCCTGGGCCACGTGGGTGTAGATCTCGGTCGTGCCGAGGTCGGCGTGACCGAGCATGGCCTGGACCGCGCGCAGGTCCGCCCCGCCCCGCAAGAGATGGGTGGCGAACGAATGGCGGAGCTTGTGGGGGGAGGGCAGGGGGACGATGCCCGCGGCCACGGCGTACCGCCGGACGATCAGCCAGAACGCTTCGCGCGTGTAGTGACCGCCGCGCGGGGAGGCGAACAGGGCCGTTTGGCCGGGTCGGGCCACTCTGGGGCGGACGTCGCGGAGGTACCGGGCGATGCGATCGATGGCGACCTCGCCCACCGGGACCAGGCGCCGTTTGCCGCCCTTGCCCTGGACGGCGACGATTCCTCGCTGCAGATCGAGGTCCCCCGCGCGCAGCGCGCAGAGCTCGCTCACGCGGAGGCCGGACGCATACATCAGGTGGAGCATGGCGCCGTGCACCGCGCCCCGGTCGGTCGACTCGTCGGGGGCGGCGAGCAGCCGCTCGACTTGCTCGAACGAGAGGACGCGCGGGAGCTTGCTCGTGACGCGCGGCCGATCGAGAAGGAGGGTCGGGTCCTCGGGGATCGCGCGCTCGCGGACGAGAAAGCGGAAGAAGCCGCGGAGGGCCGAGAGCTGCCGCGCGCTCGAGCGCGCGCCGAAGCCGCGCTTCACGTTGGAGACCATCATGGACGCGATCGCTTCGGCGCCGATGTCGCGCGGATCGGCGTCGCCGCCGGCGGAGGCGGCGAGCGCGTTGAGATCGCGCGCGTACGCCTCCAGCGTGTTCGCCGCGAGAGCGCGCTCGACGCGCAGATGATCGAGGTACGCGTCGATCCAGCCCTGCAGGTCCACGGGTCAGAGGCTAGGCCGCGGCCGGGGCCGGGGCGAAGTTTCCGGCGGGGGGAACCTTACTTCGCCGCTGCGGCGTCGACCATCGCCCGCAGGCGCGGGCGCGGGTCGTCTTCGCGCATGAGCGCCTCGCCGACCAGCGCGGCGTCCGCGCGGGAGCGCGCGATGCGCGCGATGTCCGCCGGGTCGCGCAGCCCCGAGAGGTGCACCGCCACGACGTCGCGCGGGATCGCGTCGAGCACGCGCGCGGCGCGCGCAGCGTCCATCGCGAGCGTGTCCAGATCGCGCGCGTTGACTCCCACGAGGCGAGCGCCCGCCCGAAGCCCTGCCTCGAGCTCGGACTCGTCGGTCACTTCCACCAGCGGCTCGAGGCCCTCGTCGCGTGCGGCCCGCGCGAGACGGCCCAGCGACGGGGGGTCGACGATGCGGGCGATGAGCAGGACGGCGTCGGCCCCGCGGTCGCGCGCCTCGAGGATCTGGCGCTCGTCGATGACGAACTCCTTGGCGAGCAGCGGAACGCGGAGTCCGGCGTCGTCGAGACGCTTGCGGGCGGCGGCGAGGTGCTCCCACGCGCCGTCGAAGAAGGGGCCATCGCAGAGGACGCTGACCATCGCCGCGCCTGCCTCCGCGTAGGCGAGCGCCCGGGCGTCGGGGGTGAGCGCGCGGGACAGGGGGCCCGCGCTCGGGCTGCGGAGCTTGACCTCGGCCAGGAGCCTGAGCGGTCCGCCATGGCGCCGGAGCGTGGCCAGCGCGTCGATCACCGCACGCGCGCGCGGCGCGCGCTCGGACGCGCGTAGAGCCTCGACCTCCGCGCGCTTGCTGGCCAGGATCCGCTCGAGACGACTCATCCCTTGGCGCGCGAAGCGGCGCTCCTCCACGTCTCGAGCTTAGCGCGCGCCGACCCGTCGTCGATCGCCCGCCGCGCGCGAGCCGCCGCGTCGCGTGGCGCGTCGCCGGTGGCCACGACGAGCGCCGCCGCCGCGTTGAGCAAGACCGCGTCGCGCGCGCCGTGGCGTTCGCCGGCGAGGATCGCCGTGAGCGCGCCCGCGTTCTCCGCGGCGTCGCCTCCGGCGATCGCCGACCGGGGCACGCGCTCGACGCCGAAGTCCTCCGGCGACACCTCGAGCTCGCGCACGTCGCCGCCGGGCGTGAGCTCGCTCACGCGCGTCGGGGCGCACGGGCTCAGCTCGTCGAGCCCGTCGTGGCTGCGCACGACCCACGCGCGCCGCAGGCCGAGGCGCCCGAGGGCGCGTGCGGCGATCGGGCGCAGCGCGTCGTCGTACACGCCGAGGAGCTGGTGGGTGGCCCGCGCCGGATTCGCCAGCGGGCCCAGCGCGTTGAAGATGGTCCTCGTGCCGAGCTCGCGGCGAGCTTGCGATGCGTGCTTCAGCGCCGGATGGTGAGCCGTCGCGAGGAGGAACGCGATGCCGGCTTCTCGCAAGACGTCGCGCTGGCGCGAGGGATCGACGTCGAGAGGGACGCCGAGCGCCTCGAAGACGTCGGCGCTTCCGCACCGGCTCGAGATGGACCGGTTGCCGTGCTTGGCGACAACGAGTCCGCACGCCGCGACGACCACGGCGGCGGCGCTGGAGAGGTTGAGCGTGTGCGCGCCGTCACCGCCGGTGCCGCACGTGTCGACGACGACGGGCAGATCGTGGTCGACCGCCGTCATCGCGGCGCGCATGGCTTCGGCGGCGGCCACGATGACGTCCGCCGTCTCGCCTCGCATGCGCAGGGCGACGGCGAACGCGGCGACCTGCACCGGCGTCCACGAGCCGGCGAGGATGGCGTCGAACGCCTCGCGAACGACACCGGGGTCGACCGGTTCGGGCGCGAGGAGGCGCGCGAGGACCGCGGGGAACGGCCCGCTCATGCCTGCCCCCTGCCGACGCTGCCGAGCCAGTTGGCGACGAGCTTCTTGCCCTCGGTCGTGAGGACGCTCTCCGGGTGAAACTGCACTCCCTCGACGCGCAGCTGCTTGTGGCGTAGACCCATGATCTCGCCCTCGGCCGTCCACGCGCTCACCTCGAGGCAGTCGGGAAGGGACGCGCGTTCGACCAGGAGCGAATGGTACCGCGTGGCCTCGAACGGCGAGGGCAGCCCCGCAAAGAGGCTGCGCCCATCGTGCAAGATGGGCGACGTCTTTCCGTGCATGAGACGCCCGGCGCGCACCACGCGACCCCCGAACGCCTGGCCGATCGCCTGGTGGCCGAGGCAAACGCCGAAGATCGGGATGTCCCCTCCCAGCCGCTCTACCGCTTCGAGGGACACGCCCGCCTCGTCGGGCGTGCACGGCCCGGGAGAAATGAGGACGCCGTCGGGCGACTGCGCGCGGATGCCGGCGGCGTCGATCGCGTCGTTCTTGTAAACGTTCACGTCGGCGCCGAGCTCGCCCAGGTACTGCACCAGGTTGAACGTGAAAGAGTCGTAGTTGTCGATCACCAGGACGCGCGGCGTCATCGCCCCCAAGAGCATGCGTGGCACCGGGGTGCGGGTCAACCGCAACAGCAAATCGCGAGGGTTTGCGAGCATCGCAGGCCGACGGCGCGCCATTGGCGATGCGCGGCTTGTGCGACATGTCTATCGGCCGGTCGTCCCCCTGGCATTACGTCGCGTTGACACGCGAGCGCCATGGAACGTAAGGTCGCGAACGCGCACGATGGCGGAAGACAGAAAACCGAAAATTGACCTGAAGTCTCGGTTGCAAAGAATGGGCGGACCCGGCGCCCCCACGCCGGCACCGCCGATGGCCTCCCCCACGCCCGCGCCGCAGGCGTACGCCCGGGCACCGGCTTCGGCTCCGCCTCCGGGCGGCTTGCCGCGGCCGATGCACTCGGCTCCGGCCCCGGCGCTCGACCCGTCGAATCCCCTGGCGGCCCTCGTCACACCGTCGGTGGCTCCGGCCGGCGGCGGCGTCCACCATCAGCCCCAGCGCATCGAGATGGATGAAGAGGTCGTCCATCGAGCGCGAGGGGGCGCGAGAAAGCAGGGCTTCGTGCTCGGCATCGTCATCGCCGTCGGCGTGGGAGTCGTCGCCTACATGGGCGGCTCGGCGCAGTCCGCCGGCGCGGCGCGCTCCCAGAGCATCAACGATGCCCACGGGCTCGCGAGCGACCTGCTCAAGGCGAAGGGCTCGCTCGATCAGCTCAAGGCGAAGGTCACCGACGGCGGCGGCAGCATCATCAACAACCGCAAGTTCCCCACCGATCTGGCGCAGGCGCTGTCCGGAATGAACGTGGACTTCGGCGGCGACAAGCTCTTCGGCCGTCGGTTCAGCGGCGTCCCTGCGGAGACGACACGGCAGCTGTTCGACTTCATCGTTCGCGTGCAGGCGCTGAACGACAAGAAGGACCTCGTCGTGGCGCTCCTCACGAAGCTGCAGAAGCCCATCACGGAGGAGCTTTCGCGCGGCCCCGGGCAGCTTCCCATCTCGTACGTCGTGGTCGTCGACAAGGACACTTCGAGCGGCGGTACGCGCATCGCCTCCCTCGTCACGCCCATCGCCCCCGACGACAAGAACGGCGTCCCGGCCGAGCTGCTCTTCGGCAACCCGATCGGCTCGGGCAACGTGAAGCTGCCGCGGCTCACGAACGACAAGATCCCCGCGAGCGGCGCGGCGATTCCGATCGTGCCGACCTCGTACGAGAAGGTCTGCCCGTCGAAGGAGCGGGGGCAGATCGCGCAGCTCATGTCTTCGATGAACTCGCTCATCGACGACATCCAGGGGCAGGCGTCTGCCGGCCAGGACATCGTGCAAGACGCGAAGCCGGGCTTGTCCGAGATGGCCGGGCGCATCGCCGACCAGCTGAACAAGGTCAACTGACGCCGCTGAGCGCGTAGACGACGTCGCCGCCGCTCGCGCCTCGAGCGGTCGCGCCGACGTTCGTGTAGCCGCGCGCCAGGAGCGCTGCGCAGCGGGCCGCTCGGTCCACGGGGACCGCCGCAGACCCCAGCCAGCGCCCGAAGCCGCGTCGCGTACGCATTGCGGTGCCGAGGACGAAGACGTAGGTCGCCGGTCCGAGGCTGGCCGCAAGGGGGAGCTGCTGCGCTATGGCGGAGGCGGTCAGATTTACGTCGGTCCCGTCGAGCAGCACGCAGACGTCCGCCGCTTCGGGGCTCCAGCTCGACAGCGCGAACGGCGGTCGAGGGGGCTTCGGTACGGTCGATTGGCAGAGGAGCCGTAGCGCGCGCGGAGCGGGGGGCTTCACGGCGCCGGGACCGATGCCGCGGTCCGCTCTGGGATGATCTCGACTTTGACGACGCGCGTCTCGTCCGCCTCCCGCACGATGAGCTTCAGCCCGTCGACCTGCACCGTGGCTCCGACCTGAGGCACGCGTCCGGCGCGGCTGACGATCAGCCCTCCGAGGGACTCGAACTCCCCGTCGTCGGGCAGCGCCTTGCCGAGCGCTTGTTCGAGCTCGGCGATCGAGACCGAAGCGTCCGCGACCATGCGCCCGTCGCCCATCGACTGGATGGGCGCCTCGCGGTCCTTCTCGTCGCGGATGTCGCCCACGATTTCCTCGATGACGTCCTCGAGGGTCACCAGGCCCGCCGTTCCGCCGAACTGGTCGCTCACGATGGTCATGTGCAGCCGTCGCGATCGCATGTCTTGCAGGATCTTGGCGGCCGACTGGTTCTCGCTCACGAACATGACCGGCGTACGGATGGCGTCGGCCAGCTTGGTGCTGTCCAGCCGGCGGTCGCGCACCAGCGCGAAGAGGTCCTTCGCGTAGAGCAGACCCACGATGTTGTCGATGTTCTCGCGGTAGACCGGATAGCGGGAGTGCTTCTCGCGCGAAACGAGGGCGACCACGTCCCGGAGCGGCGTCGAGAGCTCGATGCCCAGGATGTGCCGGCGCGGAACCATGACCTCGCGGGCGGTGAGGTCCTTGAAGTCGAGCACCTTGCGGATCATCTCGGCGGGCTCGTTGGCGATGGCTCCCGCCTTCTCGCCCTCGCTGACCGCCCATTCGACCTCGGTCTCGGTGATGCGGGCGTCGACGGTGCGCGCCTTCGGAACGCGCCGCCCGACGGCGCGCCCCACGCTGGCGAGCGGATCGGCCAGCGGCGCGAGGAGCCACTCGAGCGGCCGCAGAGCGGTGAGCGCGAGTGTGGCGGCGCGCTCGGGGCGACGGCGCGCCAGGGTCGCGAGGATCTCGGTGAACGTTCCGTACGTGAGCACCGAGCCGAGGACCGCCAGGAGCAGGCCGAGGCGGTCCAGCCCACAGATGCGCGCCGCGTCACTGAGAAGCACACTCGCAACGCTGAGGGCCACTACCCGGCCGACCAGCCACCGCGACAGGACGCGCATCGGGTCGCGCGCAAATCGGCGAAACGTCGCACCGACGGCGGAGGCGTCGGCGCTGAGGGCCTGAACGCGGCCCTCTGGAATCTCGCTCAGCGCGGCGTCACCGGCCGCGAAGAGCGAGCCGACGGCCGTAACCACCGCCGCGCCGACGAGTTCGGCGACGAGCCCCCCTGGACCTGCGTTCACTTAGGCGACCTTGTCGAGTTGGCCTCGCGCCTTCACGGGGCGCCTGGCTTCGGGGAATGAAGCTAGCCGAGGGGGCAGGGGGGTCAAGCAACGCTTCCGTTCGAGGGTAACCTGGCGAAATGATGGCTCAACCGTCCCGCCGCGCGGCACCGCACCGCGGGTCAGGCCTCCCCGAGCACGCGCATCGCGTTGCCGCGGAGGATCTTGCCGATGACGCGCTCGTGGACGCCGGCTCGCAGAAGCGCGTCCGTCAGCAGCGGCAAGCCCCGCGGGTCGGCGAGCTCTCTCGTCGGGACGATGAAGCCGTCCCAGTCGCTTCCCAGTGCCGGTACGTCCTCGCCGACGACGTCCAGGATGTGGCAGAGGTGCCGGACGATCGGCTCGAGACCGTCTCCCCCGACGTACCGCGGACAGAAGATGACGCCCACGACGCCGCCCTTGTCCGCGACGGCGCGCAGCTGACCGTCGTCGATGTTGCGCCAGTGCTCGAACGCGCCCAGGACGCCGGTGTGGCTCACGATGGGCGGCCGGGAAGCCACCGAGCATGCGTCGAGAAACCCCCGACGGTTCAGGTGGGCCAGGTCGACGAAGACGCCCGCGGCCTCGCAGCGCCGCACGAGGTCGAACCCCCAGCGCGTCAGCCCTTCCGAGTCCTGCCGCCCGCGGCCGTAGGCCGGGTAGCCGGCCTCGTTCGAGCTGAAGTGCATGAGGCCCAGATACCGTACGCCTCGCCGCGAGAAGACGTCGACGTTGTCGAGCTCCCCCTCGAGCGCGTGGGCGCCCTCGATGCCCATGAGCGCCCCGACCGCGTTCTCCTCGCGCGCCGACTCGACGTCTGCGGCGGTACGGACCAGGCGTATCCGCCCGGGGTGCCGCGCGATGGCCTCCTCGAGCGCGTCGATCTGCTCGTGGACGATCCGGGCGAGCCCGCGCACGCGCCGGGCGATCGGCACCGATACCAGGCCGAAGAACTGGGCGCCCATCCCCCCATCGCGCATGCGGGGCAGATCGACGTGGCCGCCGAAGGCCGCACGCCAGAGGGGCGGTTCGTGGCGGGCGTGGATGTCGTAGCCCACCCAGCGCGACCACATGAGCGTATCGGCGTGCAAGTCGATCGCGGGATACGACGCGTGAACGGCCAGGGCCTCGGCGGAAGGCTGCACCATCTCCCTGAGTTATGACACGGCAAGCCAAGGGATGCGGGACCCGCGACGTGCTAGAGAGGCCGCTCGCTCATGGATGGCCCGCCCTTGCCGCCGCGCCTGGCGCCCGTTCTCGCGAAGGACGTGCTGGACCTCGTGGGCGATACGCCGCTCGTCGCCATACGCTCCCTGGGGCGCGAAGGGCCCCGAGCCCAGGTGTGGGCCAAGATGGAGCAGGCGAACCCCGCCGGGTCCGTGAAGGACCGCATCTGCTCGGCGATGATCGAGGAGGCCGAGCGTAGCGGCAAGCTGAAGCCTGGCGGTGTGGTCATCGAGCCGACCAGCGGCAACACGGGCATCGGGCTCGCCCTCGTCTGCGCCGTACGGGGGTATCGCTGCGTCTTGACGATGCCGGAGAGCATGAGCCTGGAGCGGCGCCAGCTGCTCGAGGCGTTCGGCGCGCAGGTCGTCCTGACGCCGGAGGATCAGCAGATGGAGGGGGCGCTGGCGAAGGCGCGCGAAATCGCGCGGGAGACGCCCGGAGCGTTCCTCCCCCAGCAGTTCGACAACCCCTCCAACCCGCGCGCGCACGCCGAGACCACGG
>CALKVG010000574.1 GCA_937998045.1 uncultured Myxococcales bacterium
CCACATGAGTGCCAGAGCGGCTGCGGTCGCCAGGGGCACCATCGTCCGC
The DNA here is from genome assembly GCA_937998045.1 of uncultured Myxococcales bacterium. Classification (GTDB taxonomy): domain Bacteria; phylum Myxococcota_A; class Polyangia; order Polyangiales; family Polyangiaceae; genus Palsa-1150. The sequence continues at coordinate 50 of CALKVG010000574.1, forward strand.
CACGACGCAAGGCTGACCAAGGGAGCGCTCGCCGCACCGAACGCGGCGCTCTCGGCCTCCGCCCGCGCATCCTCGCGCATCCGCTCCGCGGTCATCGCCGCCCCGATGCGATCGCGAAGCCCGGCCGGCGCAGGCATCTTGACAACGCGCTTGAGCGAGCCGCGCATCGCGCGGAGCAGTTGCGCCTCTTCTCTACAGGTCTCGCAGCTCCCGACGTGCTCGTCGATCTCGATGAGCTTCGCGGCCTCCAGTTCGCCGTCGAGATAGGGCCCCAACATGCGGGCGCGATCGCGGCACTCATGCAAGGTCATGCCGCACCTCGCTTGCGCGCACGGTAATCTGCGAGGCTCGCGGTCTTCGCGCTCTCCTCGTCTCCGCGCCGCTCGGACCCGCGACGCTCCATCTGCTCACCGATGCGCTCCTCGCCCTTCACGATGCCGAGCGCCAAGGCGTGATTGTACAGCGCGCGCTGCAAGAGCTTCCTGCCGCGGTGCAGCCGGCTCATCACCGTGCCGATCGGGCACCCCATGATCTGCGCGATCTCTTCGTACGAGAACTCTTCGACGTCGCAAAGGACCACGGCCGCCCGGAACTCCGCCGGGAGCGCGTCCAGCGCGCGTTGAATCTCCTGCTCGACGAGGGGCATGAGCGCCAGCGTCTCCGGGTCGCGGAGCTGACGCATCGTGTTCGCGCTCACCCAGCCGTCCGCCAGCGGATCTGCGTCCGGTCCGTCCAGAACCGATCGCTCCAACCCACCCCGCCGGTACTTGTTGATGAAGGTGTTGGTGAGGATCCGAAAGAGCCAGGCCTTGAGGTTCGTTCCGGCGTGGAACTGATCGCGCGCGCGCATCGCCTTGACGAATGCGTCTTGCACCAGGTCCTCCGCCTCCGTCGGGTTGCGCGTCAGCTTGCACGCAACGCCATACATCGCGTCCAAATGGGCCAAGGCCTCCTCGGCGAAGGGGTCGCGCTCAAGTCTCGCGGTGCTTGAAGAAGTGGCCATGATTTGCCTTTGGGCTCAGGAGTTTCTCAAGGGGAAACAGCCGCCAGGGCGCCGTATTCCCCCTGTAACCACTCCAGCTGCGAGTCGCCCAGGTTCAGCTGTCGGCTGGCGGGCCGCCCTTCAGCTTTCGCTCGAGTTCCTCTAAACGCTCGTTCAGCCTCTTCACTTCCTGCTGAAGCTGCTGCAGCGGTCGAAAGCTCGTGAGAATCGCGCGGATGCGTTCGTCGAGCTGGTGCTGCATCTCTTCGAACTTCTCCTTGGCCTGGTCCACCAAGGTGGGCTTGTTGTCTTTGGACACCACTTCCGTCCTCTCCTCCCCTGGTTTCCCTCCCGGGATCAGCCGCCCGATGGGCCCCTCGCGCAGGTCGGCCAGCACCTTCTCGGTGCGCGTGTGGATGAGGTCCTTGAGGGTCTGCAGCGGCACGTTGCGCGAGTGCGCCTTCTGCTCCTCGTAGATGATCTGCGCGAGGGTGATCTCCGTGAGGTCGTCCTTCGTGTTGTTGTCGATGATCTGGACTTCCTCGCCCCCCCGCACCATTTCCGCGATCTGCAGCAGCGTGACGTAGCGGCTGTCCTTGGTGTCGTAGAGCTTCCGATTCGAGTAGCGCTTTATGATTCGGCGCGGGCGCTCGGATTGCGGCGACGGCGGAACGGTGGCCTCGGGCTTCGGGTCCAAGATGGTTCTCCTCGACCAGGGTGTCTTTGAGGGCCCCGGCCGCCTCCCACGTTCGTGTCTTGCGGCTCCTGCCTCAGGACGCGCTACGGGGCTGCGGGCGGCACACGCTGACCAAAGATACACTAGCGCGCGGAGTTCATCGTGGGAGAAGAGCCGCCGGCCCTGGAACTCGCCCAAGTCTCAGCGGCGTACGGGCCCCGGCGGGGCGCCCAGACGCAGGCGCGGGCGCTCCAGGCGGTGACGCTCATGGTGCGCGCAGGTCAGGTCGTGGCGCTCCTCGGCCCCAACGGAGCCGGAAAATCCACGGTCCTGAGGGTCGCTGCGGGCCTGCTCGAGCCAACCGAAGGGTCCGTGCGCTGCTTCGGGCAGGACATCGCGCGCCTCAAGCGCCAAACGCTCGCCCGCGACGTGGCGCTGGTGTCGCAGAACGACGCCGTGCCCGGGGGCTTTCGGGTGCGCGAGGTCGTCGCCATGGGCCGCGCGCCCCACCAAGACGGATGGATGCGGGAGCGCCCTTCCGATCGCCCCGCCATCGAGCGCGCGCTGGTACGCTGTGACCTTGCCCTTCTCGCCGACCGCCGCGTCGACACGCTCAGCGGCGGCGAGCGACGGCGCGTAGCCCTGGCACGAGCCCTCGCCCAGGAGACGCGCGTCCTCCTCCTCGACGAACCCGCAGCGTTCTTCGACGTGCGCCATCGCGTCAATCTCGGCCACATCGTCGGCGATCTCGCCGCCCGCGACGGCATCGCCGTCCTGATCGCGCTGCACGATTTCGAAGACGCCGCGCGCCTCGCCTCGCTCGTTCTCCTCCTCCGCGGGGGTCGGCCGTTATGCCTGGGTCCCCCGGAGCAGGCAATGACCCCCGAGCGCCTGCGCGAAGCGTTCGATACTGACGTCGACGTCGGCGTGCACCCCACGAGCGGCGAGCGCTACTTCTTGCCGCGGGCCAATCGCGATTAGAGCGCCATTCGAATGAGCCGGTCCAGTTCGCCGTCGTCGGTCACGCCGGTGCGCACGGCCACGACCTTCCCCGCGCGCGACACGACCACCAGCGTCGGAAGGCCATCCACGTCGTACGTGCGCGAGGTCCGACCCGCGTTGTCGCTCACGATGGGGTACGTCAGCCCGTGCGCCAGCGCGAACGCCCGCGGGTCCCCTTCGTGGGGACCGTCGGTGTTCACGCCCACCACGACGAGCCCCTGATCGCGCCACCGGCGCGACACCCGGTCCACGATGGGAGCCTCCGCGCGGCACGGCCCACACCAAGTCGCCCAGAAGTCGAGCAGCACCGCCTGCCCGCGCAGGTCGCTCAGGCTCAGCGTCTTTTTTTCCAACCCGATGCGCTCTCCGTTGGCGACGATCGGCAGCGAGAAGTCCGGCGCGTCCTTCCCCACGCCGTGGCGCGGGATCATCCGCGGTAGCAGCGCGAACCCCGCCACGAGGAGCGCGACCAGCCCGAGGGTCCGCAGCGTAGACTTGCGCGGAGCGGACGCAGCTTCCATCTGCCCACCAGGGATAGCATGTCGCGGTCAGGGAGCCTGCGCCGGGTCTCGCGCAGCCGCGATGGCCAGAGAATGCGGCAGCGGTAGCGTTAGTACCATCGCGGCCCCATCGAGCCGGGTGCTGCGCGAGACGCGGATCGAGCCGTTGTGCTCGACGACGATCTTCTTCACGATCGCGAGCCCGAGCCCGGTCCCCTCCGCCTTCGTCGTGAAGTACGGGTCGAATACGCGCTCGCGGGTCGACTCCGGCACCCCGGGCCCGTCGTCCTCGACCACGATGGCGACGCCGTCGCTCGCCCCCTCGGCGCGCACGACCACACGCCCGCGGGGCCCGCCCCCGTTCGCATCGGGTCTGGCGCCGCGCACGGCCTCCACGGCGTTTCGTACAAGGTTCACCATCACGCGACGCAGCATCTGCCTGTCGATCGCGACGGGCAGCGGATCCGTCGGCAGTTCCCAGCGCACGTCGACGTCGTGCGCGATCACGACGTCCTCGGAGCCGTCCTCCGCCAGCTCCGCCCCCAGGTGCCCGAGCTGCTCCGAGCACTCCCGCAGAAAGTCGCGCAGGCTCGCCTCGCGCAGCTCGGAGTGCGGCAGGCGCGCGAAGCTCGAGAAGTTGCCCACCAGCCGCCGGAGCGTTCCCACCTCCTCCTCTACGATCTCCAGCGTCGTATCGAGAAGCGAGCGGAAACGTGGGTCCTCTCCCGCGTACTTCCGGTGGCACTCCTGGACGGCGAGCTGGATCGGCGTCAGCGGGTTCTTGATCTCGTGCGCGAGCCGCTGCGCCATCTCCTGCCAGGCGCCGATGCGCTGCAGGTACTCGATGCGCGCCCGCGACTCCTGCATTTCCCCGAGCATGCGGTTGAAGACGCGCGCGAGTTCCGTGAGCTCGTCCGTGCCGGTGACCGGTACTCGCGCGTCGAGGTCGCCCGCCGCCACGAGGTTGATTGCGTTGGCCAGGCGGTTGATGCGGACGGTGATCCCGCGTGCGAGGAAGAAGCCGAGGACGACGGTGGCGACCACGGTGATCCCGAGCAGGAGCGCGAACGCCTCGAAGTACCCGGCGTAGAGGCGCGCGCGCTCCTTCTCGAGCTGCGCGTAGGCGTCGTGCACCCGGCCTGCGCGCTCGAGGTCGCGCTCGTAGCGGCGGTCGAACGCAAACGTCGCGACGAGCGTCGGCGCGCCCCCGTCGGCGCCCAGGCCGCGCCGCACCTCGAGCTTTCGCTCGGTGGCGTCATCGATCGGACGGCCGCGGTCGTGCTCCGAAAGGGCCCGGCCGTCGTCGTCTTCCATGGCGAGCGATACGAGCTGCCCGTAGCGCCCGAAAAGCCCGTCGAGCGCGCGCGAGCAGCCTGCCGCGTCGTGCCGTCGCGCCGCGTCCCGCAGCGCCTCGTCGGCCGCCAGCGCGTCGGTCTGGTGCTTCATGTCGTCCTTCACGACGCGCACGTAGTCCTTGTAGAGGTCGATCCCGCGCTCGAGCTCCTGCTCGATCTCCGGGCGAAGCCACACCGACGAGGCGTAATCGAGCATCTTGTAGGCGAGCACCATCGCGCTCGCGAGGGGCAGAGTCGCCGTGAGCAAGATGACGAGCGCCAGGCGGTGTTCGGTTTTGCCGAGCATTCGAGTCCGTACGTTCGACCACGCTCCGGCAAGCCGGAGACGTGTCCGCGCGCGAGCATACGACGTGTGGCTACAATCGTCCGTCATGCAGCTCGTTCAGGCGCGCGTCGTAGGGCTCGGGCCCCTGCACGACCTGACGTTCCCCTTCGCCGACGACGCCGGCGTTCCGCGCAAGGTCGTCATCGTCCTTGGCGGGGGCGGCGTGGGAAAGACGACGCTCGTCGGGGCCATCGCGAACACCCGCCCTGGCCATGCGGTCGCCCTCAAGCCGCGGCGCGCGAGCCAGCCGGCCTTCGCCGTCGTCGACTGGTCCGTCGCCGCAGAGGACCCGCCGCGCCCCCACCCCCTTCGCGTCGCCAGCCCGAACGCCCTCCTCGGCGACTCCGACGATGCGGCGCTCCTCCGCCGCCGCGAGCAAGCTCTCTTCGACCGGCGCGCCGCCGAGGGAGGCTTCGCGCTCGGGGTCTTCTCCGCCGCGCGATGGTTCTCGCGGACGCCGATCCTGCTGGGAGGTGGCGACCGCCGCCTCGTGCGACACGACCTGCACAGCGGCCCCGCTCTCGAAGACGCGTCGCGCGCCGATATCACGCGCGAGACCAAGGAGATGCTCTCGTATCCCATCGTGTCCGCGGCGGTCTCGCGCACCTCGCCGTGGATATCCAGATTTCGACCACGCTCCGAGGAGGCCCGCGCCCAGGCCGAGTCGCTCGAGAACGCCGTCCGTGGCGCCGTAGAGCCGCTCGCCAACGTCACCGGCTATGGATACGTCGGAGTCGAGCCGGCGACCTTCGAACCCGTCTTCGAGCGCGGCCCCGGCGGACCGCTCTGCGCGTTCGACGAGCTTCCCACGCAGACGCGCCACCTCGTCGCGCTGGCCGCGCTCACCGTGCGCACGCTCCACGCGGCTTCCCCGGGCGCCGACGCGCGCCTCGCCGAGGGGGTCGCGCTCGTGGACGACGCCGACGCTCACCTCGAGACCGCAGCTCGCCGCGCGCTCGTCCCGGCGCTTCGCGAGGCGCTTCCCAACGTCCAGTGGATCCTCGCGACTTCCTCGCCCGACCTCGCGCTCCCGTGCGAGGCCGGCGCCGTCCTCGCGCTGCGGCGCCTCCCCGAATCCGAAGAGGTGCGCCTCTACGAGGGAGATCTCGCCGTAGTCCACTGATGATGGCAACTCAGCTCCGCGGGAGCGCGGACAAGCCCGGGGGGCCCGCCGTCAGTCGATCGGGCGCCCCTCGGCCTCCTCGATCTGCGCGAGCGCAACGGCCAGCGCGTCCTTCGCGCGCTCCAGCGACAGGCGGTCCCCCTGCCACTTCGATTGCGCCTTGTCCGCCCGCGACGCCTCCACGGCTAGCTTTTGCTTCGTATCGCCGAGATCCTGGCTGGCGGTCGCGAGCTCCGACTCCAGCGTCGCGACGCGCTCGGAGGCACTGGCGAGGCGCATCCCGAAATCGTCGCGCGCGTTCTGCGCCTCCGAAAGCCGCCGCTCGAGCTCCGCTAGCCGCTCGGTCGTGCTCGCATCTTCCCTGGCCTTCGTCTCGCGCAGCGCGCCGAGCTCGCCGCGCGCCGTCGACAGATCCGCCTCCAGCTGGTAGGAACGCTCGCGGATCTCGCCGAGCTCGCGCGACGTGCTCGACTGAATCTGGGCGATGCGCGCGTCGCGATCGTTCTCGACCTCGCGGATCTTCTCGATGTGCTCCGCGCGCAGCGCCTCCAGCGCGGCCTCCTCGTGCTTCTGCGCGTCGGCGAGCCGCTCCTCGACCTCCCTGCGGGTGGCGGCGATCGCCTCCTGCTGCTCACGCTGCGCCTCCTCGCGCGCCTCCGCCATAGCGGCTTCGCGATCGCGCCGCGCCTGATCGAGGTCCGCGCGCCGGCGCTGCTCGGCCTGGTCCGCGGCGCGCGCGTGCTCCGCGCGCTCGTTGGCGAGCACCTGATCGAGCTCCGCGCGGAGCGCCCCGAGCTTCGTATCGCGCGCCGCGAGCTCGTCGGCGTGGCGCCCGCGGAGCTCGGCGAATTGCCGGTCCTTGGACTCGAGATCGGCGCGCGTCCGCTCGAAGCGACTGCGTGCGTCGTCGGCCGCCTTCTTCGCCAAGTCGCGGTCGGCGCCGAGCGTCTCGTTTGCTTCCTTCGTCTCGGCGAGCTCGCGCTCCAGCGCCAGGAGGCGCTCCTCGACGTCCGCCTTCGTCCGCTCGAATGCGAGCTGCTTGTCCTGCAGCTCCATCGCTTCGCGGTCCTTGCGCGCGAGCTGCTCCTTCAGCGCGAGGATCTCCTTGTCCTTGCGGTTGAGAGCCTCGCGCAGGTCGAGGAAGTCGCGGCTCGAGATGCCACCCGCCTTCGCGCTCGACGCGAGCTTCGCGCGCAGCTCGTCGACCTCGTTCGATAGCCTCTCGCTCTCCCCGACGTCCAGGCGCAACCGATCAATCTCGGCCCGCGTCTCGCGGAGCTCGCCCTCGAGCTCCGTGGTGCGAGCGCGCGTGCGATTCAGCTCTTCGCGCAGGCGGTCGTAGTCGGCGATATCGACGGTCGACGGCGGGCGCGTCGGCGAGCGCACCGGCAGCGGCGCCGTCAGGATGCGCGGCGGGAAGCCCGGCGCGACGGCCTCGGACGCGCCGTTGCGCGGCGGGGCCGGTCGCGAGTCGTGAGGCGCCGGACGCGAGTCGCGCGACGGGGGTCGGGATTCGCGCGCGCCGGGCATCGGCTCCGCCAGCATCGACCGCGAGTCGCGCGACGGGGGCCTCGAGTCGGGCACAGCGGGCGCCGAGCCCAGGGCCGGCGCGAGGGAGGCGTCGGGGCCAGTGAGCCTTCCGAACGCCGACTCCGCGAAGGCGTCGACGTCTGTGTCGATCGGCTCGGCGCCCATGGTCGAGCCCCCGACGGCCGACGACGAGCTCGGGGGCGGCTGCGCCGCGATCTCGCTCAGGTATTGGCCACGCTCCAGCAGAGCGTGGGCGTGCGCCGGAGACATGCCGTCAGGATCGACGTCGGCCTCGATCACGTAGTCGGTGCTGCCGATCTCGATCTCGTCGTCGATGACGATCGCGGCATCGACCGTGGAGCTCGAGGGCGGCGCCAGCTCGACGAAGGTCTGGATGTGCTGCAGCAGCTCACCGAACGCGATCGGCTTGTGGACGTAGTCCTCGGCGCGCGTGCGGAGCTTCTTGTGCTGCTCGAACGTCTCGTTGCTCGACTCGCTCGACATGATGATGAGCGGGACGTCCTTCAGGCTCGGGTCTTTCTTCAGTTTGTTGCAGACCGAGAACCCGTTCATCCGCGGCAGCTCGATGGAGAGCAGAATGAGATCCGGTCGGTCGCTCGTCGCTTGCGCAAGCCCGGCGTTGCCGTCGTCGACGACGGTGGTGTTGCACCCCAACCTACCTAGCTCGTCTCGGAGCTCGCCCGCGAACGCCGGGTCGCTCTCGAAGACGAGGACCTTGGTCGACATGAGCCTTTTGACGATATCACGCTAGCCCGCGGCTTGGGGCTTCGAACGCGCAGCCTTTTCCGCGTGACCGCTCACGCCCAGACGGCGGGCCAACTCCGCCAGAACACGGCGTACGGGAATCGAGCGCCAGCGCAGGCCGACGAGCAGGTGGTAGAGGACATCCGCGGCCTCGCTCACGACGCGCTCGTCGCTCTCGCTCGCTAGCGCGCGCGAGAACTCGCCGGCTTCCTCCTCGACTTTGGCGCCGATCCGGGGCGCCCCGGCGTCGTACAGGCTTTTCGTGTAGCTCGCCGCCTCGGTCGAGGCCTTGCGCGCCTCGAGCACGGCCTCCAAGTTCGAAAGGAGCGTCTGCGGCCGCTCGCTCGCCGACGCGAGCTTCTCGGCGGCCTTGTCGCCCTCGAGCGACTGGAAGAAGCAGCTGCGCGCGCCCGTGTGGCACGAATTGCCATGCGGCTCTCCCGAGTAGATGACGCAGTCGGAGTCGCAATCGACGAGCACCTGCGAGACGCGGATCTCGTTGCCGCTCGTGCGCCCCTTCTCCCACAGCTCTCCTCGCGACCGGCTCCAGAAGGTGGCGCGGCCCGTCTCGAGCGTGCGGCGCAACGCCTCGTTGGTCGCGTACGCGAACATGCGGACCTCGCCCGTCAGCCGGTCTTGCACGATGACCGGCACGAGGCCGTGTTCGTCGAACGTGAGCGGCAGCTGCGAGGGGGTGCGAGCAGACATACTTCCGGAGGGGGAGGGGGGCATGGCGGCGCGGCCCAGCGTACCACCCGCGCTGGCGCCGCACCGCAGCCGAGGCTGTCCGCGCGCGTGGCGTGCTAAGCACCCCTTTGCCTTGTCGTCGCAGCGCCGCAGTCTCCAGGCTTCGACCACGCTCCCTGCCGTCGTTTCGCCAGCGCCTCCCCGCACGAGGTCCGATGCGGACTGAGCTCGCCTTCGCCTCGCCGCGCAAGCTCCCGCGGGCGCGGGATCTCAAGGGACGCGTCGTCGTCCTCGACGTCGCGTTCGCCTCGGAGGCCGCGAGCGGCGGCTTCGAGAAGATCACGCTCCCGTTCATCGACCAGCTCGGGGCCCGCCTCTCGGCCTGGGTCGATCATCACGACCACGTGATGCACGAGCGCTACCGCGCCGACTCGCGCTTCGTCCTCGCGACGAAGGCCGAGCACGGCGCGTGCCCGGAAATGGTCACGCCGGAGCTCGTCACCCGCATCGGCCCGGTCGACACCATCGTGTGCCACACCGACTTCGACGGCCTGTGCAGCGCCGCCAAGTGGATGCGCGGCGGCGTCGAGCCCTACCCCGGCGCGGACGACGACGCGCGCGCCATCGACACGCGGAGCGCGCAGCCCGGCCCTGTCGGGCAGCGCTTCGACCGAGCGATCCGCGCCCGATCGCGCGACAACGCGCTCCTCGGGATCGTCGTGCGCCACCTCGCCGGCGGGCTGCAGGACGCCTCGCTCTGGGAGCCCATCGACCGCGCGGCCGCCGCGCTCGCACCCATTGAGGAGCTCACGCGCCGCATCGCGAGCGCCTATGCGCTCGTGGAGGTGCGCCCTCCGGCGGGCTTGCCGCCCCATGTCATTTCGCTCGCCTTCGTCGACGCGACCGCTCATCACGGCCAGTACGACAAGACCCAGCTCCTCCTGATAGGGCAGGAGCGCGCCAGCGTCGCCATGATCGTCGACATGGACACGGTGAGCCTCGCCGCGCCCTTCGCAAGCGGCGTGAACTTCCTCGACATCCTCGGCCTCTCCGGCGGGATGCCAACGCTCGTCTCGATCCCGAAGAAGCGTCTCGACGACGCGCTTCGCCGACTCGGCGTCGCCGACGCCGACGTTGCACGCCTCGTGGGCTGAGCGAAAGCAGCGCAAACTTGGGACGTCGCTTCTGTGACGTTTTCCGTTCTGCAATCCACCACAAGCCCTCGATTCGCCTCGCGTTCGTGTTGACCGCTCCGGCGCGGCCGTGGTACTGGCCTTTCAACTTTGAAAGACACCCCCTGCATCGGCGTGCGTCCACCGCGCGCGCCCCGCAGGAGGGAGGGGGCTCGGTGACGCGATGGCAGCCAAGGCGTGGGGTTCGCAGCAGAAGCCGGTCGACGAAGTTTTCTTTCAGAACGAGGCGGTATCCCTGTGCCTCCTTATCAACCGGCGGGCGCGCACGATGCGCGTCATCGATTTTCGCGCCGGGCCGACCAGCGCGAAGCGCCTCTTCGTCCAGTCGCTCGCGCAGCGCGAAGGCGTCGAGAAGGCCTACACGCTGGTCGAGCGCGACGAAGTGGCGACCTGGGTCAAGTTGGGCTTCGTGAAAGAAGGAAACATTCCGGGCTTCTACAAGCGCAGCGACGCGTTCCTCCTCGGGTGCGCCGTGCCGCCTCCCGGTCAGAAGGCGCAAGCGGCCGCCGTGGCGCCCGTCGAGCACGCGCCGGAGCGCGAAGTCCCGGCGCAAAGCGAGATGCGCATCGCGGTGGCGGCGCCCGCCGGCTCGACGGGGGGCGCACCCCTCACCGAGGCGCAAGCGCTCATGGAGCGGACGGTCGTCCTAGCCAAGCGAGCGAGCAAGGACGGCGGGGCGAAAGCGCTCCCCACCGCGAAGGTGGCCTCGGCCTCGGTAACGG
>CALKVG010000575.1 GCA_937998045.1 uncultured Myxococcales bacterium
AGATTTCTGCCTGTCTCGTGGGCTCGGAGATGTGTATAAGAGACAGCCCCCTTGCCGAGCGCCTCGTCGACCTCCGCCATCGCGGCGCCTTCGGCCTCGCGGCCCTCGATCTTCTCCTCCATGCGACGAAAATTCTCGAACGCGCTCGCTCCGCCCTTTGCGCCGAGCTGCTCGGACGACGTGCCCCCGCGCGCCTGCGCGGCGCGGGCGACAATGGCACCCTTACGCATCTTGAGCTCGCCGAGCTTCTCCTTCATTCGTTCGAGCTCGTCCTTCATCCGCAGGGCGGCGTTGCGCTGCTCCGCCCGCGCCTTCTCCGCGGCCTCGGCCTCGGCCCCGACGCGCTTCTTCTGCTTCAGAGCCTCCCGGGCCAGCGCCTCGTCGCCGCTCTTGAGCGCGAGCTCTGCGCGCTTGTCCCAGCGTTCGACGTCGGCGCGGAGGTCGTCGACCTTCCTGCGCAACTGTTTCTCGGCGGCGACGGCCTGGACCACCTCCTGGTGGCCGGCTTTGATCTGGCCGTCCATCTCGTCGAGGTTGAGCTCGATGAGCTTCTTGTCGTCTTCCACCTTGTCGAGCAGCGCGTGAAGGTTGCTCTGAATCACCTTGCCCATTCGGTCGAAGATGCCCACGGCGTTGCAATCTACCACGCTCGCCGTTCCCGTCCGCGCAAGCTGTGCCGTATGCTAGGCGGCGATGGACGAATGGCCCCAAAAACTCGTCCGCGACCTCGTCGCCGAGACGCCGGCGGGTACGGTGTCCGATACGGCAGCTGCGCTCGAGAGCGCGTTCGGGGAGGCTCGCAGCGCGATCTTGTACGTCCTCGAGCTGGCGCGCGCCCACCGGATCGCGGCGACCGGGAGCGTGACCGGAGACGACATCTGGCTGCAGCTCGGCGCCGGGCGGGTGCGCTTCACGCTGAACCGCCGCGAAGCGCACGTCGTCGTGAGCCGTCCGGACCGCCCCGAGGCGCGCGTCCCGGCGGCGAGCGCCACGCTGCCGAACTTGCGGGCGCTGGCGCGCGAGGCGATCGACGCGCTCGTCGAGCGCTGGCGCGCGCTTCCGGCCGACGCGAAGAGGTCGAGCGCTCCGCCGCCGGAGTTCGAGGACGAGCCGACCAAGGGCTGAAAGGGAAGAGGGTCATGCCGACGTGCAAGCAATGCGGCGACGAGGTCGACGCCCTGGTGAGCGTGAAGGTCGGGGGCAAGGCGAAGAAGCTCTGCGAAGACTGCGCGGACCGAGCGCGCGAGCAAGCGGAAGTCGCCGAGGAAAGCGAGTCGGTCGTGCAGAACATGATGGGATTCAAGGGGAGGCGGTGAACGGGCGGCGCTCCGCTCGGGCCGTGGTGCGCGCAAGCAACACCGGCTGGCCCCGGCCGAACGGGGGACATGGGCAAGGACCCCGGGCAGGCAGTCCGTTTGGGCCGCGCACGACTCCCGATCCCGGGTGCTTCGGCCTCGGATAGTCTCCCCCGCCCAAGGGGGAGCGCCAGGATGGCGAGTCAATCGAGTCTCGGCTGCAGACGTTCGCGCGGGCCCCTGTGGGTCTTGCTCGTAGCGGTCTGCGCCGCAATGGCACCGCTGCCTGCGTTCGCAGCATCGCCCTTCGCGATTCGCCCCGAACCGGCGTGGATCGTACCCATCGCGCTCGAGGCGACGCAACAGCCTGCATCCGACGGCGTGCAGAACGGGCGACGCTACCTTCTCTTCGACGAACAGGTGAGAGTCAGCGGCCGGGAGGAGGACGGCTACTGGCATCTGGCCAAGCAGGTCACCAACGAGGCAGGACTCGAGGCGACTTCGCAGATCAAGATCGAATTCGACCCCACTTACCAGACCCTCGTCCTGCACTCGGCCGTCGTCCGCAGAGGAGGACAGATCCTCAATCGCCTCGACGCTGCCGCGATACGCCTGATTCAGCGCGAGCCCAACCTCGAAGCGCAAGTCTACGACGGCCGACAATCTGCCGTGCTCTTCGTCGAGGACCTTCGGGTGGGCGATGTCCTCGAGTACTCCTACACGCTGCACGGGCGCGATCCTACGTTGCAGGGGCGCTACGTGGATGCCGTCCCCCTCGGGTCCTCCGAACGGATCGATCGCCTTCACGTGCGTATCTCCACGGCGCGATCGCACCGCCTTCGTATCGCTATCCACGGTCCGCCCGACGTCCGGGATTCGCTCTCACCCCACGAGGACGCGACCGGCGACCTGGTCGATTACACGTGGGACCTTCATGGCGTCCACGCTTACCCCGAGGAGCGAGACGCACCGCCCTGGTACGAGTCGGTTCCATGGGCGCAGATCTCCGAGTTCACGACCTGGCACGAGGTGGCCGGCTGGGCGGCTCGACTCTTTCAACCCGCCCGCCCGCCGTCCCGGGCGCTGAGCGACTGGATTGCGTCGGCGCGCAGCGAGTCGCGGTCGTCCGACGACCTGCTTCTTCGCGCGATCCGGTTCGTTCAGGACGAGGTGCGGTACGTTGCGATCGAGGTCGGCGTCGGCCGCTGGCGTCCGACCGATCCTGGGGCGGTGTTCGAGCGTCGCTTCGGCGACTGCAAGGAGAAGGCGGCGCTCCTGATCGCTATCTTGCGAGCGGCGGACATCGACGCCGAGCCGGCGCTGGTTCGTACGAGCGGAGGCCGCGGCATCGACGAGTGGGCCCCCAGCCCCGCCGCCTTCAATCACGCCATTGTCCGCGTCGCCATGCGCGATGGATCCGTCCTCTGGGTCGACCCCACCATCAGCCTGCAGGGGGGCCGCCTGGATCGCCTCGGCTACTCTCGCCTCGAACGCGCGCTCGTCGCCGACGTGCGCTCGAGCGCGATCGAAATCCTCACGCCGCCGCCCACCGACGACCCCACGCTGCGGATTCGTGACGAGTTCCGGGTGGGTCGAGCGGGCACCAACGACGGAACGGCCCTCGACAGCGAACGCATTTACGAGGCCGAAGTCGCCGACTTCATGCGGGCCTCGTTCAACCGAAAGACCCGCGACCAGCTGAACAAAGAATATCTCGACATGTACCGGCAGGATTTCCCGTCGATCCACGAAGCGGGTCCGCTCGAGGTGGCCGACGATCGGCCTAACGACGTGATCCGCGTGGTCGCGCATTTCGCGATCGCGCACTTCTGGAAGGACCCGGACAAGTCTGCGCTGTTCCGGGCCGATCTCTCCCTCTACCAACTGGACCGATTGCTTGCACGCCCGGCGATCGATGAAGGGCGCTCCGCGCCTCTCGGGCTCCCTTTCCCGTACCACAGCCGGCACTCCGTGCAGCTCAGAGTGCCGTTCGAACTCAAGCTGACGCCGGAGGTGGTCGAGGCCCGGAGCGCGGGACTCCGCTTCCAGTTCGAGTCCGCCTACGCGAACCGAACCGTCCTCTACACGTACGACCTCGCGACGCTGGGGGAGGCGGTGAGCGCACCGCAATTGGCGGCGCACTTGGCCGCGCTCGATCGGGCCCGGCCCACGGTGACGCGGGCGCTCACTTACCGTGCTCCGCTGGCGGACGGCGTTCAGTGGCCGGCGGCGATCGGCCTCGCCGCGCTGACCGCGCTCCTCGCGTGGATCGCCACGCGCGTATACCGATTCCAGCCGGTCGCGTCCGCCGCCTCCGCCGCCGGAGGGGTCGATCACCCCGAGCTGGCCGGCCTTCGGGGCTGGCTCGTCCTCCTGGGGATCGGCGTCTTTCTCACACCGGTCCGGCTCCTCATTGGAACGGTCCGCGCCGTTCGTCCCGTCCTATCGGTCGCCCAATGGCGGACCTTCATGGACTCTCAACTCCCGACCCACGCGCCAATGGTTATGGCGCTGATCTCGATAGAGGCAGCCGGGAACCTTGCGCTTCTGGCTTACTCGTGCGTCGTCCTGCTGAGCTATTTGCGCAGGAAGCGCTCGTTCAGGCTTCACTTCCCATGTCTGGCCGCGGGGCTCTTCGCCTTTCACCTGGCGGACGTCATCGCCACTCACGAGCTCTTCCCGGACCACGACTTCAAGCAAGCGACCACGACGCTCTTCCAGGTCTTCGTGTGGGGCGCCTTGTGGATCTCCTACCTGCGAACGTCGCGACGCGCCCGCGCCACGTTCGTGGACTGAAGTCCACGACGCGTAGTCGGCTCACGCCAGCCAAGTCGTTCACCGCAGGCCCGCCAGCCGAAACCGGAGTCGGAACCCGCGGTCGCGGCGCTGAGAAGGGCCACCATGCTACAAGGGGCAGCAAGGACGGCGGATGCCATGAAATCGCGCGCGGCGGTCGCGTACCTCGCCCCGGTCCGCGAGTGGTTCTTGCTCGAACAGGCCGAACTCACGAGCCGTGCGCACTCGGCGGAGCAACAGACCCTCATCGCGGCTCATGTCCGCGCGGCGGAGACCCGCATCCGGGCGGCGCGAAAGATCGGGGATGCCATCGTGGCTTCGGAGGTCCTGCGGCTCGCCGTCCTGCACCTCATCCGGGCCGGCGAGGTGGAGGACCGGATCATCGACGATCGGTACAGCCTGACGCCGGCCGACATCTCGCGGGCGGCAATCCTGGCGCTCTTGCCCCGCGAAGACGCGCTTCCGGACACCGACGGCGCAGACCTCGACCGCGCGCGCAGCGTCATCCTCTCGCATGATCCGCTGTACCTCGACCGGCTGGCCCCCGAGGCCCTCGAGGAGACGCGGTCGGCTCTCGAGAGGACGGCGTCTCTTTTGCGCGGCAAGGTCGAGCCGAGAACCGTGACCAACGTACGCGCAACCCGGCTGGGACGCCTGGCCGCCGTCGCGGTGGTCCTGGCGTACATCCTCGTGCGGGCCGCCATGGTTGCGTTCGTTCCCAGGAACGTCGCGCTGAACAAGCCCGTCGTCGCGAGCAGCTACAAGATCAACCCTCCCGACGGCCACGAGCTCGTCGACGGTGTGCCCATCAAGAGCTTCGGAATTCACACCAATGCGGAGGACTCGCCGCGCGTCACGATCGATCTGCTCAAGACGTATGCGATAACGACGATCAAGGTCTACAACCGCGGCGACGGCTGGTACGACGACTGCCTGCCGCTCGTCGTCGAGCTATCGACCGACGGGCAGAACTACGATCCGGTCGGACGCCAGCAAACGCACTTCGGCCAGGACCCTCCGTGGGTGATCGACGGGAAGAAGCATCGTGCGCGCTACGTCCGCCTGCGGGTCGATCGCCGCAGCTACCTCGCGTTGAGCGAGGTCGAGGTCTTCGGAAAGTGACGGAGTAGCGCCCGAGTGGGCCCGCGACTCCCGGACACTACAAGCGCGGCCCGGATCCGGCGTAGACCTCCACCTCGCTCAAGCAAAGAAACGTCTTCTTCTTCACGCGAAGGCGAATGTACCGAACGAGCGGCTTGTCGGTGAGGTTCAGTCGCCAGTACAGCGCCTGCGTGAACATCTTCTCGCGCAACGCGACGACCTTGTACGAGCTCCCGTCGACCGACAGGCTCACCTCGAGTGGCAGCTGCTGGTCCTGAAAGCCGTCTTCGCGGTTGTAGACGTGGATGCTGCCGACGCGCGTCGGCTGGCCCAGATCGATCTCCGCCCAGGGTTCTTCCTCTTCCTTCGTGTGCAACCCGTACTCGGATTCGAGAACGCCGTTCGTCAGCGCGCTCGGCGGCGGCTTGTAATCCAGGTGGGAGCTGGCGATGACGAGCTTTCCACGCGCGAGGTTGGGAGGGCCGAAGGCCAGGGCGATGCGATGACGGTACGTGATCAGCGTCCACACCGTCAGCCCCGCCGCCGCCCACTGCCAGGCCCGGGCCGCGAGGACCCGCCGGTCGACCGTCGGATCCGTGAGCCGCCGCCCGAGCGCGATGAAGGGGCGTTCGATCAAGCGGTGGATCAGCTCCGCCCCGCACAACGCGACGGCGAAAAGCAGGGCGGTTCGCCGCAAGGCGTAGTCCTCGGTGGTCGGAAGCCATCGATCGTACTCGCCCCACGTGTGCCGGATCCCCTCCTCGAGGTGGGAGACCGTCAGATGGATGAGGTAAAGCCCGTACGAGCGCGACCCTACGTATTCGAGGACCCGATCGACGACGGGAAAGGAAAGAACGTAGCCGCGATCCATACCGGCATACGCCACGAGCACGGCCGAGATCATCCACAGGCCGACGAACCCCTCGTGAAGCGCGAGGTCCTCGGGGATCGCAGCCGGCAACATCGCGACGAGTCCCACGCAGCACGGGAGGATGACGAAGCGCATCAGCCAGCGCGGCATGACCGGTGGCGGAATGCTCCGTCCTTTGCGCGCCTCCGCCATGAGGGCGATGGCCACGCCGGCCATCAGCGTATCGAACCGCAGGTGGGAAGCGTACTTGAGGTACGCGTCCGGATGCGGGACCTCGGGGTGGCTGAACCGGCGCGCGAACGTGCACGCGAAAGCGACGAATGCGCACGCGGCGAGGCGGCGGCTCGTCGTCCGTAGGACGATAAAGACGAGCGGAAGGAGGAGATAGAAGTGCTCCTCGACCGACAAGCTCCAGTAGACGCCGAGCTTGGTAAAGGGATTGTACGCGATCTTGTAGTTGAAGACGCCGCTGAAGATCGCGACGGCGTCCGCGCGCCATTCGTCGCGCGAATTGAACTGCTCCGGGAAATAGTCGATGCATATGCGCTGGATCAAGATCCCCGCCAGCGCTGCAGGCACGATTCGGAAGAATCGGCGCGCGTAGAAGACCTTGAGCGCTTGCCTCGATCGTTCAAACGCATCCAGGAAGGAAGCGCCGTCGTCGACCGCGGGGAAGAGGCGAAGGAGCGACAGCGTGACGACGTATCCGGAGATGACGAAGAAGAGATCGACGCCGGACCAAGTGCCGTGAGCGATCTCCGGCAGAAACGGGTAGAGCGTGGCCCAATGGAGGTTCATCACCATCAAGATGGCGACGGCACGAAGGCGCTCGATCTCCTTGAGTTTCATCGATCGGCGCCTTCCTCGGGGGCATCGACGTGGGCGCGAACGCTACCGATTCATGACGTGGATCGCCTGCCCGAGTCCGTGAAGGCTCGCTTCCATCGTCCCCTCGCCCAGCGTGGGGTGCGGGTGAATCGTGAGCCCGACGTCTTCCAGGAACGCGTGCATCTCGAGCGCGAGGGCGCCCTCGCTGATGAGATCCGTCGCCGACGGCCCCACGATGTGCACGCCGAGGATCTCGTGCGTCGCCTTGTTGGCAACGATCTTGATGAAGCCGTCGGTCTCGTTCACCGCCATCGCGCGGCCGAGCACCGCGAACGGGAACTTGCCGATGGTCACCTCGAGCCCCTTCTGCTTCGCCTGCTCCTCACCGAGTCCGACGGTGGCGATCTCGGGGTCCGTAAAGATCGCCGCCGGAATGCCGACCCAGTCCTTCGCGGCCTTGTGACCCGCCACGATCTCGGCGACGACCTCGCCCTCCTTCATGGCCTTGTGCGCCAGCAGCGGTGCGCTCGAGCAGTCGCCGATCGCATAGACGCCCGGCACGTTCGTGCGGCCCAGGTTGTCGGTCGGGACGAACCCGCGCTCGACCTTCACGCCCAGCTCTTCGAGGCCGACGCCCGCCCCGTTCGGGCGCATGCCCACGGCGACGAGGACCAGGTCCGTGACGATCGTCTCGCTCTTGCCGGCGACGTCGACGCGAACCGCGACCGAGCCGTCCTTCTGGTACTCGACGCCGGCCGCCTTGGCGTTCTTGAGGATCTTCGCCCCGTGCTTGACGTACGCCCGTTCGACGACCGCCGTCAGGTCCGCGTCCACGCCCGTCAGCAGATTGGGCAGCGCCTCGACGACCGTCAGCTCGCTCCCGAAGCGCTGATAGGCGCCGCCGAGCTCCAGCCCGATGATGCCGCCGCCGATGACCAGGAGGCGCTTCGGGACCTCGCGCAGGCTCACCGCCTCGCGGGCACCGATGATCTTCTTGCCGTCGAACTTGAAGCTCGGAATCTCGATCGTCGACGACCCGGTCGCGACGACGATCCCCTTCGTCGCCTCGACGACCTCGGTGCCCCCCTCGCGCGTCTTCACTGTGATCGTCTTCGGGCCGGTGAGCCGCCCCTCGCCGTACACGAGGTCGACGCCGTTGCCCCGGAAGAGCGTGCGGATGCCGCCGGTCAGCTTCTTGACGATCCCTTCTTTCCAGTCCTGCAGCTTGTTCGCGTCGACGCGCGGGTTGTCGACGAGGAGGCCGATGCCCGCCCCGTTCTTCACCTTGTCGAAGGTGTGACTCGTCGCGATGATCGCCTTGCTCGGGACGCAGCCCCAGTTCAGGCACACGCCGCCGACTTCTTCCTTCTCGACGCAGAGCACCTTCTGCTTTAGCTGGGCGAGGCGGATGGCGCACGTGTATCCGCCCGGGCCGCCGCCGAGGACAATTGCGTCGTACGTCTTATTGGCCATGGGATTCTCGAGGGGTTGGTTCTTGGCTAGTGCGTAGGAGGGGGTGCGGCTTTTAGCAAGCTCTCGAGCTGCTCGCGCAAGTGCCAGGGCAGCTCTGCGTAGACGTCGTCCAGGAGCGAGGCGCGCGTGGGCGGCGGCATCTTCTCGACCTCGTCGACCGCGGCGACGACTTCCGCCGAGAGCTCTTTCTCCAGCGCGGCATCGCTCTCGTCCGAAACGAGACCCAGGTGCAGCATGTGCTTTCGCAGGCGGTCGAGCGGGTCTTTGCGGGCCCACTCCTCGACTTCGGCCTGCGTGCGATAACGCGAAGGGTCGTCGCTCGTCGAGTGCGCGCCCATGCGGTAGGTGACGGCCTCGACGAACGTCGGTCCCCCGCCCGCGCGCGCCCGCTCGATGCTCTCGGACATCGTCTTGTAGACGGCGAGGACGTCGTTGCCGTCCACGCGGACGCCGGGCATTCCGTAGGCGCGCGCCTTGACCGCGATCGTTCGCGACGCGGTCTGCTTGGAGGTGGGGACGCTGATCGACCAATGGTTATTCTGGCAGACGATCACGCAGGGAACCCGCCAGACCCCGGCGAAGTTCATCGCGGTGTGAAAATCGGCCTGGCTGGTCGCGCCGTCGCCACAGAACGCAATCGCGACCGCGCCCGTCTTCTTGGCGCGCATGGCCCACGCCGCGCCCACGGCTTGCGGAAGCTGAGGCGCGATGCACGACGACCAGCTCACATGGTTTACGGCGCGGCCCGACTGGTGGCTCGGCATCTGCCGCCCCTTGAGGACGTCGGCCGAGTTGGCGAACACCTGCGCCACGAACGCGCGGAGCGGGAAGCCGCGCACGAGCATGATCGCCTGCTCCCGCAGCGCGGGAAACACCCAGTCGCCCTCCGATACGGCGAGGCCCGTCGCGATCGGAACGGCCTCCTGCCCCTGGGCGGCGCCGTAGAAACCGACGCGGCCCTGGCGCTGGAGAAGGATCATCCGCGCGTCCAGCAGGCGCACCCGGCGCATCTCGCGGTAAGCGCGCGAGAGCAACGGGTCCGAGAGGAGCGGATCGGTCGCCGGGTCGGCGCTTCCGTCGTCGCGGAGGACGCGGGCGAGCGCGACGTCCGGATCGTCGTCGCGCAGCTCGTCGCCGAGCGTGACGTCAGTCGCTTGCGCCCGCATCGCTCGTCATCAGGTGGAGGCCGTGGGGGAGCTTGAACGCGCGCAGCGGTACGCTCCCGGTGGGCGCATGCGCGGGGGCAGAAGGCGGGGCGGGAGACGCGCTGTCGTCGCCGCATCCGCTGCAGCCGGCGCAAAGGCAGCTCAGGACGATCCACAAGAAACGCACGGCGGGACCTTTACGCCACCTGACCCGACGCCGCAAACTCGCTCGCCGACGCGTCACGTCACACGCGCCGAGCCGAGGGCGCACCTCAAGCGCATTGACCGCGACGGCGCAACTTAATCGCTGGCCGCGTCGGTATCCCAGCCGGAGCTCGCGTCGCCTCCCCAGGACGAGCCGCCGTCGAGCCCCGATCCGGCGTCGAGCGCAGGCGGCGGCGGCGATCCGCAGAACAGCGGGACGACAGCGTCGTAGAACTGCTTGAAGTCGGTCGCCACGCACGGCGCACCGGCTGAGCCGTCGGGTAGCCAATCGGCGCACGTCGCCGCGGTGGAGAAGCTCATGCACCCGCTCTCATCGGCCTGGGCGGCGCACGTGTTGTACGCGTCGAGCGACGGCGCGTCGACGACGGGGCAGTTCGCCTGGCAAGACGCGAGCTCGCACTCCGAAAGGGCCTGCACCGACTTCGCGCACGACAGCTGGCCGGGATCGGTGAGCTCGAGGCAGCCGGCGATGTTCGCCGTGACGAAGCCCCCGTGGTCGATGAGCGGCCCGTAGTGGTCGGCCGTATCGGGCGTGAGAATGCAGCCGGCGCACGCGGCGTAGTCCTTCGCGAACTCCGCGCAGAGATTGCTCGAGGCCGAGCTGCCGAGGCACGCGTCGTAGAAGCCCTGAACCGGGTCGCTCAGACTGCTGGCCACGCAGGCTCCCCGCCACGCGGCGGTCGCGGGCCGGTACGCGCTCGGCTGGAACGTCTGCACCGATCCCGGAGAGCAGGTGTTGGCGTCGCTGAACGAGCCGCCGCCACTCGCCCCGCCGCTACCGCCGTTGCTGCCGGAGGACGGCGAGTCGGTCGTCGCGCCGCTCGAACTGCCGGCGCCCGAGCCGGAAGGCGCCGCGATGGGTTCGACGGAGCACCCGGCGGCGAGGGCCGCGCCGAGCAGCGTGGCCGCCACGAAGGGCAGAGCCCGAACGGCAGGAGGATGCAGCGCCATTGGGAAGCGAGAAAGGAAAGTCTCACGATTATGTCACGCGGCGCGGCCCAGCGCGACTTTGGGCCGGGTGGCAGGTGGGCGACGCACCTCCCTCGGTGGCCTCGGTGGCTCGGTCCTCGGTGGCCGAGGAGGCCTCGGGTGGCCGGTGGCCTCCGGAACGACCGGCGTGCGCGGACGCTGTCTCTTATACACATCTGACGCTGCCGACGATCTTACGCGTGTAG
>CALKVG010000576.1 GCA_937998045.1 uncultured Myxococcales bacterium
GACAAGCGGTCGGAGGAACCGCATCGCCCCGGCGACTTCGCACAGGCTGCCGGCGCGTTGGGCGACCCGAACGAACTCTTGCCGGCAGCACGCGCGGCGGCATGGCTTCCGCGCAATGGTGGTGCCCTGACTGTCTGGCGAAGCCTTGCCGCGGCGTATAGCGCGTCGACGTCGCCCTCGGTGCGCATGGCGTGGCGGGAGTCGCCCCTAACATTGATTATACGGACGCGCGCGAACCTCCCCGCCCCGCAGGCGTCGGCCGCTGTGGGAAGCGGCAACTCCGCGCGATCATCAACGCTTCCGCGGCGTTTTCGCCCTGCACAGTGCGCAATGAGTAGAAGCTCGCCATCAAGGGCGACGTGACGGGAGTTGTCGTGACCCCCGTCACCGCGCCCGCCACCGTTTCGCCCGCGCAGCCGGCGTCGAATGCTTCGAACGCGCCCCCGGGCGCGCCCGCGAAGTAGGCCGACGCCTCGCGGCGGCTAGCCACCGCCGAACCAGGGGACCGGGATGGGCCGTCGATTTCGGCCCTTTCCGGTCCCCGTCCTTTGTTCGTCCACGATGCGCCCGCCCGACGGCGAGGTCGTCTACATGCAGGTCGGCGACATCTGGCCGACGTGGTTGCAGTGGACCTGCTGGGCTGCGTGGTCCGCGAGCGCGGCGCCGAGGTGCCACTCGCGGCAGTCGAGGGTGTTGCCCGTCTGCGGGCCGGCCGCGTTGTACGCGCCCGGATCGGCGCCGCCGTCGGCCACCGTGTACATCATGCAGGCGGCCGAGCACATCCCCTTGCTGTTGTACGGTGCGGCGCCGCCGTCGAAGCCGCCCATGGGCGAGCACCAGGCGGTCGCCATCGTGCAGAAGCTATCGCAGTTCGTCCCGCAGGCGCCGAAGCCGTACGGCCCCGCGTGCCAGCAGTGCGGGTTGACGCCGGCGTCGGCCGCGAGCTCGGCGTGGTAGATGCGGCACCCGATCGTATCCCCAGCCATGTCCCCCGCGGCCCCCATCGGAAGGAGAGCGCACGCGTTCATGCACTCGCCGACGCTCTGGTACTGCGCGTATTGCCCCGTGCACGTGCTCATGACGAGCCCGCAGTAATCGGTGCAGTTGAGCGCCGTCGATCCGTCCCACGCGAGACCCGAGTCGGTCGCGCCGTCGGTCGCGCCGCCGTCGCCAGGGCCGCCGTCGTCGCCCGCGCCCGTGTCGCTCCCGCCTGCCTCCGTGGGTGCGCCCGTGTCCGGCGAGCCCGTGTCGTTGCCGCCGGTGCTCGTGTCGGGCGCGCCCGTGTCGACGTTGCCCGTGCCGGTGTCGGTCGTTGCGTCGGCGCCCGCGTCGCTCGCGGTTCCGCCGCCGCCGTTGTCGCCGCCGCATGCGACGAAGCCTGCGAGCGCGAGAGTCGTGGCTGCCAGCGACAACGCAAGTCGAGTGCGATAGTTCATGGTCGAGTCTCCTTTAAAAGCGGCCTCGAGTCTGCCTCAGGCTCGGGAGTCACTTCAAGCCACGATTGCAGTACCTTGCGGCGCGATGAAGCGTTCGGCCCCGGCAAGCGTTCTCCTTCTCATATGCGCGTGGTCCTCGCTCGCGGCTTGCCACCGCGAGCGCGACCTCGGGGCGGCGAGCGGCGCGACGGCGCCGTGGAAGGTCGACCTCGCCGGTCCGTGGAAGTACCTGCCGTACGACGGGGAGACCGACTGGGCGTCGCCCGCCGTCGACGACGGCGCGTGGCCGTCGATGGAGCTCCCGTCCAACTGGTTTCTCCTCGGCCGCAAGCAGTACCCGCCCAAGGCGGCCGCCGACTCTCCGCCGCCCGGCACCACCGATCCCGGCGCGCTCCAGGCGGAAGACTCGGAAGCGGGCCTCGACTACTCGGGGACCGTGTGGTTTCGCCGCACGTTCGAGTGGAACGGCGACGGGTCCCGTCCGGTGATCGTCGACTTCGACATGGTCGACTACTACGCGACGGTGTTCGTGAACGGCGTGGCCATCGGTCGCCATGAGGGCTACTTCCAGCACTGGTCGGTCGATGCGACACGGGCCCTTCGCCCGGGGACGAACCGGATCGCCGTGCGCGTCTCCGCGCCGCGCATGGCATACGACATGGCGCAACAATACCCGGTGAGCTTCCCGAAGGTGCAGGACCAGATCAAGGGCATCTTCGCGTACCACGACACGCGTCCGGGGGCGACGAGTCGGCGCGGTCAGGAGCGGTCGACCGGCGGCATCCTGCGCGGCGCCGCCGTGCGCGAGTCCTCGGGAGTGGACCTCGCCGAGCTCACGGTGACACCGCTCGACGTGAGCGCGGACGCTGCGCGCCTCGTCGTCGAGGCGACGCTCCGCAACTGGACCGCCGTCGAACAGAAGACGACGATCGACGGAGTCATCCGCGGCGCGACGTTCGCGGGAGAGACTCCCATCCGCGTGCGCTTCGAGCTCTCGGCCAAGCCGGGCGTGACGCGAGGAAAAGCGGAGGTGCGCGTCGAGCGCCCGCACCTGTGGTGGCCCTGGGACTACGGACGGCCCGACCTCTACGAGCTCGAGGCGCGGGCGACGGGCGCGGCGGGACTTCTCGACCAGAAGGCGGTGCGCTTCGGCGTTCGATCCGTCTCGCTCGACAAGGACTGGGTCTTTCGCGTGAACGGTCAGCGCGTGTATCCGCGCGGGACCAACTACATCGCGACGCAATGGCTCTCGCAGGCGGACGCAGCGTTCTATTCGCGCGACCTCAAGCTGATGGCCGGCGCGAACCTCAACGCCGTTCGCGTCCATGCGCACCTCGAGCGCCCCGAGTTCTACGACCTCGCCGACGAGCTCGGGATGATGGTGTGGCAGGACTTCCCGCTTCAGTGGGGGTACTCGGACTCTCCCGCCTTTCACGAGCAGGCGCGCTCGCAGGCCGAGGACATGATCCGCCAGTACGGCGACCACGCGTCGATCGTCCTGTGGTGCATGCACAACGAGTCGCCGCACGCGATGGAGTGGATGCAGAAGCGGGCGCCCGACCAGAACCGCGCGCTCGACGACGAGCTGGCGGCGCTCGCGCGCGAGCTGGATCCGTCGCGCGTCGTCCACCGCGACTCGGGCACCGGGGATGCGCACACGTATTTCGGTTGGTACGAGGGCAAGCTCGAGGACATTCTCGGGGCGCAGCTCGCCCCGCTCGTGACCGAATACGGCGCCGCGTCGCTGCCTGCCCTGGACACGTTGCGCACGATGTTCGACGCGGAGACGCTCTGGCCGGACGCGCCGCGCGACTGGGAGAGCTGGGAGTTCGCGGACTTCCAGCAGCAAACGACCTTCCGCGTCGCGAAGATCCGGCAGGGGCGAAACATCGGGGAGTTCGTCGCCAATACGCAGCGTTACCAGGCGATCTCCGTGCGTTTCACGACGGAGGTGCTGCGCCGCCGCAAGTGGACCCAGAACACCGGCGTCTACCAGTTCATGTTCGTCGACGACTGGCCGTCGATCACCTGGTCGGTGGTCGACTACTACCGGCGGCCCAAGCTCGCGTATTCGGCGCTCCGTCAGGCGATGCAGCGCGTGCTGCCGAGCATCGAGTACGATCCGCGCGATCCCGGCAAGCCGATCACGCTTCACGTCGTGAGCGACTTGCTGCAGCCGCTCCCGCACGCGCACGTTCGCTGGCGGGCGACCGCGCCGGGTCAACCCGACCGGCAGGGGAGCGTGGACCTCGACATTCCCGCGGACGCGGTCGTCCGCGCGGCCGACCTGGGGACCGTCGCCGCCGTCGCATCGCGCAAGGGGCGGCTCGACGTGCGCGTCGAGAGCGCGTCGGGCGAGGTCGTCGGGACCGCGGAGCTCGGGCCCGACGACTTCCTGGACATGGTGCGTCCCGACTGAGCGCTAACTCACGGGCCGGGGCAGAGGCACTGGGTCCCGCAGGTCGTCTGGTTGCAGTTGTTGTACGCCACGAAGAGCGCTCCCGACATACCGGGGCAGGCGTTCGCGCAGGGGTCGCCGGCGTCGGGGCTCGCTACGTAGCAGTAGTATTGGCAGTCGACGGTCTGCCGGCAGGCGGAGTCTGCCATGCAATCCATGATCGCCGAGCAACACATCGATTGCTCGCACGTGGAGCAGGCTGTGCAGCCTGCACAATTTGTAGCCTCCGTCGTCAGCGTGCACGAGGCCCCGGTGCTGCCGCCGCCGCTCGTCGCCGTGCCGCAGATGCCCGGTCCTCCGCTCCCCGAGCTCGTGCTCGTGCTCCCGGAGGAGGACGTCGTCCCGCTGCTGCTGGACGGGGGGGAGCTTCCGCTCGACGAGCTGGTCGTGCTTCCACTGCTCGAGCTCGCATTGGTCCCCGAGCTCGTGGTGCTCCCCGAGCTCGAGGTGCTGGACGTGCTCCCGCTGGTCGACCCGCTCGCTCCCGAGCTTCCGCTCGCCGAGCTGCTCGCCGAGCCGCTCGTGCTTCCGCTGGTCGTGCCCGAGCTGGTTCCCGTTCCGCTCGCTGACCCGCTGGTGCTGCTCGTCGTTCCCGAGCTCCCGGTCCCGGAGCTGCTGCCGCGGCCGGAGCTGCTGCCGCTCGCCGAACCGCTGCTGCTTCCGCTCTTTCCGGCGTCCGTGGGCTGACCGCCGTCTTCGGGTTGCACCGCCGCGCCCAGATCCGTGCCGGGCTGCCCCTGGGCGCAGGCGGCCGCCACGGCGGACGTTACGGCGAGGAGTGCGATAAACCGATTCATAGGGGAACCTCACGCCTTGGCTAAGAGGAAGCCTGCACCGGCCAAGATGCAGATTGATCCGCCACGGAATGGTCCGTGTCGGGTCCACCCCCCCACTTATAGAACGCGAATGCTGGCTCAATGAACATACGCGGCCGTCCTTCAAGGACCACGTCTCAGCGTCGTATCGGCGCGAGCTTTTTCACTACATCGTAGTCAGGGGAGCGACCGCGAAGGGGCTTAAGTGCAAGAAGCGCAAGGAATGTACGACGACGATAGGGGGTCCCATGCGACTCGGACCCGGACGCGTCCAGGGTGGTGAGCCTGTCTCTTATACACATCTCCGAGCCCACGAGACAGGCAGCAATCTCGTAT
>CALKVG010000577.1 GCA_937998045.1 uncultured Myxococcales bacterium
CGCCGGTTGCTGCGATGTTTCCGGCGGTGAGCGAAGCAAGGCTCGTTGTGTCGACGTTGTCGATGTCACCGGCAGCGGCGATAAGCTGTCCATTCTTGTCGACGATGAAGACGACCTTGGAGTTCGCGTCACGAACCAGGCGGTCCACGACCACTTGGATCTGATTGAACTCCTCCTCGTACATCACCATCTGGGGGTTGACCATTCGATGCCTCGGGGCGGTGCGGGATAGGATAGCGGTTGTAGCCGTGCGGCGTGGCCCCGTAAAGATGCGGGGGGCCGGTAGGGCGCCAGGGGGCGTTACTCGATGCGAATCTCGACGCCGGCACCCACGCCGAAGTCCGGGCCGGGGCGCGACTGGGTGATGGTCGGGAAGAGGAGCATCGTCTTGAAGTCGAGGTAATGGGTGATCTGGTAGCCGAGGCCGAAGCCGAGCGAGAGCTCCGCTTGGGAGCCGTCCTGACCCACGCGGAAAAACTCGACGCCCGTCATCGGGCCGAGCCAGAGGCGCGGGCTCGCCTGGATCCACACATCGATCGGCAGAGACACGCCCACGGTCGTCGACACATGGTCGGGCGCGCCCGGCGGGCCGCCGCTGCCGAAGACGACGGGAATGTAGGCACCCGTGTCCAGACGCACACGGTGGCCGAGGTGGAACATCATCGGCACGCCGAAGAGCGCGCCCGCGTTGTTCCCCTCCACGGGCACGATGAGGCGCCCCTCGAGCGCGAGCTCGAAGACCTCCTCGCGCACCAGGGCGCCGCGCACTCGCACCTCGGGGTTCGCGATAACGCCGTCGGCGCCGTCGAAGTACTGCCAGTCGAACAGGCGCCCGTACTCGTCGCCGTGCACCGCGCGCTCGCCGGGATCGCCGACGCGCAGGCCCGTTCGTACACCCAGCTCGACGAAGCTCGTGAGCCCGACGGCCATCTCCGCGTTGACTCCGACGCCGGTGACATCGGGCGGGCCCGATGTGTGCCCGATGCCCAGGCCGAAATCGAAAGCCCAGTCGGCGGCGGGCAGCGTGAGGTGGCGCTCCACCCACGGTGGCGCCGCCCGCGCTGAGGGCGCGCTGGAGAGCACGCACGCCGCAGCGAGGGCGCCGCCGACGACGACTGCGGTACGATCGCTCATCCGATCCTCCTCGTGGTTCTTTCTCTCGACCTGACTCCCCCTCGCTCGATCATGGGCGCGCGACCCTGAAGCGCACCGCGATCTCCACTTCGTCCTCCGGGTTCTTCCCGCGCGAGACCGGGACAGCGTCGAACGCGCGGTCGGCGCGAAGTTCCTCGAAGACGCGCTTTAGCAACCGCGGCTGCACGCGCTCGCGCCACGCTTGCAGCCACGCGTACCCGTCGTCATCGCCCTCGTAACTCTCGTCGAACTCCGCCGACAGCTCGATGCTCACGACGAAGCGCCCTTCCTCGCGGTGGACGGCCATCTCCGCGCTATCCTATACCGCGCTCATGGCCGTGCGTCTCGGCGTCGTCCGCGCAGGGGAGCGGAGAGCGCGGGACATCGCCGCGCATTCGCGCACCGCGCTCGATCGGCCGCTCGGGCATGCGGCCGAGCTGTGGGTCGCCCTCGCGTCGGAAGAAGCCGTGCTCATCGGGGCGTTCCAGCGCGGCTTTGGGATGCCCGCGGACCCGCCCCTCGTGCGCCGCGGCTCCGGCGGCCCTGAGGTGCTTCTCGGCCCGGGCAGCGTGCACGTCGCGCTCGCGCTCGCGCACCCGGCCGCGCTCGTCGCCTGCGACGAGAAGCGCATCGTCAATCGCTACGTGCGACCACTCCTGCGCGCACTGGCCAGGACTGGCACCCTCGCGCACTTCTTCGGCCGCGACTGGATCTCCGCGGCCCACCACCCCGTCGGTTGGGTCGGCTTCGCGCACGACGCGACGACGCACCGGACCCTCTTGGAGGCCTTCGTGGGCGTGCACACGCCCTTCGCGCTCACGGATCGCCCCAGCTTCCTCGGCAAGTCCGCCTCGACGCTCGACGCCGTCCGCGAGCGCCCGCTCGAGCCGGGACACGCGCTCCGCCTCGCCGGAGCGATCGTCGACGCGTACATCGAACGAGCGGGCGGGGACGCCTCCGACCTCGCGGCCTCTCCTCCCCCGAGCGACGCGCCCCTCGACGATCCGCGCGCCGATCCGCCGTGGGCCGCGACCTGCGAAGAAGCCATCGGCACCCTCGGCGCCGGACCCGACGCTCGCGGCGTCTTCCGCGTCGGCGGCGACCTCCTCGTCTCACGCGATGCCCTCGCGCGCCTCGAAGCGCGCCTGCACGACGCGCCGGGCGACGACCTCTCCCGCATCGTCGACGAGACGCTCGCGGCGCCCGGCGTCGCGCTCGACGGCGTGAGGTCGCTCGCCAGCGTGCGCGACGTCATCGCGCGCGCGCGCAGCGCATCTCGCGCGTAGCGCACCCCGGACGCCGGCGCGCGGCCCGCCATCCTTTTCAGGGATGCGCCTGGACGCGCTCCCAGACGCGCGCTTCTTTGAAGATGCGGACGAGGTCCGCGTCGAGGTGTGCGTCCTTCACGCTGTAGTCGAGGATGTCGATGGCCCGCTCCGCCGGTACCGCTTTCTTGTAAGGGCGGTCGCTCGCCGTGAGCGCGTCGTAGATGTCCGCGATGCTCATCATCTTCGACTGCACCGGGATCTCCTCGGCGTGCAGTCGGTTCGGGTAGCCGGTGCCGTTCAGCCGCTCGTGGTGCGCGCCCGCGATGACGGGCACGCGATGCAATGACTTTCCCCAGGGGATGCGCGACAAAAACCGGATCGTATGCGTGACGTGCGAGCGGATCTCGTCGAACTCCTGCTGCGTGAGCGAACCCTTGCTCACGCGCAAGCAGGTGAGCTCGTCGTCCGCCAGGAGCGCCCGCACCTCGCCCCGAAGGTCGGTATACGTCTCGCGGCCGATCGCCTCGATGCGCGCGAAGTCGCCGCTCGTCAGGATCGTCGGCTCGTTCGCCGTGACGACCGCCTCCCACGCGCCGTCGATCGCGGCACGCCGTTGCGCGAGCTCGGCGTCGACCGCCCCGAGCTGGTCGCGTGGCGCGCCGGCTTCCATGAGCTGGACCTTGCGCGACAACAGGTTTGCCTCGATCGCCTTCGCGACGTAGTCGAAGCGCACGCGCACGAGCTCGAGCTTCTCGTCGTACAGCTTCTTCGCCTTGACGAGCACCTTCTCGCGCACGCCGATCTTGCCGAAGTCGTGCAGCAGGCTCGCGTACTCGAGCTCTCGCAAATCCTCGACCGTGAACGTCGCGCCGGCATACGGACCGCTGGTCACGCCGTCGACGACGCGCGCGAGCTCGCAGGTGAGATCCGCGACCCGACGCGAGTGGCCGCTCGTCGTCGGGTCGCGAGACTCGATGGCCTCCACGCTCGCCGTCACGAACCCCTCGAACAGCTGGCGGATCTCGCTGTAGAGCATCGCCGTCTCCAGCGAGACCCCCGCCTGCGCCGCGAGCATCCCGAGGAGCTCCTCGCTGCGCTCGTCGAACGGAACGACCTGCGCGTCGACCTGCGACCGCGTGACGAGCTTCGCGACGGGGTCGCGCTTCTTGTTGATCAGCTGGATGACGCCGATGACCTCGTCGCGCTGGCTGATGAGGGGCTGCGCGAGCATCGAGCGCGTGAGATATCCCGTGCGGCGGTCGAAGCTCGGGTCGAAGCTGGTCGTCGAGTTGGGCGCGACGTCGTAGACGTCCGGGATGTTCATCGCGCGCTTGTGCACGGCGGCGGCGCCGGCGATCGAGCGATCGGAGAGCGGGATCGTGAACTCGCGCGAATCGAACGTCACGCTGTCGTTCTGCGTGAGCTTGAAGCGCAGGACCGGGCGGTCGCCTTGCTTCTCGACGATGTAGATGGCACCGGCGTCGGCGCCGGTGACGAAGCGGCTCTTCTCGAGGATGACGCCGAGCAGTTTGTCGACGTCGCGCACGGTGGTCATCGCGCGCGCGATCTGGAGGAGCTCGCCGAGCTCGTAGCGATATCGGCGGAGCCAGCGGCCGCGGGCCTCGGCGCGCGCCTTGGATTCGAGGAGCTCGAGGGCACGGTGCGCCGCCAGCGAGAGATGGTCGAAGGCCTGACCGCGCTCCGGCGAAACGTCGCCCGTGCACACCGTCGCGATCCCGCGCTCGAGGGCCTCGGCGAGCGACGACGAAGCCGGCTGGCCGACGAGGACGACGAGCGCGCTGCCCTCCGCGAGGCGCTCGGCGAACGGCGCGAGCAGCTCGCGCGCGCGGTCCCAGAGCGCCGCCGGCGCGAATGCGACGCAGAGGCGCTCGCGCGCGCGCCCGTCGGGCGTGGAGAGCGTGCGCCAGACGGTGACGATCGCGGCGTGCGGGCGCGTGACTTCGTCCGAGGCGAGCTGCGGGTCCCCGCGAAGGCGCTGCTCTACCCGGTCCATCGCGGCGATCGCGTTCGTCGCGGGCGCCGCCGGTGCGATGGCCCGCACGGGGCTCTTGTTGCTGGTGGGCGCCTTCTTCTTCTTCGAACGGACCTCGTTCTTCGCGCGAGTGGCGTTGTTCGCGCGCGTCGACGGCAGGTCTCCGCCCCCGCCTCGCTTGCGAGGCGGCGTGGACGACGCGCCGGAGCGTGGTCGAATCCTGGAGGCCTTCTTGCGCGCCGCGCCCCGGTCCCGACCACGCTCCGGCCGAGCCGGAGACGTGCCGTCCCCGCCGCCTCTCACGCCTTCTTCTCCCGCGCGATCTCTTGTGTGCGGACGCGCGCCGCGCGCTCGGCGGCGTCGCGCGCCTCGTAGCGCACGATGATCTTTTGCACGAGCGGGTGGCGGACGACGTCAACCTCCGTGAAGTGGCAGAACGCGATCCCGTCGACGGCGTCGAGCAGCTCGCGCGACTCGGCCAGGCCGCTCGCGCGCCCCTCGGGCAGGTCCACTTGCGTCACGTCGCCGGTGACCACTGCCTTGGAATGGTACCCCAGGCGGGTGAGGAACATGCGCATCTGCTCGCTCGTCGTGTTCTGCGCCTCGTCGAGGATGACGAAGCTGTCGTTCAGGGTGCGACCGCGCATGAACGCGAGCGGTGCGACCTCGATGTGGCCGCGCGAGATGAGGCCCTGCGCGCGGTCGATGTCCATCATGTCGTTGAGCGCGTCGTAGAGCGGCCGCAGGTACGGGTTCACCTTTTCGGCCAGGTCGCCCGGCAAAAAGCCAAGCTTCTCGCCCGCTTCAACCGCGGGGCGCGTCAGGACGATCCGCTTCACCTGACGCGCGACCAGCGCCGACACCGCGCACGCCATCGCGAGGTACGTCTTGCCGGTGCCGGCGGGGCCGATGCCGAACGTGAGGTCGTGCGTCCGGATGCTGTCGACGTAGCGCTTCTGGGCGAGGCCGCGCGGGCCGATGCCGCGCCGGCCGGTGCCGAGCGAGACGACGTCGTCGAACATGTCGCGCAGCTGCGTCTGCGGCTCGCTCCTGAGGACGCGGAGCGCGCGCGCAACGTCGGCGGTGTGCACATCCACCCCTTGCTTGAGAAGCGCCGCTGTCTCGGCGAGGAAGCGCTCGGCGAGAGCGACGTTCTCGGCGTCCCCCTCGAGGAGGATGCGGTTTCCCCGCAGACCGCAGATGACCCCCGTCTCCCGCTCGATCGCCTTCAGCTTCTCGCTGTGCGGGCCCACGAGCGCGAGGAGGACGCGCGTGTCGTCGACCTCGAGCTCGGAGCTGGCTTTGACGCTTTCGCGGTGGGCGGACGTTTGCTCGGCGATGCGCGGCATGGGCGGTTACGGCGCCGGGGAAGATAGCAGGAAGGCACGCGCAGGCCGCTCCGGCGGAGCTCGAGCGCTGCTGGACCGAGGGGCCCCCGCGGCCAGCCGCGCGAAGCCTGCGCCCGACGCCGGGCGGGGATCCGCCTCAGCAGCAGACGCGATCGCCGGTGGCTAAGCTATTCGTCTGCCGGGTTGGCGAGCTTGCGCGACCAGAGAATGGCGTCCTTGCGCGCGCTTCCGACGACCAGATGGTCGAGGAGGAGCCCCGTCCGCCGGAAGCCGTTCTGCACGAACGCCGTGGCCAGCGCCACGTCGTCGCTGGGCGCGAGCGCGAAGCAGCTGACGACGTCCTCCGCCAGGAGCTTGTCACAGAGCGCCTTCAACGCCGCGATCGTGCCGGCCTTTTCGACCTCGGTCCGCGGACCTTGTAGGAGCTCCACGTAAGTATTGCCGAAGCACGACTGCGATTCGGTCGACGCACAAAGCTCGAAACCCCCGCGCGACGTCGAGCGGCGGTACTTCGTCGCGACGTCGCGCCCGAACGGCTCGAACGCGGTCAGCGCCCGCCCGCTGCGCTGCGCCGCCTGCACCGCCTTCCTGGCCTCGGCCTCGGTAACGGAGGCCACCTTCGCGGCTGTCTCTTATACACATCTGACGCTGCCGACGATCTTACGCGTGTA
>CALKVG010000578.1 GCA_937998045.1 uncultured Myxococcales bacterium
ATTTCTGCCTGTCTCGTGGGCTCGGAGATGTGTATAAGAGACAGGTCACGGCGCTTTGGGTGCGCTCGGACGAGGAGGATCTGGCGGAACGCGTCGACGCATGGCTGCTCGGAGAAGAGGAGAGCGGCCGGCTCGGCGCTTTGCGTCGGCGCTGGCTCGGCGCGGCTGCCGGTCCCGTCACCGCGACGCCGGTGGCCGCTGTCCTCGCAGCGACCGCCGAGCGCCTCTCGCTCATGCCGTTCGTCGCAGCAGCCAAGCAACGCGCGGGCGCCGCGATCGAGGACTCGGCCCAGGAGGAACGCGTCCTGGCCGCGTCCGCCGCCGCCGTCAGGCGAGCCGCAGAGAAGGCCGCTTTGCCAGTTCCTGCGGCGGACGTCGTGAACGCGTTCTTCCAGGCGCAGATCGAGGCGGCGAAGTCGCTCCAAGCGCGCGGCGATCCGCCGCAGAAGCCCGCGTGGTCGCTCGAGCAGGACCTCCGGCCGGCGATCGCTCGCATTACGGGGCGCCTGGCGTGGCTGCTCGTGCGAATCCAGGCCCGCAAGCCAGACCCAGCGATCGTCCCCCTCGCGCACGACATGCTCGGGGGTACGGGTCTGGACCCCCGGCGCATCGACGCGATCGCGTCGGCCATCGGAGCGTTCGCCCGCTGAGTCGAACCCGCCTCGCGCGCGTGCGGTCAACGCCCCTGGAGTTCGAAGAAGCGGGCGTAGCGCGCGAGCGTGCGCTCCAGAGCTCGGGCGTTTGCCTCGCTGAGACGGGAGAGCGGAGCGGTGGAGAAAGTGACCTTCCCTCCCACGATGCGGCGCTTCCAGGTCGCAACCAGTTGACCGCCGAGGATGATGACCGGGCCGAGTACTTCGAAAGCGCTCAGTCGGGCGGCGTTGGCCGAGTCGAGCGCCGCGCTGCGGTCCTTGTAGCCGACCAGGAACTCGTCGAAGGGCGGGAGCGCGTGGGCCCCGCCGCGCGCGCGGGTCGGATCCGGCGAGGTCGCGGACGGAGCGCTCAAGTAGGGACGACCTCCGATCGTCTCCGACTCGACGAGCTTCCCGGCCGCGGCGATTGCCCGCCGCGCGTCCGAGAGCGCCAATCCCGACCACCAGGCCAGGTCCTCGGCGGTAGCGGGGCCGTGCCCACGAAAGTAGCGACGCGCCAGCTCGGCAAGCGCCTCGTCGCGCCGGAGCCTCCTGCCGCCCGGCAGCCACTCCTCGAGGAGGACGAAGGTCGGCTTTTTGCCTTCGCGCGGCCCGAAGCAAAGGAGGCCCTCGTGCGCGAGCCGCCACAGGATGTGGAGTCCGCGCTCTCCCTGCGTCGAGATGCCTGCGCGCTCGAGCAGGCGGTACGCGGCCGGGCGCGTCACTCGGCCCCCGCCCTCGAGCGTTTTGACGAGCGCTCGCCGCGCGCGCGAGAGGACACGCTCGTCGATGCCCATGGCTCGCAGCCGGCCCGCCGCCGCCGCTGCCGCGCGGGGCGCCAGCAGCTCCATCATCCAGCGCGCGTCGGACGCCGCCAAGAAGTGGAGCGTCCCTCGCATCGGCCACGAGCGCACGATGGCGCGCTCTTCGATCGAGCGTTCGACGTCGCAGGCTCGCGCGTCGACCATGCGAAGCCCAACGGCCCAGAGCGCGCCCGAGTAGTCCTGGGCCTGGACCGCGCCGAGCCAAGCGACGACATCGGCGGCCTTCGCGAACGTGGTGGCCGAAAGAAGCTGCGCTCGAAGACGCCGGCGGGCGACCTCCCTTGCCGCGTGGTTCACGGAAACAGAGCCTACGACGGGGAGGGTCCGCCGCTGGTAGCCAAGTTGGGCAAGTTAGGCAGTCCCGCCGTTTGCATGCGAGACGAGGAGCCGCGGAGCGCCCTGGCCCCGCGGCGCATTGCCGGAGGCGGCATCCGTCGCGTAATCTAGCTCGAAGTTGTGCCTTCGCTGTTAATCCGGTGCGTCCATTGCGGCCTGCCCCACGATCTCCTCGAGGGGACTTGCCCTACGACCGGAAAGCCCGTCCCTCCGCGCCGCTTCGAGCGGCCACCGCCCGCGAGCCCCCATGCGAGCGCGCCGCCACCGCCGACGCCGGCATCGACGTTCCCGTCGTCCTACCCGAAGTGGGAGCCGATCGGTACGGAGATCGCGGGCAAGTATCGACTTCGGAGCGTTCTCGGCCGCGGCGGTATGGGCACCGTCTACGAGGCGGACCGTCTGAGCATCGGGGGTGTGGTGGCCATCAAGGTGCTCCACCCCGACCGGGTCCGCGACGCGAAGTCGGTGCGGCGCTTCCACAAGGAAGCCCGCGCCGCGGCCGCGATCGGACACCCCAACATTTGCGAGGTGCACGACCTCGGCGCTCTCGAGGACGGAACCCCGTACCTGGTGATGGAGAGGCTCGTGGGCGAAACGCTCGCGGTGCGGCTCGTCCGGGAAAGGCGGATACCCTTCGACGAAGCGGCTGACATCTTGATTCAGGTGCTGTCGGCGCTCACCGTCACGCACCAAAAGGGGATCGTTCACCGCGACATCAAGCCAGAGAACGTATTTCTCTCCTACCGGGTCGGTTGCGCGCCGCTCGTCAAAGTCCTCGACTTCGGGATATCGAAGATGATCACCACCTCCTCTGGACGGGAGGAGACCCGGCTCACGCACCCCGGGATGGTGATCGGCACTATCGGCTACATGTCACTGGAGCAGGCTTGCGGAAGCCCCGATCTCGACGCGCGCGTGGATCTCTATGCGTGTGGCGTCATCCTCTACGAGACGCTCACCGGTCGACGACCGTTCTCCGCCACGAACATCGCGGAACTCTTGCCGCAACTTCTCAGAACGAATCCACCGGCGGCGAGCGAGCTGGTCTCCAGGCTGCCGGCCGGGGTGGACGCGGTCCTCGATCGGGCGATGGCTCGCAGCCGGGACGATCGGTACGCGACAGCGCACGATATGCAGCGCGATCTCCAGGCGGTGCGAGAACGCTCGAGCGCGGCCCTCGCCGTCGCGGCCGCGGCCGCCCCTCCGCCCGGGGAATTCGCGACCGAGCCGCCGCCAGCGTGGGCGTCGCCCGAGGGTTCGTCGCTCACGGTGCCGGAGGCGGCGCCGAGCTCGGTGGACATACCCATCGAGTTCACGGAGGCGACCCAGTCCAGCGAAACGGTCTTCGGGGTCGATCTTCCGGACACGGACGAGGACATCGACGATCAAGACACGCTCGTCACCCCCATGGATCGGGCCGCGCTGGCGGCTCGCTTGCCAAAGAAGCCGGAGAAGTAGGTTGGCCTACGGCTCGAACGCGTAGAGGCGGCGGTCGCCGGCCACGTACAGCCGACCGCGCGTGGCGATTGGCGTCGCGTACCGGTGGAGGTTCGACAGGACGTCCGTCGCCGAGCCGCCCGCAAAGACCAGGCGACCGGTCGCAAGCTCCCACGCACGAAGCCGCCCCGAGTCTTCGGCGCCGGCTGACCACACGAGGCCGTCCGCGGTGCCGTCGCTGGTCGTCAGGATCGGGGAGCCCAGCCCGCCGCTCTCTGCGCACCAGACGGTCCGCATCTTGTTCGGAGCGGACGGATCGAGCCGCAGCGCGAGGAGATCGCCGCCCGTACCTCGCGGGCACACCAGGCCCGTCGCGCCCCGATAGCCGTGAAGGACGACGTAGGTGTCGCCCCGGATCGTCGCGAATGCGCCCGCGCCGATGAAGGCGCCGTTGAGCACCCTCTCCGCCGCAAGCGGCGCTGCGCCGACTCCTCCCAGGTTCGTCCGATCGAGGAGCACCACCTGCCCGTCCTTGCCCGCGGCGAGGACGAGCGCGGCGGGCGTCATCGCGGGGGCATCGATCACGAGGAGCCCGGATGCGCCGAGATCCAAATCGTGGCGGTCGAGGGACTTCCAGTTGGCCGGAACGAACACGTCCGCCGACGCCCCCGAGAACGTCGGCCCCGGTCCCAGCCGGAAGACGGCCTCGCTGCCGCGCCACTCGTCGCCCGACTCGGTCGCGTTGCCACTGACCGCAAAGACGGCGCTTCCATCGCTCGAGGGGCCGCCGCAGCCCCAGAAGCCCGCCCCCTGCGCCTTCGTCGCGTACGCTCTCGCGCCCGCGGGATTCGTCAGCGGGACGCCGACGATCCATCCGCGAAACGAACCACAGTCGTACGCGCCGCCGCCGTAGGCCACGTAGGCGGTCCCTCCCACCACGAGGACCGCACCGCGATCGTTCTGCGGCTGCGGCGCGAAGGAGCGGTCGAACTGGTCCCGCATCGTGGAGACATCGAGCCGCCAGCGCTCGCTCCCGTCGTCGATCGAAAGCGCATGGATCGTGTGTGCGGCGACATCCCCGCGGGCGTCGCCGGTCGCGGCGCTCAGCA
Organism: uncultured Myxococcales bacterium; assembly: GCA_937998045.1. GTDB lineage: Bacteria > Myxococcota_A > Polyangia > Polyangiales > Polyangiaceae > Palsa-1150. The sequence goes on from CALKVG010000578.1 coordinate 4,339, forward strand.
CGAGCAAGCGGCGATCGCGGTCGATGGCCGGAGTGCCCGTCACGCCGAGCGGCGAAATGTTGCCGCATCCGGTGCCCGCTTGCTGGGCCGGAGGGCCCAGGTTCCTCGTCCAAAGCGGTCGGCCGCGCTCGTCGAGCGCGACGACGTCGTTGCTCTCCGTGGCGACGTAAAGGGCCCCGACGCCGCCCGGCCCGTGCTCGACGTAGAGCGGTTGCGCATAGACGTCGCCCGGCAACGCGCCGGCGAATGCGCGATCGATGTGCATCGTTGCGGCGGCGGCTATGGTGAGCGCGCGGTCGACGTAGAAGCCGTCGCGGTTGATGTGATGGTGAAACGTGAGGACGTCGGAGTCCGTGGCCGCGCGCGGCTGAGCTCCGCGCGGTGCGCCCCGACCGGGGTCGCCACGGTGGCACGCGGCTTGTGCAGTGAGCCCGAGTCCGAGGACGACATGCAGCAGCGTGGCGGTGGCCGGTCGCCAGCGGTCGATGCCGCACGATGCGAGCGTTCCCCGCGAGGAGCGGCGCTGCGCGGGTTGCACGATGCGTTCTACGTTCCTTGCGTAGCTTGTATGCGGAGATGGCACGACAGGGCGCATTTGCGGGCGAGGCCCGACCACTGAAAGTATCGAAGTGCCGCCCTAACGCATAAGCAATGTGAGACGTATATAGAACTTAGTAGCGGCCTTTTCGCCGTCGCATGGTGCTCGCCGAGGGGGAAGGAGGTCTCGATGAGTGGCGAAGCGGGGCGCGTGTGTGTGTTTGGTGTCTGCGTCGGCGTGACGGTCCTGTCGGCGTGCGGCGGCGATTCGACGAGCTTTGGCGGAGACGCCGGAGCCTCCAGTGGCGGGTCGTCGAGCGGCGGATCGAGCGGCTCCACATCCGGATCCGCGTCATCGACGTCCTCCTCGTCGAGCTCCGGCTCCTCGGGGTCGGCCGCGTCCTCCGGGTCCGCTTCGGGCAGCTCCTCGGGGTCGGCGTCGACGTCGTCGGGGTCGAGCGGCTCGGGGACGAGCGCGTCCGGCAGCAACTCATCGAGCGGAACCAGCGCGTCCGGATCGAGCTCGGGCTCCTCTGGAGCAGACGCGGGATCGTCGGGCGGCACCGACGCCAGCGGACCCCCGGGCCAGATGCTGACCGTCGAGATGACGCTTTACGGATGGCCGGACAACAGTCCTCCGGGGAACGCGATCGCCTATCCCAAGATCCACCAGGGCGCCGGCGGGACGGGTACCTACGCCGATCCCGTCACCTTCGCCACCAGCCGGAACGAGGAGATGCCCGGCACCATCATCTACATCCCGGCGTTCCTGAAGTACGCGATCATGGAGGATGATTGCGTGTCGTGCGACTCGGACTGGAATAACGGGATGAAATACCATTTCGACTTTTGGCTGAACAGCAACGCAGGCGCGAATACGCAGGCGGTCATTCAGTGCGAGGACATGTGGAGCAACGGCATGGCGATGGTCGAGATCAACGCCCCGCCCGGTCGGATGGTCGACCCGACGCCCCTCTTCGACACGACGACCAACAAGTGCTCGTCGACGCCGTGAGGCGCGGGACGGTTGCACCGGGCGCAAGGCTGTACTGCCAGATCTGCGTGGGCGAGCCTGCTAGCAGACCTCGATCGCCGACACGAGACTGTTGTTCAGCAGCGAAGTGAACTCGATCGGGTAGTCGCCTCCGGCCCGGGCGTTCGCGGAGAACCGAGCGACGACCGCGGTGTCCTTGGTGCCGGCGATCGCCACGACGTCGAAGTTCGTGAGAGCGGGTTGGCCCGTTGAGGTTCACGTTGAACACCCGGCGCTCCAACAAGCCTGCGATTGGCGGGCCCACGATGGCCGAACTTCGCTCGGTCCTGGACTCCTACCGGTGCAACCGACCTCCCTGCCGATCGACGGGAGATCGCCGCTTCACGACTGGCCGCTGTTTCGTTGGCGAACCGCGGCCTTCATGTCCATCCGACGGAAGACCGCCGCGACTTGTCGTACCAGCACTTGCTCGTCGCCCTTCGACCGGAAGACCCCATCGAAGCCGAGCTTCGCGTAGTCGGCGGCGATGGCGTCGTACGACGTGTAAAGATAGATTGGACACTCGTTTTTGAGTGAGTTGACCAACGACCGCAGCGATTTGACGACCAGTGACCCGTCGAGACCCGGCATGTGGTAGTCGAGGATGACCAGGTTGCAGGTCGGCAGGTGGCGTGCGTTGCCGACCGGGTGGGTCGTGGCAATCACGTCGTAGCCCTCCGCGGCGAGCGCTCGCTCGATCCGCGCGAGCATCACCTCGCTGTCGTCAATCACCATGATCCGCTTAATCCCTGCCATGGGGTGTCTCCCGCTACTCCGCCTCGTTGGAGCCATGCGGGGCCAACAAGACACGAGTCCATTGGCCAGCCGCAAAACTCAGAGACGCGTTGTATCCGATCCGGGACAGCTCGGTGCGAACGGCGTCGAGCCCCACGCCCAGACCAGCGAGCATGCCTGCCTCGTCCCGCGTCGTCAATCCAGGCTGAAACACGAGCTCGGTGGCATTCGCAGCCTGGCCCGCGCGGACGCCGGCCCGCTCGAGGATCCGGTCCGCATTCAACCCCCGTCCATCGTCCTGGACGATCACTCGAATTCCGGCTGCCGACTCTTCAGCGAGGATGCGAATCGTTCCCTGCTCGGACTTGCCCAGATCGCGTCGCTCCGCTGGCACCTCGATGCCGTGGGCGATCGAGTTTCGCACGAGGTGTGCGAGGACTCCGGGAAGCGCACGGGCGAGCGCCTCCGGAATGAGCAGCTCGCGCGGCTCGACGTGCAGCGTTACGGCTTTGCCCTCCAGTGCGGACCAGCCCCCCACGCTCTCGGCGACACCGGCGCTGACGACGCCCAGAGGCACCGACGAGAGCCGCGCCACGAGGCTGGTCAGAAGCTCCGGACCTTGCGCCGCGTACGCGCCGAGATCGCGCAGCGCCGTGCGTGGAACCGTCACTTGGTCGAAGACTGCGGCGCCTGCCGGCGACGCCGCGGCGAGGACCTCGCAGCCCTTTTCCAGAGCCTTGCGGGCGGCTGAGAGAGCGGTTTGCAGTCTGCCGGACGCCGACTCGGTGAGCGCGCGCCCGTTGCTGCGCGCCCCCTTCCGCAGGTCGTCGAGGTCCACCTCCAACCGCTGGGTCGCCTCCTCGAGCTCGACCAGGTCGAACGCGCGCGCCTCACCGCGCACGGTGTGAATGTGGCGAAAGAGCTCGTCGATCGACTCGACGGGGAGGAGTCGCGCGTGGTCGTGCAGCACGGACTCGCAGCGCTCGAAGCGTCCGCGGGCGGAGTCGACGAATGCGAGGAACACCTGCGGGCCCCCCGCGATCAGGCGACGCATGGCCGCGACGCGACGGGTGTGCTCGGCCTCGTGGGAGCGTACGGCCCTTTCCAGGCTCCGGGCCCGGCTCACGTCCGTGGCGAGCGCCATGATCTGGGCGACCTTGCCATCACGCACCAGCGGGCGAAACTCCAGCTCGAGAGGAACCGTAGCGCCGTCGCTGTGCTGCACGGCGACTTCCCGCGGCGCGAATGGCTCGTACGACGGCCAATCGGCCGCTGGCGCGTGCATCACGAGATCGAGCCAGTCCGTGAAGGATGCCGCATCGACGTCGTACTCGGCAGCTCCCGGATAGAGCAGATCGCGTATGTGGCAGCCCTCGAGATTCTCCCTTCCGAAGAGGACCTTCGCCTGTCGCGACGAGACGCTCCCGACCGATCCGCTCGCGTCGAAGCTGACGATGGCTTGCCGCATGTGATCGAAGAGCTCCTGCAGGCGCCGCGTTGCGGACTCGAGCTCGGCGATGAGATTGCTGTTGGTCGTGAGAGCGGCGACGTGTCGCCCGAGCATCGTGAAGTACAGGAGATCGTCCTCCGAGATGGTCCCCTGCGCTGCGGCCACCCCGGCCGCGACGCCGGCCGCGAGGAGGATCTCATGTCCCTCCTTTTCCGAAAAGACGAACCAGAGGAAGCGCTGGAGGCCGAGGTCCTGCGCGAGGGCGATCTGGAAGGGATCGTCGGAGCGGCTGAACACACCTTCGCGCTGATCGCGCAGCAGGCGTCGGGAGGACTCCCCGAGAGACAACTTCCCCTCCAGCGGCCCGTGAGACTGACCGTGAAGGAGCGTCAGATTTCCGGTCCTCGGATCATGCTGGAACACCACGGAGGTTTGAAAATGCAACTCCGTGATCATCGCCGCCGCCCACTCGGAGCAGATCGACGCGCCGGTCTTGGTGTACCCGCTGGCCGAGACTCGATGAAAGGCCTGTAACCAGGCCATCATCCGCTCACGTCCCAGGCGGAGAGCGTACACCTCCCGCTCCCGCTGGATGAGGAGCATCGCCTTCGCTTTGAGCGTCTGAAGTATCCGGCTGGAGTCGGATACCTCAGACATCAGTCGGCGAGGGCGAGGACCGGATAGGAGAAGTTCACGAATCCCGGGTTGCCATCGAAGAGCGAAACCTCGCCCCAGGCAAGCATGCCCAGCCATTCGGCTTGCGGCGCCACCGCCTCCTGAAAGGACAGGTTCTCCTTCAGCGTCAAGTCTTTGCCCAGGAAGGGCTTGGTCCTGGCCCCGCATTCGAAGCCGAGAACGGCGCGAACGGTCTTGCCGGTCAGGCGCTGGGCGAGCCTCTTGCCCATGGCCACCGTTCCGTCCATGGCCCCCTGGATGGTCCGGTGGTTGAACATCACGCGAGAACCGACCGGAATCCCTGCCTGAAAGATGACCCCCTGGCGCTCGGTATCCACACCGAAAGCGCACCGCACGAGGTACACGTCGGGATCGCGCGTCGGAAGACCGATGCCGATGGCGCCGCTGTGCTCGATGTGCTCGGGCGCCTCGCTGCAGAACTCCTGCCAGACCTCCAGGGCGGGCCGGCCATCGAACTCGAGGACCTTGTTGGCCTCCGCTTTGGTCACCGTCATCTCGATTCCGACCGGCGACGTGCCGTGGCAAATGTCGGTCTCGATCGCGAAGTTCCCCGACAGCCCCGCGGCGACGGCTCCACGGCTGAGGGCGCGGTTGTCGACGTACTGGAAGGTCTGCAGCATCGGCCCCCAGAACTCGCCGGCCGCTCCTCCGACGATCGGACAGCGGACTTCTTCGTGGAGGGCCTTCAGGAACACTTCGACGTCGGCGCCGCACAGCGGATCGTAGTGCACGACGACGGCGCGAAGCGGGGCCTTGGCGCCATCGACCAGCGCCCGGCCGAGCGCCGTGCCCTTGGCTCCGGATTCGACCTGGAACTCCTCGACATGACCAATGCTTGTGTGGAGCGATTCACCACCGAGGCCCATGGCCCCCGCAGCGTACCCATCCTCGACCACAGCGCCGCGGCTCATGACGCCCTGGCCGGAGCAGCCGACGACCCGTATGCCCGGCCCGGCGCCTTCGCGAATGCCGCTGAGAAACGCCGCCTGGTCGTGGTTGACGGTCGAATAGGCGACAATCATGGGGAGTGGCCGGCCCGCGAAAGCGTTGCGGATGTTACGCGCGAGCTCGGCGCCGGTCTCGAACGAGTTTACATTGTAGGATGCGCAGCTGTGTGCAAAAATAGGCATGAAACCCCCTCCGTCCGTCCTTCCTCTGGGGGGAACGGCCGCGCGCGAAGCGACCATAAGCTTCCCCGTGAGCTTGGGTGCCAGTGCGGTCGGACTCAGTAGCACCATTCCGGCGGCGGTCCCATCCCAATCCTCGAAGCTCCTTGGGGGCGAGGGCGCGTCCGCGATGCCCGGGCAGCCCTCGGTCGCCGACGGTAATCGTCCCGCGTCGGGAGATGCTTGGGGCTGCTTCACCGGTCCGTCGTACGCAGGGACGGCGGGCGGCGCGTGCGCTCGATGAACGTCGCCTCATCGACCTTTGCGTGGGGGGCCGGTCCCTCGAGGCAGCGCACCGCGCTCACGCCGTCACAGGACGCTTTGAATCGCCGGCCACAACTGGCCTTCGGTGGACTGTGTGTAGTCCCACATCATGACGCCGCCGTAGGACAACGAGCCCATCGTGATCTGCTTTGCCGTGCCGGTGCTCAGGCCGTTGGTGAACTGGATGCCCCAGACGAGCTTGTCCTTCGGGAGATTGACGGTACTCATCCACCAGTTCGATTCATTCGTGTAGTCGCTGTAGTTCGTTGTGTAAATCATGTCATTGATGAAATCGAACGAATTGACCACCTTCGTGATCGTCGCGTCGGGGTTCGCGTCCTGGACGATGTACTGCGCAAGCGCGGTGGTCACGAGCTTGCCCTCGGGGTGGAACGTCGACAGCAGCTGGTTCACGAACGCCGGGTAGTTGCTGCTCGACTGCATCATGTTGCCGCGCTCGAGGTCCACGTCCACGCCGTCCAGATTCAGGCGCGAGACCATCGAATCGAGGTTCGCCACGAGGGGAGTGATATTCGATTGGTTCCCGTAGGCGTTGATGATCGTGATATCGCCGTCCGCCCCGCCGATCGAGACGAGAACCTTGACGTTCTTCGCATGCGCCGCGGCAGCGAGCGTCTGCACGTCCGAGTCCTGCGCGCCCAGGTCCCAGCCGTTGGTCCCCGTCACGGTCCCGAACGCGAGGAGCAAGTGCGTCATCTTGTTGAAGTCGATCATGCCCGCCCAGCTCGAATAGCTTCCGGCCCAGTTGGGCAGGTACATCACGACCTTGGTGGCCGGCACCGACACCGTGCCGTCGGACGAAGCGTCGGACCCTCCATTGCCGCCATCGTCGCCTCCCTCGGGCGAGCCACTCCCCGACCCGCCGGTGGACGCGTCCCCCCCGCTCGAACCGCCTGCGTCGCGCATGGGGCCACCCGCATCACGCGGGGTTCCACCGCTGCTCGACGTCGAACCGCTGGAACTGCCCGAACCCGAGCTGCCCGAACTCGGGCCGCCCGAACTCGAGCCGCCCGAGCTCGAACCGCCCGAACCCGACCCGGAGTCGGTCCCCCAAGCGCTCGAGGAGTCGCCTCCCCCGCAGGCGACGAGTGAAGGGCTCGCGAGCATTGCCAGGCCACAGAGGAGAAGAACTCGCATGTTCGACGCGGTCGGCGCAATCTATGTGCCAGCTCGAGCGGGCGAGAATTGCTGGCCAATTTCGTATCGAAACGCAGGTGTGGTCGTCCAGTGCATCACAGGTTGCGTGGCCCGAATTGCAAGATTGAAAAATCGCGCTCTGATTGTCGTTCTCGCCGCTTCCAGGGACAGCGGCGCAATCGGTCCTCACGCGCGCGAGGTGCGCCTACGCGCGATATCGACCCACCAACGTCGTCGCCTTTATCGGTCCGGGCCGGAGGCGCGTGGGAGGGCTTCGCCTTGCACGAGCGCCCTCGTGGTGGCGGCAGGGCGATCGCTCCCCTCCGGCAGGAATCGGTGAGATCGTGCATTGGGGGGTGGTCCCCGCGGACCCGCGCCCGCAAAGGCTTGTCGCCTGTAGCCCACAACGAGCGCTTTTCACCGGCTCGGTCGCCAGGTCCAACTCGTGCTCTTCGCCCTCGCAGATGGACGGATGGATACGCGTCGCAGCTCTTCGGGTCAGCGCATCGGAAGTGGCGGAAGCGATGCTTCGCACCGACGCGCATCGCGACGACGCCGTGGTCGTCGCATTCCACACTCGCGGTGGCGTCCCGCATGGCTACGGTCGCGAGGTCGATGCGAGCGCGGACGATGCGCCGCCGGTCGGCGCCGCACGGCTGTGCGTGATACAGCGCGCGCAGGCGCTTGCGCTGATCGCGTCGATCACACGCGAGGAGCGCTCTGGTCAGCGAATGCTCGACGTCGCCTCCCCCGGCCTCATCCCCGTGATCGTCATCGGCGACGACGGCGTATGTGTCGGAGTGTACGATCCCAAGAGGTCGGACGGCGGCTGGAACGAGGGGGCGTTGCCGTGAGCGCGACGCCGCCGGGCCGTGCAAGCCGACTGCGCCGCGTTCACAGCGCGCTGGCGAGGGGTCGGAGGGCCCGTACGGCCCGGGCCGCTCGGCCGCCAGGGGACATCGACCTGGCGGCGCGCGCTGTCCGTTCGGTCTGTTCATCTGGCCGCCTTCCTCGTGAGAGAATCCGCGGCTGCGATGGGTTCTCCAGCCCGACAACCGCGCCTCAGTCGGCGTTTGATCATGGTCGTCGACGACGACTCTGGCTTGCGAGAGATGCTCGCTGTCGTTCTCCGCGAGCGCGGCTACGACGTCGTCGACTGTCCCAACGGCCTCGTCGCCCTCGAGCGTCTGCGCGCAGCGCCGAAACCGGACCTCATCGTCCTCGACCTGATGATGCCGGTGCTCGACGGCTGGCGTTTCCGGGTGGAACAGAAGCGAGATCCCGCCATCGCGTCGATCCCGGTGCTCGCGCTGTCTGCGGATC
>CALKVG010000579.1 GCA_937998045.1 uncultured Myxococcales bacterium
TGCGCGAGTGGTCGTGCTCCTCCCGATCGCGCTCGGAATGGCGGGCGTCGGCGCGCTCCTCGCGTCCCGGATGGCGCCGTCGCATCGGTCCACCGCGCCGACGGCGGTGGCCGCTCCACCTCCCGCGAGCGCGACTTCGCCCGCCGCGGACTCCGTCGCCCTCGTGCCGCTCCCGGCGCTCCCGGCACCGCCAGTTGCACGCACCGTCCGCGTCGTGGTCCTCCCTACCGAGGCGCGCGCCCAGGTCGACGGCGTCGACACGCCGGCGCCTGGCGGCCTGCTGCCCGTCAGCGGATCGCTCGACAGCGTGCATCGCGTGCGGCTGTCGATGGGACGCCGCGAGACGATGGTCGACGTCCGGATCGGGGAGGAGGGGCCTGTGCCGCCCAAGGTGGAGCTGGAAGCCGCACCCTCCAAGGGCGGGCGCGGCTCGCCGCCGTCTGCGCCCGGACCGGTCCGACCGGCCGAGCCCACCGCGTCGCCGGGCGCGACGAGCACGGGCGGCATGCACATGGAGATGAAGTGACGGGCCGTACGCTCAAGACGTTCGCCGCTCTCGTCGTGTCGGTGTCGACGGGTTTGCTCTGCGCGCCGCGCGCGAGCGCGCAGGCGGTCCCCCGACCGGCTGCCGCCTCGAAGCCCCTGGCTCAAGCGCTCACCGGTCAGGCGAAGGTCGACTACGACGCGGCCAGGGTCCTCGCGTCAGACGGCGATTTCGCCGGAGCGCTCATCAAATTTAACGCCGCGTACGAAAAGTCCAAAGATCCGCGGCTCCTGTGGAACGTCGCGTTTTGCGAGAAGAACATGCGGCACTATTCGAGGGTCATCGCCATCCTCGACCGCTACCTGGTCGAGGGCGCGGGGTACCTGAGCGAAAGGGACCGCAAGGAAGCCAGGGACCTCGTCGCGACGCTGCAGCCGTTCACGACGAACGCGACGATTCGCGTCGACCAGGACGGCGCGCAGATCTTCGTCGATGACAACCCGGCGGGCGTGTCCCCGCTCTCGTCGCCCGCGGTGCTCGACATCGGCGAGCGGCGCGTGCGCGTCGTCAAGGACGGGTTCAAGCCGTTCGAGCGGTCGATTCCCGTCGGGGGGAGCGCCGCGGTCACCATCGACGTGAAGCTCGAGAAGGAGCTCCACGAGGGGCGCCTCATCGTGCACGCTCCGGCGGACGCGACGCTGGAGCTGGACGAGAAGCCCCTGGGCGCCGGCAAGTTCGACGGCGCGATCGCCGCGGGCGGTCACCAGCTGCGGGCGACGGCGCCGGGGATGCGCCCTTTCCAGACGGAGGTCGTCGTTCAGGACAAGGAGACGCGCTCCGTCGATATCGTGCTCGAGAGGCTAGCCGAGCCCGAACGGCCGAAGATCCGGGCGGCGATCGGCTGCGACGGACCCGAGCCGCGCGGCCCGGACGACGGCCTGGTCATGTACCTCGACGGCCCCGATGTGGTCCCCCCCGCGAACGTGAAGAGGAAGTGGAGCGACGCCCTCGGGCGCAACGTCGTCGAGTTCGTGGAGTATGCGGCCGCGCCCGGAACGCACAGCGTCCGCGCGCGCATCCCCGACTGCGTCTCGCTCGAGACCGGGGTGATCGTCGACACGGCGCGCGGTGCCGACGTGACCGGCGCGCTCCCCAGCGATACGGCGCTGCTCCTTCGCGGGCCGCAGGGGGCGCCCGGACACTGGCGCGTCGGCGTCGATCTCTGGCTCTTCCGCCCGGCCGTCGGGAACGGCGGGCAGTTCCAGATCAGCGGGGTGCCGGAGAGCTACCAGGGCGGGGGCACGACGGGCGCCGCGATCGAAGGAGCGTTCGTGACGCGCTGGTTGGGGCTCTCGCTGCAGCTGGCTTGGGGCACCGGCTCCGCGCAGCGGGCGACCTTCACCACGAACTACGCGCTGCCGGGAACCGCCGACACGACCGCCTATGCGATGACGTTCCGGCCCGCGTTCCGCGTGCCCCTCAACGTCGTCGCGTTGAACCTCGGCCCCCAGGCGGGGTTCCTCGAGTTCGACGTGAAAGACGTGAGGACCGGCAAGCCGCAGGGCAGCTTCGGCGGCTGGGCCGCGATCGATGTCGAGCCGCTGTGCGATTGGGGCGCTCGTTTGCTGACCGACCTCACCGCGGCGACGAACCTGCACGGCGAAGGACCAACGAGCACCGTGCAGCTCGGGCTATTCTGGGAGCCCAACGCGCAATGCCGGCGCGAGCGATCGACGGACTTCGGTCTGCGCGTGGGAGGGCGGTGAACGTGGCGCAACTCTGGAGCTCGGGCGCGAGGGCGGTCGGGTGGACGCTGGTCGGCGCGGCGCTGACGCTGGTGCTCGGCTGTCAGACCGACTTCGCCGGTCCTTACCCGTGCAACACGGGCTACGCCAGCTGCACGACCCCCAATTCGTGCGAGACGAGCGTCCTGGATGACGCGCAGAACTGCGGCTCGTGCGGCAACGCGTGTCCCCAGGGCGCACTCTGCGCCATGGGAGCGTGCACCGCACCTCCTCAGGCGCTAGCGACCGTTCTGGACAGCGCGACCCTCGCGCTGAACGCGTCTGCCGTCTTCTTTCCGGCAATGACGAAGGGGTACGGCATCGAGGGCATTCCGAAGAGCGGGGGGACGGCGTACGCGGTCGCCACGCCGAACGCCCAACAGGCTGGCCTCATGGCTCCCTTCGCCGTCGACGACGCGCGCATCTACTACCTCGCTCAGAACTTCTCTAGCCCCGGGGGTCCCTTCCTCGCGGCGAGCCCGGCGGCGCCGGCGAGCGGAGCCCCTCCCCAGCCGACGGTCGTCGGGACCTTCCCGACGATGAACGGCAGCAACTTCGGAGCACTGACGGCCTTGCTCCGCGTCGGCGGCACCCTCTTTCTCGCTGCCAATTCGAACGGCCAATATGTCGTCGGGAGCGTGCCTACGAGCGGGGGCATGGTCGCTCCGGTCGCGACGTTCCGCGGAGAACCGCAGTCGATCACCGTCGACTCGACGAACGTGTACGCGGTCGTCGCGTCGAGCGGGCCGTGCGAGATCGACTCGGCGCCCGTCTCTGGCGGTACGGCGTCCACCCTCATCGGGCAGAATGTCCTCAACGGCCCCAACTCGGGAGGATGCCCTCAGGGCCTCGCGAGCGACGGCACCCGTCTCTACTGGGCGACCAACTACTCGGCGTACCCGGCCGGCGACAACGGCAACAGTCCGGGAGAGTGCACGGTGTCGGTGACCAGTGCGCCCATCGGCGGAGGACCGGCGACGACCCTTTCGACGGTTCGCGCCGACGAGGTTCCGCTGCAGATCGCCACCGACGGGACCAACGTTTACGTGGCAACCAACCGGAGCCTGTGGCGTTTCCCTCCCGGCGGCGGCGCCCCCGTTCGCCTCGCCGGCAACCTGGACGTGACGATGACGTGCGGCGGCTCAAACTTCGGTAGCGGCGGCTGCAGTTACGTCGGCGGCGCCTGCGGCGGTAACTCGCCCGTCGCGCTCGCGGTCGACGACACGAGCGCGTACCTGGCCATCGCCAGCGGCCAGGGAGTCGGTCAAGGCGGCGTTCTTCTCAAGATCACGAAGTAAAACCGCCGCACTGCGCCGTCGGGACTTGCTCCGACGCCGGGGCGTCTGTTACGTGATGAGTTGCCGTCGCGCTGGAGCTCTCCCTGTAGACCAAGGGGGGCTTGGTCCGCTTGCCAATGAGCTCCAGCGCGCGGCGCTCTCCAATCGAGCACGCGCGCCGTACGAACGCGAGTCCCTTCGTCATCGGCCACCGCCGGTTCGTCAGTTATTCTCGGACGTTTGGGGCGTCGTGCCCCGCTCCGGCGGAAGACGAGGCTTTGTTGGGGCATCGTGACCCAGCGTGGTGAGAGGCGCGCGTAGTGCGCGTCACCGGACGGAGACGAGCCCCTGCCGGATGAGATCCTCGAGGAGCCTCCGCGTCTCGTCGGCGGGCATCGCGCTCAGGTCCAGCAAACCTTCGACGGTCGTGTCGCCGTCGATCAAAGACAGAAGGAATCCCGCGCGGGCGTCGAGGGCGAATCGAGAGAGATCACCGCTGCCGACGCGCCGGACGAGCACCGCGGAGAGCGCCAGGCTCCCGCGTTTGGGGGGGGTCGCATCGAAATGCGAAACGGGTGCCTCGAGATGCGAAAAGTCGCGACGGATCGAGGTCGGCGGCTCGAGGGTAGGGAACCTGCCGAGGTCCTTTTCGGCCTTTCTCGGGGCGCGACGACCGGACGATCCGCTCACGGCAGTTCCCCCAGCGTTCGCAGCCTACGTAGGGACGGTTCGCGACTCCGACGCATCTCGAGCACGGCAGCTAACCATACTTAACGCACAGCGGGCGAAGCTTCCAGAGCGGGCGTGCGGGGAGAAGCGCCGTGCTCGCTGGCCATCGTTCGGCGCCGGCGGGCAAGGCCAACCGAGCGGATGGTCGGCGGGTTTCTTCCACCGCCTTTGCCGCGTCCGGAGCAGACTATGCGTGGAGGCGTCCGTTTGAGTACTCGGGATGCGAAGGCGACCCCGCTCGATGTCGCGACCGAGGCGCTGCTCGCCGCCCCTCCGCGAAGCTCCGAACGCATAGACCTGGCCGTCGAAGTGACGATGGCGAGCGACACGAACTTCTTCGCGGCCATCACCGAGAACGTGTCCGAAGGCGGCGTATTCGTCGCCACCGAGGACCTTTTGCCTCTCGGGACGCGAGTCTCCCTGAGTCTTTCGCTGCCGGACGGTAGCCCCATCGCTGCCGAAGCGATCGTTCGCTGGTGTCGACCGCCGGCGGACCCGGAAGGCCCCGGCATGGGACTTCAGTTTGCGGTGCTATCCAGCCAGGACGCGGCGCGCATCGTCCGGTTCACGGCGCAGCGTCCGCCGATGTACTGGGACCCGTCGCCGGGACCGGAGCCCGAGGGCGCTGACGCGGCCCGCGTTTCGCGGGGGCTGCCTCGTGAGATCGCGCTTCGCTACGTTCCCATCATTCGTTCGCTTGCGATGCGCCTCGCGCGTCGCTTGCCGCCGCACGTCCTCATCGAGGATCTCGTGGGCGCGGGCTTCGTGGGCCTGGTCGAAGCGTACAGCCGGTACGAGCCTGCGCTTCGGGATCGCTTCGATGCGTACGCGCTCGTGCGAATCCGCGGCGCCATGCTGGACGAGCTGCGCTCCGTCGATCCGCTCCCGCGTAGCCTGCGGTCCTTTGCGAGGAGAGCGCGCGAGGCGATTCGACTGGTCGAGTCGCGTCTGAAGCGCAGCCCGCAGGACGCCGAGGTGGCGGAGGCGCTCGACATGCCACTGGCCGACTATCGCAGTCGGATGGCTTCTCTCGCCGCCAGGTCGGGGGCGTACCCGGGTGCTGGCGATCACGATCCACCGGACGTTCTGGACGTCGCCGGTCCGGACGCCGTCGACGCCGAGGAGGATTTGGTCCAGGCAGAAGCGATGCGCGCGCTCGCGACCGCGATCGAGGGCCTTCCTCCGCGACTGCGACAGGTCGTGCAGCTTTATTACGGAGACGAGCTCACGCTTCGCGACATCGGCGGCGTCCTCGGGGTCACCGAAGGGCGTGTCTCGCAGCTTCACGCGGAGGCCATCCAGCGCGTTCGCGACCGCGCGCTCCGCCGCTCGAGATCCTCGACCTGAGCCGATAGCCCGCCCGATTCGCGCTGGCGGCTGACGTACGCTCCTTGCAGGTCTGGGCGGAGCCGATTTTGCCTGGAGCCAACGAATGCTTCTCTGGCCGCACGAGGAACACCTGCCGGCGTTGGTCCGGGCGAATCTGATGCGCCTGCGCGATACCGGGCCGATGCGCGAGCTCGAGGCGTCACGCGAGACGTGGACATTCGAGTGTCTACCGTGGTCGGTCGAGCCGCCGCTGCATCTGGTCTTGCGAAACGAGAGGTTCGAGCCGCTTGAGCTGGTCATCGAAGGGGACGGCCAATGGCGAAGCTGGCGTCCGCTCGAAGTTCCGCGGTTCGCTCCCGCCGAACCCCGGTATTGAAAGCCGGCATTGCAAAGGAATGGCAGCATGCCAAGCACGCCAGCATAGAAAGGGTAGTAGGCCGTATCGCAAGAGAACGAGGACGAGTATCGAGGTGGAAAGGTGGGGGGGTAGCGAGCTCTTCCCGAGGATGCCCTGGAGCCAGATGCCGCGGGAGCCAGATGCCGCGGGGAACGGGAGCCAGATGCCGCGGGGAACGGGAGCCAGATGCCGCGGGGAAGAGACGTGCTATCGTTGTTTGGTGGGGCGGCTAGTGCGTTGCGAGGTCTGTGGGGGGAGTGACTTCGTGATCGCCGAGTACGCGTCGCAGCACGGGCGAGCGCCGGCGCTCGAATGCACACGCTGCCGCGCGCTGAACCTGGACGAGAGCGTCGCGCAGAGCGACAAGGAACGCGACTCCGTGAAGCTCGCGATCGCCGTGCGATCTGCAATCTGCCACACGCGAGATCCACTGCGCTGAATCAGCAGGCGTCGGCAGGCGTCAGAGCCCGCCGCACCGCGCCGAGGAGGTCGTCGGGACCGCAGGGTTTCTCGAGGAGACCGGCGCAGCGATCCCGTATCTCCGCAGTTACCTTCTCGAGGTGCGCCGTTACCATGACGACGGGAATGGCGCTGGTTCGTCCGTCGGAGGCGAGCCGTCGCAGGGCCTCGCCACCGTCCAGGCGTGGCATTGCGAAGTCCAAGACGATCCCGTCGGGGCGGAGGGCGAGGGCCCTCTCGATCGCCTCGAAGCCGTCGCGCCCCTCGGCGACCCGAAAGCCTGCGAAGCCGAGCGTCGCGCAATAGAGGTCTCGCGTTTCGGCGACGTCGTCGACCACGAGCACGAGTCGGGCGCGTGCAACCTGCGCTGTGTCCCGCAGGCGGTCGCCGTGTCTCGACAGGGACCTGGCCACGCGCAGCGCCGCCTCGAGAGAAGCGCCTGCCTCCTCGAGCGCCTTGATGCGATCTCTGCCCGGCTCGGTAGAAAACTTGGAGTACAAGCCACTACTTTGTCCGGATCGAGCGCTCTTCTTCGAGCGCCGAGCACCCTCATCCCGCATACTCGCGACGCGCCGTTCAGCACCCGCCATGCCGAACATGAGGCCGCCGACATTCCGCCACGATTCTCGAACGGAGGGCGTGTTTTGATATTCACATGTCAGCGCCTACCGTGTGGCAGAAGACGACAGCCGTGGCAGTCTTGCACGCCCCCCAGAACAGCACCGCCCGTCCTGGCCATCGTCTCCCTGTCCCGCAGTCCTGGCGATCGTCTCGCAGGGTCGTGCCGGGCACACGGCCTGCTTGCTCGCGCCTTTCACCCGAATGGATGACCCCGCCGGTGTTCACGATGCCAACAGGGCCGTCACCGGTCGCCGTCGCGTGCTCGTCATCGACGACGAGCCCTGGGTGGCCGCCGCGCTCGCCCGCGTACTTTCCCGTAGCTACGAGGTCGAATCGACGACGAACGCGGGGGATGCCCTCGATCGCGTCGATCGAGGGCAGCGGTACGAGGCGATCCTGTGCGACGTGTGCATGCCGGACCTCTCGGGGGTCGAGTTTCACGACGAGCTCGCGCGCCGCTCACCCGAGCTTGCGCATCGCATCGTGTTCATGACCGGCGGGGTCAGGGATCCTGCCGTGGCACATCGGCTTCGTGCCTTGCCCAACGCCGTCCTGTCCAAGCCCTTCGACCGCGTCCTCGTGGAGCGGGCCGTCGCGAGTCTGGTCTGGGGCGAAGGTTGCTCTGGGCCAAAAGTCCCCGAGGACCTCGTTGGAGAGACGGTTCCCTAGGGCTCCCGGCCGATGACGCCGCGCTGCCGTGATTGCAGCGTTTTTCCTGCATCTGCGTGACACCAACTCGCCGATCGTGAACCGCCGTGAATCGGTGCGCGACGATCGTGTCCTCCGGCATGAAGATCGCGGCCGGTTCCGGCGCGCCCGTCGCGAGGCGCTGGTCTCCAAGGCACGAAACGCAGTCGGGAATAGCCGTCGCGGACGCCCGGTCATCGACCGGCATCGGCGATGACGGAGCCGCAAAGGGATCATGGCTTGTGCCGTGCGCAACTCGCGAATCCGACTGCGAAGAAGCCGATGCCTCACGCGGGCTGCGAGCGTCGGTAGACCCTCGCCGTCGCGCCGCTCGACGACCGTCGTAGGCAGCGGTGCTCGCTTGGCGCTGGGACGCAAATGCGTCACGCGTCGGTGCAGTCGTGCCGGGTCCCACGCGAGCCGCCGCGCCCTCCACGTGGCCGATGCAGGTGTCGCAGTTGTCGTGCCGTGGAGATTGTGGCTTCGAGGTGAACCGGGCAGGGCGGTTAGCCAGCGGGATACGAGGGCGCGCTCGACCGGCATGCGCCCTGCTTCAGGCGCGGCCGGAATCCATGCCTTTGCGTGGGGTCAAACGTCCCTTGCTCTTGTCCGTTGCGCCATCGGCGTCTTCGACGTGCGCCGGTCTGCTCGCACTCGAGGGCGTGAACCTGACTTGCTCGTGAGCGCGGGCCATGGCCATGGGTTCCAGTGCCGATCTCGCGTCTCACTCTTCGCTGCCCGCGCTCGTGCGTATCGGCGAAGTCCTTGCGGGAAAGTACCGGGTCGACGGAATCCTCGGGGCCGGAGGGATGGGGGTCGTCGTCGGAGCGACGCACCTGCAGCTTCAGCAGCGCATCGCGATCAAGTTCATGTCCCCCCTCCTCATGTACAACGAAGAAGCGGTCGAGCGTTTCCTATGGGAAGCCCGGCTTGCCGCGCGCATCCAGAGCGAGCACGTCGTTCGCGTCTTCGACGTTTCCTCCCTGGAGGACGGCACCCCGTACATCGTCATGGAGTACCTGGAGGGCGAGGACCTGCGTGCGTCGCTCCAGAAGAGGGGCCGCCTGTCCGTCGCTCATGCCGTCGACTGCGTACTCCAGGCCAGTGAGGCCATCGCCGAGGCGCACGTCAACGGAGTCGTGCACCGGGATCTGAAGCCCGGCAATCTCTTCGTCTGCAAGCGTCGCGACGGATCGGAGCTCGTGAAGGTGCTCGACTTCGGAGTGTCCAAGTTGCTGCGCAAGTCCGAGCTGATGCAGCAGCACGGCCTCTCCACCGGCGCCCACGTGATGATGGGCTCTCCCCTCTACTCTTCCCCCGAGCAGATCCGCGCATCCAACGCCGTGGACGCGCGCACCGACATCTGGGCGCTCGGCGCCATTCTTTACGAGCTCGTATCGGGCGCGCCCCCGTTCCGGGGTGCGACTCTGCTCGAGATTTGCTCCAACGTCATGCGCGCCAGCGCACCGCCGCTGGCCGCGTTGCTGCCAGGGGTGCCGCGCGAGTTCGAGGCCGTCGTCGCGCGGAGTCTCGTAAAGGCTCGCGCCAGGCGCTTCGGAAGCATCGCGGAGTTCGCGAGTGCGCTGGCGCCGTTCGCAACGGGTCGATCGTTGCTGTCGATCGAGCGCATCGAGAGCGTCGTCCGCACGGCGGCGACATCGGGGGTGCTCGAGAACTCTCCGTCGCCGCCGACTCCTGCGCCCCTGGCGCGGTCGCCGCCGCGCGAAAGGACGCTCCCGTCGGAGCCGAATCCCGCCTCGGGCACGAGATCCTGCCGAAAGGGGCAAGGTCACGTGCACGCGCGGCGGGTGACGATCGGCATCGCGGTCACGGTCAGCGCGCTCGTCGGTGCGACGGCGCTCCGGTTCGCACTCGTCCGGTCGCCTCGCCTGGACTCCGAAGCAGGCGCTCCTGCGAATGAGCCTCCCTCGGCACGCGCCGAGTCGCCGGCGAGCCCTGGGCCCCCGCTTCCCGCGGTTCCCGCGGTGACCTACCCGCACGCGCTCCCGTCGGCGGCAGCGGCGACGCCTGCGCTCCTGGAGTCCGCGGCGACGCTCGAACCCCTGACCGAGCCCGCCGCCCCGACCGCAACCTCGCCCGGCCGCGCGACCGACACCAGGAAACCTCCTCCCAGGCCGCGGCCCCTCGACCTTTCGCAGTTCGGCGGGCTGCGGTGAAGGGCGTCGCGCGCGTCGCCGCGTACCTCGCGGGAGGGTCCTGGTTCATCGCGTCGATCGGTGTGGCGCGCGCCCAGAGCGGCGACGACGCCGCCGCTGCTGAAGCGCTGTTCGCCCAGGGCTCGGCGCTGGTCGCCAGTGGACGTTACGAGGAGGGCTGTCCGAAGCTCGAAAGGGCGCAGCAGCTCGTGAAGGGTATCGGCGTCACGCTCTACGTCGGCGCCTGCTACGAGCGGCGCGGCGAATTACTCCGTGCGTGGGAGCAATTCAAGGCGGCCGAGGAGCTGGCTGCGTCCAAGGGGGACTCCCGCCGAGCGGTCGCGCGCGATCGCATCGCGCAGCTGTGGCCGCGCCTCGCGAAGCTCGAGATCGTCGTACCGGCCGGCTCCGCTTCGCCGGACCTCGCGATCACCGACGGCGAGGGTACGGTTCCAAGGGCGGCCTGGGGGACCGAGCGGCCAGTCGAGCCGGGAGTGCACCGCATCCGCGCGTCGGCGCCCGATCGCGACTCGTGGGAGATCTCGGTCGAAATCCGCGCCGACACGGCCGCCGTCGTGGTCGAAGTCCCTCCGTTGAGGCCCGTCGTCGCTCCGGTGCTTTCGTCCTCAGCCGCCCCGATGCCTCCACCGCCCGGTCCGACCGTCGTGTCATCGCTTCCGCCGCCGCCTTCGACCGACTCTCCGGCGCGCCGTGGGCCGGGCGCGCACGCCGACTCGATCACGACGCAGCGGCTGGCCTCGTTCGCCCTGCTGGGTGTGGGCGCCATCGGTGTCGGCGTGGGCATCGCGTTCGGGTTCGACGCGAAGAGCAAGATGGACGATTCGAACTCCAGCGGTCACTGCAAGCCGAACGATCGCTGCGACGCGACCGGGCTCGCGGAGCGTTCGGACGCGCTATCCGCCGCGGGCATCTCGACGGGGAGCTTCGTCGTCGCGGCGGGGTGTGTACTGGGCGGTATCGTTCTTTATCTGACGTCGCCCAGACACGAGCCGGCGGTCTCGATGGTGCCGCGCGCGGAGCGCAATGGCGCGAGCCTGTTCCTCGAGCGCGCTTGGTGATGGTCGGCCGCGGGGGATCGCTCGCACGGGACAATCTGGGCAGCGCGCAGAGCACGTCGACGGCGCCGGCACCTTGACCCGGCGCCGGCGCTCGTCTCTCTTTGGGGCATGCCCGAGGAAGGACTGGAGACGCAGGACCTGAAGGAGCGCCTGGAAGAGGCGCAGGAGAAGCTCGAAGAGGAGCGCAAGGAGATCGAGCGCGAGCGCGGTCCGAGCTGGACGCTCACCCTGTCGCTCTCGACGGCGATCATCGCCGTGTTCGCCGCCATCGCGTCGCTGCAATCCGGGGCCCTCGCGAACGCGGCCATCCTCGCCAAGAACGAGGCCGTCCTCAGCCAGGCGCGCGCGTCGGACCAGTGGGCCTACTACCAGGCCAAGGGAATCAAGCAGACCATCTACGCGAGCCAGGCCGAGGCCGTCGCCGACTCCAACCCGGCGGGGGCCAAGGCGCTCCGCGCCGAAGCCGAACATTTCAAGCAGGAACAGGGCGAGGTCGAGAAGCACGCGAAGGAGCTCGAGGATCGCGTTCAAGAGGCCGGCAAGTCGGCCGACGAGCACCTTGAACGCCACCATCAGTTCGCGATCTCGGTGACCATCTTCCAGGTCGCCATCGCGCTGGCGGCCATCGCGGCCCTCACGAAGCGCAAGGTTCTCTGGTACGTGAGCCTCGCGGTCGGCGTCGCGGGCCTCGGGTTTTTCCTGCGTGGGTTCGCGGGGATCTAGCGGGGTGTCTGCTAGCATGCGCATGGACGGCACGTCTCCGGCTCTGCCGGAGCGTGGTCGAAACGTGGAGGACGAGGAGGGATGTACGGGGACGCCGGTCGCGGAGGCTTTGCCGGCGTCGGGACACGGATCGGCGCTTTTCGTCTCACGCGCGAGATCGGGCACGGCGGGATGGGGGTCGTCTACGCAGCCGAGCACCCCGAGCTCGGGCAGCAGGTCGCTGTCAAGGTCCTGGCGAGCGAGGCGGCGCGGCAGTCGGAGTACCAGACGCGATTCGTGAACGAGGCGCGGGCCGCCACCGCGGTGCGCCACCCGGGTCTCGTACAGGTCTTCGACTTCGGCCAGCTCGAGGACGGCACCCTCTACCTGATGATGGAGCTCCTCGAGGGCGAGTCGCTCCGCGCGCGCATCTCCGAGCACAAACCCGTCCCGCAGTCGCACGCGATCCGCATCGTCGGGCAGCTCGCGTCGGCGCTCGCCGCGCTTCACGCCGCCCGCGTCATCCACCGCGACATCAAGCCGGACAACGTCATCATGGTGCGCGACGGCGCGGTCACCGGCGGCGAGCGTCCGAAGCTCCTCGACTTCGGGATCGCCCGGTTCGGGGGCGACGCCGCGCGGACGACGTTCGAGGGGCTGGGCATCGGAACGCCGCTCTATATGTCGCCGGAGCAGTGCGGGCAGGGCGAGGAGATCACCGGTGCGTCCGACGTGTATTCCCTGGGCGTCGTCTTCTACGAACTCCTCGTCGGCAGGCCACCCTTCGAGGGTTCGCCCGCCGAGGTGATGCGCAAGCATCTGATGAACGAATCCCCCGAACCGGCGGGGGTGCCCGCGCCGATGGGCGAGCTAATCCAGGGGATGCTCGCGAAGTCCCCCGGCGATCGTCCCACGGCCTCGCAGGTGTGCGAGGCCCTCGAGGGGCGCTCCACGCTCGCGAGCGGTGAGATCGCCGGCGTGCGCGCCGCGATCCCGGCGATCGCCAAGCGGCGGCGGCGGCGAATCGCGCGAACGGCCGCGATCGCGACGGCCGCCGTCGCGGCGGTCGGCGCGCTCGCGGGCGTCGCGTGGCGCATGCACGTTCGCACGCGACAGGCGCACGCTCCGGCAATGAAGATCCTCAACATGGTGTGGCTCCCGGGGGGCACCTTCCAGATGGGCAGGGACGCCGCCTATCTCGAGGACGAGTGCAAGCGACTGGGGAAGCTCTGTCTGCCCGACATTCTCCAGCGCGAGCAGCCGGAGCACACGGTGACGATCTCGCCTTTTTATATCGACGAAGCGGAGGTCACCAATCAGGCGTTCGCCGACTGGCTCGCCTCCGTCGTTCGCCGCCTGGACGTGCGCCCCGCCCCGCAGGAGGGCGACGGCCCCCTCGCCTTCGACAGGGAGAGCGGGCGACTGATCGTGGACTTGCACCCGAAGTACAGCGGCATCGACTGGCGCCCGTGGACCGAGAGCGCGCCCGGAGAGAAGAATTACTGGGCGCGGACCGGCTGGGAGCGAAAGCCCGTCGTGCAGGTCACCTGGGACGGCGCCAGGATGTACTGCGCTTCGCTCGGCAAGCGCCTCCCGACGGAAGCCGAGTGGGAATTCGCCGCCCGCGGCAAGACTTCGCGCAGATATCCGTGGGGCGACGATCCTCCCCGATGCGACGGCGTCGTCTTCGGGCGAGAGCCGGAGCTCGAGCAACCGTGTGCGGGCATGCCCGAAGACGCCGAGGACGTATCGAGCGCGTCGCAAGACCGCACCCCCGAGGGTGTGCTGGCCCTGGGCGGCAATGTGCTCGAGTGGGTCGCCGACCGGTTCATGTCGCTGCACTACCCTCCGTGCGGCGACTGTCGCAATCCGCTGGTCGATTCGGACGAGGGGGGCGACGACTTTCGCATCCTGCGCGGCGGCTGCTGGGCCTCCGTGCAGCTCGTTCGGAGTTCGAGCCGTGGCCGCTGGAAGCGCTCGAGTCTCGGGGTCACCCTCGGATTTCGTTGCGCGTCGAACGCCGACTGACGCTCCTGCCGAGCGTCGTGCGCGGGCAAGCCGCGGGTAGCGCCGGGAAACGGTTTCTGGTACAGCCGGTCGCACCTAGGAGGGATTCATGAAGACGAGCACTCTCAAGGCGCTGTGCTGCGCCGTCCTCGCGGCGGCCTCGATCGCGTGCCTCACGGGTTGCCCGGAGAAGCCGGGTAACGGCGGAACGATTCAGGAAAACTCCGGCACCCAGCAGCAACAGAACAACCAGCCGAAGCAGACCGTCCAGTCGACTCCCGCGAAGTAAGGGCGGACCGTCACCGACCGATTCGGCGTTGCTGCGCCGGGGCGTCATGCGTTCGTCGACGCGAACGGTGCACCCCGGCGCGTGCCCTTTGTGGGGGGAGCGGCTCGCAACTCGTCGACGGCGCCACTTCGCTGTCGAGTATGCTCGAACGCAGATGGGCATCCCCGGCGCATCGAGCTTCGGCATGACGCAAGGCGAAGCCGGTCGGTCGAGGCCGCCCGAGGTCCACGCC
>CALKVG010000580.1 GCA_937998045.1 uncultured Myxococcales bacterium
ACGTCGTCGACGACGTTCTTCTCCGGGGGACACACGCGGTTGACCAGCCCCCACGCGAGCGCTTCAGCGGCCGACAAGCGACGCCCGAGGAGGATCATCTCTTTCGCGCGCGCCTCCCCCACGATGCGCGGCAGGCGCTGCGTGCCCCCCGCACCCGGGATGATTCCGAGCGACGTCTCGGGCAGCCCCAGCTGGGCGTGCGCCGCGGCCACGCGCAGGTCGCAGCACAGCGCGAGCTCGAGCCCGCCGCCGAGCGCAGCCCCGTTGATGGCCGCGACGACCGGCTTCGGACACCGGTCGAGCGGCCCGAGCTCGCTACGGTAGAGGGCCACCTGCACCCGGACGTCGTCGTCCGTCATCCCCTGGCGCTCCTTCAGATCCGCGCCGGCGCAGAAGGCCTTGTCGCCGTCGCCGGTGACGACGACGACGCGCACCGAGTCGTTCGTCGCCGCCTCGCGCGCCAGCTTGCCGAACGCGAGGAGCGTGGCCCTCGAGAGCGCGTTCATGCGCGGAGCGCGGTCGATCTTCCAGACTACCGCGCTCCCGCGCTGCTCAACCCGGACCGGGAAATCCTCGCTCATTTGCGGGCCCGCTTCTTCGCGGCGACCTTGGCGCTCGCGCCCGGCGGGGACTCCTTCGGCTTGGGTGCCCCTGCTTGCCCCTCGAGCCGTGCCTCGAGCTTGGCCATGCGCGTCCTGAGCTCCGCGTGCTCGCTTTGCAGCTTTTCGAGCTCGTCGCGCAGCGGCTCGGCCGCGCGACGCGGTTCGCCGAGGTCGCGGATCACCTCCCGGATGCGTCGCCGGACGCGAGCGTCCAGGTCGGTCTCCAGGCGGTCCCGGAGCGCGGGCCGCGCCTTCGCGTCCCCGAGCTCGCCGAGCGCCCGGACCACGTCGATGCGAAGGAGGGGATCGCTGTCCTCGAGGAGCTGCTCGAGAGCCTCGCGCGCCTTCCGATCGCTGGCCAGCTTGGGAAGCGCCATCGCGGCCGCGCGCCGCGCGCGGGGCGGGTGCCCGTAACGCACGCGGGCGCTCACGTGAGGCACCGCACGGTCGTCGCGCAGCGCGGCGAGCCCGTCGATGGCGCCGGCGCGCACGACGTCGAACCAGCTGGGTCTCTCGAGCAGGTCGACGAGAACGTCGAAGGCCGCCGGCTGCCGCGTCCGCCCCAGCGCGCGCGCGGCCTCGCTCTCCACCAGGTAACTGTCGTCGCGCAGCGCGTACGGCTTGATCGCCTCCATCGCGTCGGTCGTGCGGAAGTTGCCCAGCGCATCGACGACCGCGCGCCGTACCTTTGCGTGCGCGATGGAACGCGCGCCCTTCAGCGCCTCGAAGCTCTCGAGTCCGCGGTTCTTCCCCAGCGCGGCCGCGCACTCCGCGCGAACCCCCCAGAACTCGCGATCGTCGCCGAGCGCTCGCGCGAGCGCCGCGATCGATGGCAGGTCGTCCACCTTGGCCAGCGCCTGCGCGGCCAGCCACCGACCGCGACCGCTGGGCGCCTTCGCCAGTTGCTCGCGGAGCATGTCCCCGGGGATCTTCGGGCGCACCTCGCCGAGGATTCGCGCCTCGGGGTCGACCACGACGAAGGCCGGCCTCCCCGGCGCCGCGACGGCAAAGGTCTGCTGCTTCTCGGTCACGCGCAGGAGGCGACGCACGACCCGGCCGTCGCTGTCCCCGAGGTCGATCGCGAGCGCGAGCTCGAAGCACCCGGGCACGCCGTCGCTCGTCGACTGCGTCTGCTTGGCGGCGACGGTGAGGATCCCCTTCTCCCACGAGATCTCGATATCCATCTCGGGGTGCCCGGGCTTGTAGAGCCATTGCTCGAAGAGGCGGCCCAGCCCGCGGCCGCTGACCTCCTCGAACGCGCGCTGAAGATCGCGCGTGTCGACGACGCCCCGCGCATGACGCGAGAGGTACGCACGCACCCCCTGCCAGAACGCGCGGTCGCCGAGCTCGACGCGGAGCGCGTGGAGAACGAGCGCACCTTTTTCGTAGAGGTGGCGGTCGAAGAGATCGAGCGGCGCGTCGTAGTCCTGGCACACCACCGGACGCCGGTAGCGCGAGTGCGCCTCGCCGAGGTACCCGTCGAGGTCGACTTTCAGTCCGAAGTCGTATTCGTCGCGACCCAGGTGCTTCTCCCGCCAGACGTGCTCGAAGAAGGTCGCGAACCCTTCGTTCAGCCAGCCTTCGTACCAGGCGCGGCACGTGACGTAGTCGCCGAACCACTGGTGGGCCAGCTCGTGCGCGACCAGATCGTCGGAGGTCACGTCGATCGCCGCACGTTCGTCGAGCAGGATGTGCTCGTACATCGTGGTGGCCGTCGTGTTCTCCATCCCTCCGAAGATGAAATCCGACACGACGACCTGCGCGTACTTGTTCCACGGGTACGGGACCCCGGTCACCTCGCTGAAGTGCTGAATCATCTCCGGCGTTCGGCCGAACGCGCGGCGCGCGTCGTCCTCGCGGCCCTTCGGCACGAGGTACGTGACCGGCACCTCGCGGCCTCCGACGCGCACCTTGTCGGCGATCTCGGCGAACTCTCCGGCCACGAGCGTGACGAGGTAGCTCGAGTGCGGCTCGGGCATCTTCCAGTGGTAAGTGAAGTCGCCGACTTTGGGCTTGTCGCTCGCCGCAAGCACCCCGTTCGAGAGGGCGTACCAACCGGCGGGAACGTGCACGGTGAGCTCCGTCGTCATCTTCAAGTGCGGGCTGTCGTGGCACGGAAACCAGTGGCGTGCGTCCTCCTCCTGACACTGCGACCACACCTGGCGCGGGCGGGTGGGATAGTGCTCGTCGGGCTCGAGGAAGTAGAGCCCCCGTCGCGGCGTCGCCCCGTAGCGGACCGCGAGGCGCGCCTTCGTCCGGCCGACGTCGATCTCCACGCGCAGCGCGTTCCCGTCGTACCGCCACGAGGCCGGCTCGCCGTCGAGCGTCACTTCGCGCACCTCGAAACCGACCGCGTCGAGCACCAGCTCGTCTGCGGAAGGATCCACGCGGCGCACATCGAGCGCCGCGCCGGCGACGATGCTCTTCTTGGATACATCGAGGACCACATCGAGCGCGAGGTGCTCGATCGCGAAGGGGCGATCCCGCTCGAAATGATGCGCGCTACCGGGCAGGGCGAACGGGCGAGCGGACGCCGCGGCGTAGCTGGACGAACCGACGGACGCGCAACCGCACCGCGCGTGAAAGCGATGCTCTATGGCCATGGGGCGGAACGCGAGCTTCACACGACGCGGCGCGGGAACGGAAGGGGTTTCCGCGCCGACAGCCGGTCGGGCCGAGCGGCGAGTTTTCGAGCCTCAATCGAGATGGCCGCAGGTCGTCTCCACGGCGTGCCGCAGGGACGAGACGGGCCCCATGTTCGCGCGCAGGCGCTCGACGGCCCCGAGGCCCAGGTGGGCGTCGCGGCACCGGCCCTCGCGCAACGCCTCGATCGTGAACTCGTCGCGCGCTTGCAGGTCCATCGCCGCGAACGGGTCCGTCCGATCGCGCACCGACACGAGCGCGATGCACCCGACGAGCACACCTGCGCACACCACCAGGATGGTCGTCGTCGCGCGCGCGGAGTACCGGTGGCCGAGCCTCCAGGTCATCGCGAGCAGGGCGCCGGCGACCGCGCCGCCGAGATGCGCCGCGTTGTCGACGAGCCTACCGCCGAGCCTCGACGAGAGAAGTCCGAGCGCCATGAAGAAGAGCAGCCACCTCGCCGTGGCCTGGGTCAGCGGCCCCCGCCAGCCTTCTTCGCGCCAGCCGAGCACGAACGCCGCCGCGAAGACCCCGGCGATCGCTCCGGAGGAGCCCACCGTCCAGGGAGACGTTCGCGCGAGCCAGCCGTTCGCGACCCCGAGGAGGTTCCCGAAGATCCCGGCGACCAGATACATGAGCGCGGTCCGCGCCGACCCCACGGCTCGCTCGATCAGCGGGCCAGACATCCAGAAGACGAGCACGTTCAGCCCGAGATGAAGGACGCCGTTGTGGAGGAAACACGCCGTGAGGAGCGTCTCCCAGCGGTGCTCGCCGATCGTCGCGAAGGGGTAGCTCGCCCCGAACGCCAGCGCCTCGCGCGCCGGCAAGCGCATCAGCGACGCGCCGTCGGTGAGGACGAGCTGCACCAGGAAGACGCTCACGTTGAGCGCGATGAGCGTGCGCGCGACCGGGGCCTTCTCGAGCCAATTGGGTGGAACGATGCGCCGGGCCTCTGCGGCCTCCGTGTCGGGAAATGCAGAGGGCGACGGCTGGGAGCTCACCGGGGCGTTCTAACAAGAGAAGGGCGGGGAGCCCAGTTGCAGCTTTCTTGGCCCTGCGGACACCGCTCCGATACGCGTGGGTCGAGCATGGAACCGCTCGTCCGCGCGTCGCTGGCGGTGCGTACGCTGCTGCGACGAGGGCACGGCATGCTCGGCGCGGCGGCGCTGGCGGCCTTCGTCGTCGACGGCGGCGCGACGGAACCCTTCGGTCCCACGCAGGCGATCGCCGCGGGCGTGTGCGCCCTCTTGCTCGCCGTCCGGGTGAACCGCAAGCTCCGCGAGCCGGGCGACACCCCCGTCCTCCTCGACCTCGAAATCGGCGCCCTCCTCTCGGTCGCCGTCGTAGCCGCTCTCGTCCGCTTCGACGGCGGCCTCGATGGCCGCTTCTCCCCCGCGCTTTACGTCACGATCGCCCTCGTCGCCGCCTTCGGGCGTCCACTCGCCAGCGTCGTCGTCCTCCTCTGGACGCTCGCCCTCGAAGCCGCCGTGCGCTGCGCCTCGACCGAGGACCCCCTCGGCGAGGGGTTCGCCCTGCATGCGGCGTTCGTCTGCGCCTTCGCGCTCCTGAACCTCACGCTCCTGCGCGCCGAGGTCGCGCGCATCCGCGCCAGCGCGCGGGCGCGCATCGAGGCGCAGCTCGTACGCATCAAGGAAGACGCGCGGAGCTATCGACTCCTCGGCAGCGGCGAGGCCACCGACCGCGACGAGGTACGCAGCGATCGCCTGGCCCGCTCGAGCGTCGAGGAGATCCACCAGTCGGTCCACTACGCGGTCGAGCTCCTGCGGCGGTCGCTCGACCTGCACACCGCGGTCCTCCTCTGGCTGAACGACGCAGGCACCCACCTGCGGGTGAGCGAGCTCACCACCGCCTCCGAAGACATCCACGACGCAC
Organism: uncultured Myxococcales bacterium; assembly: GCA_937998045.1. Lineage (GTDB taxonomy): Bacteria > Myxococcota_A > Polyangia > Polyangiales > Polyangiaceae > Palsa-1150. Next base: position 5,139 of record CALKVG010000580.1, read on the forward strand.
CGTTCGCGGCGGGCGACGGCGTCCTCGGCGCTGTCCTGGCGCAGCGCCAGACCGTCTCTCTGCAGAAGCTCAAGCCCTCGTTCAAGGTGCCGTACTACGCCGGCCCGTGCCCGGTGCGGTCCCTCCTCGCCATCCCTGTCCTCGAGGGCGAGACGCTCCGCGGCGTCCTCGCGCTCGATCGTCTGGCCGACCTGGCCTTCGCACCGCACGAACAGGAGATGGCCGCCCAGGCCGCGCGCTTCTGCCTCCGCGCCATCCAGAACGAGCGCGTCTTTCTCCAGCTCGAGCGCGCGAAGGTGGAGCAGGGGAAGCTCTATCGCGCCGCCCAGGCCCTCGGCGCCGCCCTCAGCGAGCAGGACGTCGTCGAGGCCGGCGTGAAGGCTGCGCGCGAAATCGCGAGCTTCGACCTCGCGGCGGTCACCATCTTCGACGAGGCGACGCGCACCCACGAAGTCGTCGCGGCCAAGAGCGCGGGCGCGGAGATCGACGACCTCGTCGGCGTGCGCTTCGCCCACAACGCAGGCCTGGTCTCGATGGTCGTCCAGAACCGTTGCCCCCTCCCCTGGCGAGGCGACTACGAAACGGGACGCCAGTTCGTCCTCTCCAAGCGCCTGCCCTGGCCCAGCCACCCGAGCCTCCTCGTCTTGCCGCTTCTCATGCACGAGCGCGCGCTCGGCACGCTCATCCTCGGCGCGAAGCGCCGGCACGCCTTCGGCGACTCGGTCCGGCCCACCCTCGAGGTCCTCGCCAGTCACCTCGCCGTCAGCCTCTCGAACGCGCGCATGGTGCACAAGCTCGAGACGATGGCCACGACCGACGGCCTGACGGCCTTGCTCAACAAGCGGGCCATCCTCGAGGCCGGCGCGCAGAAGATCGCGGCGGCGGCGCGGTTCGACCGCAAGCTCTCCGTCTTGGTCGTCGACATCGACTTCTTCAAGAAGGTGAACGACACCCACGGGCACGACGTCGGCGACATGGTCATCCGCGGCCTCGGCGAGATCCTCAAGCGGCAGAAGCGCGCGACCGACCTCGTGGCGCGCTTCGGCGGCGAAGAGTTCGTCGCGGTCTGCGAGCAGACCGACGAGAAGGGAGCGATGCTGCTCGCCGAACGCATTCGCGAGGACCTCGGCAAGACGAGCTTCCGCGTCGCGACCGGCGTCCTGTCGGTCACCTGTTCGGTGGGCGTCTCGACGTTCCCCGAGGCGGGGTCCACGTGGGAGACGCTCTTCAAGGCCGCCGACGAGGCGCTCTACGTCTCGAAGCGTTCGGGCAGGAATCGCTGCACCGCCTGGCGCGCGCCGCGCAAGGCGGCCGGCCTCGCGCAGAAGCACGCGGGATAAGACGCGATATACTGACCGACGATGCTCGACCGCGCGGACCGCGAGTTCGGAGGAATCCTCGTCTCGCTGGCCGATTGGCCGATCGTGCTGACGGAATTCCCGGAGAAGCGCGTGGCGGACGAGGCGCTCCACGCCGTCCTCGATCACCTCGAGGCGCTGCTGAACGAGGCCGCGAGGATCCGACAAAAGCTCTTCTTTATCACCGACCTCACGCTCATGCGCGAGATCACTCCCGCCAGCCAGCGCCAATACACCGGGGACTGGACGAGGAAGGTCTCCGGCCTTTCGAAGGCGGCGAGCGTTGGAAGCTCGACGGTGACGCCCTCGCCGATCCTCCGCGGGATCATCACCGCCGTCTTCTGGATCCAGCCGCCGCCGACGCCGACGTCCTCCGTGTCCACGCGGCACGAGGCGATGCTCAATGGGATCGCGATGCTCAAGGCGGCGGACGCCCTGCTCCCCCCGCGTCTTCTCACGTACCGCGACGTGAAGAGGTCCGCCGGACCTTCGGCCAGCGGCGGCCGCTGACCGTACCGCTCGCGCGACGCGCTCACGGGGTGCGCGCGCCGGCGCGCGCGAGCTCCGCAGCCTCGACGAGAAGCCGCGCCGGGTCAACCGGCTTGCTCATGTGCTGCGTGAAGCCCGCGATGAGCGCGCGTCTCCGGTCGTCCTCTCGCGCGTACGCCGTCAGCGCAATCGCCGGCGTCCGGCCCCCCGCCTCCGGCGGGCGCGTCCGCAGCCGCCGTACGAACGTGTATCCGTCCTCTTCGGGCATCGCGATATCCGCGACGACCAGGTGCGGCCGCATCTCGGCGACCGCCTGCAACCCTTCGCTCGACGCCGCTGCCGTCCGGACCACCGCGCCGGCGCCCACGAGCATGGCCTCCATCACCGCGCGCGTGTCCGCGTCGTCGTCGACGACCACGATGCGCACGCCGTCGAGGGACGGCGGCGCGGCGGCGGAGAGCGCGGGCGCTGCGATGCGCAGGCCCTCGTCCCCGATCCGGTCCCGCGCAGTCCCGAGCGACTCCGTCGGAAAGCGCACGCGAAACGTCGCGCCCTGCCCTTCGCCCGGGCTCTCGACGGTCGCCCGGCCGCCGTGAAGCTCGGCGAGGTTCTTGACGATGGCGAGCCCCAGACCGAGCCCCCCGTAGCGGCGCGTCGTCGACGCGTCCTGCTGCCGGAACCGCTCGAAGACGTAAGGGAGGAACACCGGCGCGATGCCGCAGCCCGTGTCGCGCACGACGAGCTCGAAACCATCGGCGACCACGGCTAGGTCCACCGCCACGCGACCGCCGCGCGGAGTGAACTTCACGGCGTTGCTCAGCAAGTTCCACGCGATCTGCTGGACGCGCGTCGCGTCGATGCGCGCGAGGCCGATCCGCGGATCGAAGCCCACGTGCAGACTCACGCCGCGCAGCGACGCCGTCGGGCTAATGGCCTCCACCGCCAGCGCCACCGCAGACGCCGGGTCGACGAGCGCGAGATCGAGCCCGAGCTTTCCGCTGATGATGCGCCCGACGTCGAGCAGGTCCTCGACGAGGCGCGCCTGCGCCTCGGCGTTGCGCGCGATCGTCTCGAGCGCGGCCGCGAGCTTCGGCGGCTCCATCGTGCGCGACTTCAGGATGTGGCTCCACCCGAGGATGGCCGTGAGCGGCGTCCGGAGCTCGTGGCTCACGACGGCCAGAAACTCGTCCTTCATCCGGCTGGTCCGTTCGAGGTCGTTCAGCAGGTCGCGCACCTCGAGCTGGCGCCGGCGCGCGCGCAACGCGCTCTGAACGGCACTTGCCATCGCGCGCCGGCTCACCGGCCGCTCGAGCAACGTGACGTTCGCCGTGCGACCGAGCGCCGCCGCCAGCCCGAACCCCACGTGCCCCGGCTCCGTCTGAACCGTGCTCACGATGAGCGGAAAATCCGACCACGCGGGCTGCTTCTCGAGCGTTTGCGCGAGCAGGCGTGCCCCGGCGGACACGAGCGTCTCCTCCGCGATCACCGCCGCCCCTGCGCCTTCTTCGATGCGCCGGCACAGCGCGACGACGTCGTCGCAAATCTCCGCCGACACCTCGATGGACTCCAGGATGCGCGCCGTCTGCGTCGCGTCTCCGCCGAAGAGCGCGAGGACGAGGACGCGCTCCTCGCGCTGGTCGCCCGACTCAGCCACCGCTCCATTCCATCAGGGACTCGGACGCCCCCGTGTACGTGGGCACGCCCGCGAGGACGCCGTGGAAATCCGTCAGCGGCTTGCCCACGACGATTCCCGAAGGCCCGAGAGAGAACTCGCGGATCGTTCGCTCGTGACCGCCGGCGCGCCTCTTCATGGCCGAGATCGCGTTGCGCACGGCGCCGGCAGCTTCATAGTAGCGGAGCATCACGACGGTGTCCGCCAGGTAGCTCACGTCGATCGTCGCCGTCACGGCGCCGACGAGGCCGTGCTGCGTCGCCACCAAAATGGTCACGACGCCCTTCTGACTCAGGTACGCGAGGAGCTCGTGCAAATGGTTGAGGAGGAAGTTCTCCTCGGGCATCGCGTTCAGGTAGCCGTTCAAGCTGTCGATGACGAGGAGGCGCACGCCGTCGTGCTCGACGCATCGGCGGATCTCGTACGCGAACTGCCCGGGGGACATCTCGGCCGGGTCGATCTGCTGGAGGCGAATGCGCTTCGTCTCGACGTGCCGCGCGAGGGGCATCCCCAGCGCAGTCGCGCGCGCCAGCGCGGTCTCGTATCCCTCGTCGAACGTGAAGATGGCGCCCTTCTCGCCTCGCTCCGCTGCGTTGACGGCGTACTGCGCGGAGAGCGCCGATTTGCCCGACCCCGCCGGGCCGACGACGAGCGTCGCCGTGCCACGGTCGAGCCCTCCGCCGAGGAGGGCGTCGAGCGACGGGACGCCACTCGGCGACTGTCCGCGCTCGTAGTCGGGTGCGTGCTCTGCGGCGATGAGGCGCGGGAACACCTGGACGCCGCCGTGAGCGATCACGCAGTCGTGAAAGCCGTCGCGGAACGGGACTCCGCGGAGCTTGGCGACCTCGATGCGTCGCCGGGCGCTGCCGTACACCGGGGAGTGTCGTTCGAGCGAGAGCACGCCGTGGACGACGCTCTCGAGGTGCTCGTCTGCCTCTCCGGCGGTCATGTCGTCCAGCAAAAGGACGGTCGCCTGCCGCCCGGCAAACTTCTGCTTCATCGCCATGACCTGCCTGCGGTAGCGCAGGGGCCCGTGGGCGAGGAGGCGGATCTCCGAGAGCGAATCGATGACCAGGCGTTCGGGCCCGACGCGCTCGACCTCGGCCACGAGCGCTCCCATTGCCTGGGTCAGCTCCACCTCGGCCGGGTGGTACATCGTGTACTGCTCGTCGATGCCGGGTCCGGTCGAGGCCGACCCGAGCTCGAACAGCGAGAGGCCGTCGAGCGACCAACCGTGTGCGTCCGCCACCTGGCGGAGCTCGTCGATCGTCTCGGAGAGCGCGATGTACAGGCCCCGCTCGCCGCGCGTCGCGCCGCCGAGCAAAAACTGGAGGGCGAGCGTCGTCTTCCCCGTCCCCGGGCGGCCCTTCAGCAAGTAGATGCGACCGCGCGGCAAACCTCCGCGCAAGATGTCGTCCAGTCCCGGTACTTCGAAGGAAGCTTTTGCCCGATCTTCCATTTTCATGGCGGCTTCGTGCGTTCGGGGAGCGTGCGCTAGCGCGCCGCGGAGAGGGACAAGCATCAGCAGCTGTGGCGTACTGCGTCGGCCGGCGAAGTTTGCCCCGTGCATCTCCCCGGTAGCTGGCGTGCCGATCCTTGCTACAGGTGCCGTCTAACGGTGCAGCAAATCGCACGACAGCAAACGTCATGCCTGAGCGGACGCTGCAAACGCGCGGAGCCCCCGCTCCCCGGCCGGCGATTCTGGCAGCCGCCGCGCTTCGTTCTCGGCGAGCGCGAGAAGCCTTCGCCCGCTCTTGTTGCCCACCAGGCCGCTCCTTAAGAAAAAGGGTGCTGCCCATGCGTCTCGCGGATCTCTTGCGCGACCACCTGGACGAGATTGCCGGCGAATGGGCCCAGGAGGTGCGCGAGCTCGTCCCTTCGGACGCGCCCCTGCCCCCGCTCGTGCTCCTCGACCACGTCCCGGCCCTCCTTGCCGACCTCGTCGCGTGGCTCGACACGCAGGAGGACCCGAAGGGGTTCGTCGCGTGGCAAGCCCAGCGTCACGCCGCCGATCGGTTCGTCCGCGACTTCGATCTGCGCGAGGTCGTCAACGAGTACCGCGTCCTGCGGCGCGTCCTCATCCGCCGCGCGCTCTCGGCGCAGGCGGCGGCCGATGCCCTGGGCGACGTCTGGCGCCTCTCCGACGTCCTCGACGCGGTCATCGCCGAGGCCGCCGAGCAGTTCCTGCTCAACCGCGAGCGCCTGGCGCTCGCGCAGGCCGAGCGCATGCAGCTGGCGCTCGATGCGGCGGAGATCGGCACGTGGGAGTGGTTCCCCAAGACGGGGGTGATCATCTGGGACGAGGGCTGCCGCGCGCTCTTCGGGATGCAGCCGGGCGCGCCGGTCGACTACGGCATCTTCCTCGCGGCCGTGCACCCGGACGACCGCCGTTCGGTCGAAGCGCAGCTGCGGAAGAACCTGGCGAACGAAGACGTGTACCGGCTGACGTTCCGGACGCTCGGCGTCGTCGACGGCGTGCAGCGCTGGATCGCCGCGCGCGGCCGGGTGCTGGCCCGAGACGCGGGCGGCCGGGCGGAGCATTTCGTCGGAACCGCGGTCGACGTCACGCTGCGAGAGCAGGCCGCGGAGTTCCGCGAGCGCTTCCTCGGCATCGTCAGCCACGACCTGCGCAACCCCCTCAATGCGATCGGCATCGGCGCGGCCGCGATGCTCCGCCGCGAGGAGACGCCTCCCGGCGTGGCGCGCCTGGCCGGTCGCATCCTCGCGAGCGTCGATCGCATGGCGCGGATGATCTCCGACCTGCTCGACCTGACCCGCGGAAGGCTCGGCGGAGGCATCCCCATCTCGCCGCAGCCGGTCGATCTCCCCGCGGTCGCGAAGACGACGCTCGACACGTTGAAGGCCTCGTACCCCGAGCGGCAGATCGTGAACTGTACGCGCGGCGACCTGCACGGGGAGTGGGATCCGGACCGCCTCGGTCAGGTCATCGGCAACCTCGTGGGCAACGCCCTCGAGCACGGAGACCGGGGCGCGCCGGTGCAGATGGAGCTCGTCGACGCGGGCGAAGACGTGACCATCCGAGTGCACAACGCCGGCAAGGCCATACCGTCCGACGAGATCCCCCACGTCTTCGAGGCCTTCTGGCGCGGCGGGAACGAACCGAAGGCGAACGGGGGACTCGGGCTCGGCCTGTTCATCGCCAACCAGATCGTGCGATCGCACGGGGGCCGTATCGACGTCGAGTCCAGCGACCGCGAGGGGACGACGTTCCAGGTGACCTTGCCCCGCCACGCGGCGGCCCGGAGCGCGGCGCGACCAGGCTGAATCGCGCGCGAGGCTCTCCGCCTTTCCGGCGGCGAGCGCCCTTGCTCGACAGCGGACGGAATCGTGCGCATCTTTGCGGGTATGAGCGACGAGAAGCCGAATCCCTTCAGCGACGTCCGCCGGGGCCTGGGCCTCCTCTTCCGTGCGGCGAAGACCACGGTCGAGAAGCTTCCCCGGAAAGACCTCGAAGAGGTCGTCGTGACGAGCGCGCGCGAAGTCGGCCGTGCCCTCGAGAACGTCGGGCGCACGCTCGAGCGCGAGGTATTCGGCAAGAGCGAGTTTTTCGGGAAGAAGGCGGAGGAGCAAGGGCACGAGCCATCGTCGGGCTCGGGCAAGCGGGGGCCGCACCCCGTCGAGCACGAGGACCCGCCTCGCTCGAGCGAGCCGCCGGATGAGCCGAAGCCGCCGGACGCCGCCTGACGCTGCCCGGCGGACGAGTCGGCATCCGATCGTTGCGCTAAGAGCCGGTCCGAAAACGGAGTCACGCCTGATTGAGGGCGATGAGCGCACAAG
>CALKVG010000581.1 GCA_937998045.1 uncultured Myxococcales bacterium
GAGGGCGAACGGCTGCGCGTGCTCGCCGTCTGCGCCCCGCCGCTGCGCGAGCGCAGGCGCCGAAGCGAGGAGGGGAAGGACAGCGATCGGGAGGAGCAATCCGCGCGCCGGCAGCATCCGATCTCGGGGTCGGTCCTTCTTCTTCATTCCTCAGGTTCCGGGCGCCGGGGGCCGTGAGTCGACGCTGCGCGACGCGGCGACGAGCCGGTCGACGACGATACGGAGCGCCTGGTCGCGCGCCATGCGCTCCTCGGTGTGCGCGTCGAGGTCCTTCACCTGGACGGCGCCCTCGGCGAGCTCACTCTCCCCCAGGATGAGGACGACGCGCGCGCCGAGCGAGTTTGCGCGCCGCAGCTGGCTCCGCAGGCCGCTGCCGCGCGTGTCGATCTCGCAGCGGATGCCCTTGGCGCGCAGGTCGCGCGCCAGCACGAGCCCCGCCTCGATCGCCGACTCTCCGAGGGGAGCGACGACCGCGTCGGTCGCGGTCACCGCCGGCGGAAGGTCGCTCGCGATGAGGAGCCGCTCGAGCCCCGCCGCGAAGCCGATCGCCGGCACCTGAGGGCCGCCGAGGTCCGCGGTCATGTAGTCGTAGCGGCCGCCGCCGACGAGCGTACTGCCGGCTCCGAGCTTCTCATGAGCGCCTTTGATCTCGAAGAGGGTGCGCGTGTAGTAGTCGAGACCGCGGACGAGGCGGGGATCGACGGAGTACGGCGTTCCGAGCGCGTCGAGGTGGGCGCGCAGCTTGCGGAAGTGCTCGCGGTCGTCGTCGTCGAGCAAGTCGTCGATGGTGGGGGCGTCGCGGACGGCGACCTGGTCGCGCGGGTCTTTCGAGTCGAGAATGCGCAGGGGATTGGTGCCGAGGCGCCGCTGCGAGTCGGGCGAGAGCTCCGCGGTCTTCGGCGTGAGATGCTGGACGAGCGCCTCGCGGTAACGCGCCCGCGTCTGCGGACCGCCGAGTGAGTTGACGAGCACTTCGAGGTCGGGGACGACGAGATCCCGCAGGAAGACGACGAGCATGTCGATCATCTCGGCGTCGCACCCCGGGCCGGCGTCGCCGAAGATCTCGGCGCCGAGCTGGTAGAACTGGCGGTAGCGGCCGCGCGCCGGGCGCTCACCGCGGAACATCGCCCCCGAGTACCACCAGCGCGTCACCGGCTCCCTGGCGTGCACCGAATGCTCGATGTACGCGCGCGCCGCGCCGGCAGTCCCCTCCGGGCGCAGGGTGAGCGTCTCGCCGTGGTGCTCGAACGAGTACATCTCCTTCTCGACCACGTCGGTCGTGTCGCCGATGGCCCGCACGAAGAGGCCCGTCGGCTCGACGTAGGGCGTGCGCACCTCCCGGAACCCGTGCAGGCTCATCGTGCGCGCGTACGCGCGCTCGATGCGCTGCCACCCCCCGATTTCGTCGGGGAGGACGTCGTTCATGCCTTTTACGGCCTGGAGCTGGGTCATACGTCGGGGTTCCTACGACAGGGCGGAACTTATGGCCCCGTGCGCGTGGCCGGGTCAAGCGTGGTGAAGGAGTCGGGCGGTGGCGGAGCGGCTGGCGGAGGCCGCTCGGGCTTGGTAATCGCTTCCCGTGGCCTCGGGACGTACCTGTGGGCTCGATCTGGGGCGCGTGCGGGTCGGCGTCGCGATCGACGACGAGCTCGGGATGATGGCGCACCCGCGCGGAACGCTCGACGGGCGGGATCCGCGCGCGCTGCTCGAGCGCATCCGGACCCTGGCCGACCAGGAAAACATCGTGCGCTTCGTGGTCGGGCTCCCGCTGGACATGGGGGGCGGGGAGGGGGTGGCGGCGCGCCAGGCGAGGGCGATGGCCCAGAGGATCGCCGACGCGACCGGCCGCGCGGTCGAGCTCTGGGACGAGAGGCTGACCAGCGTGCAGGCGCACCGGGCGCTCCGCGCGAGCGAGGTCCGCGGGAAAAAAGCCAAAGCGCGAGTGGACGAGGCCGCGGCGTGCGCCATCCTGCAAGCATGGCTCGACGCGCGGGGTGAGCGCCGGTCTGGAGGGCGGGAGTGAGCCCGCGCGCACCGGTCACCAAGCGCCGCCGCAAGCGCCGGCCGAAGCGCGGCGCGCCGCCCCCCTTCGGACCGCCGCGGTCCGCGCCGAAGCGCCATGCGGGCGCGTGGATCGCGGGGGCGCTCGCGCTGGCGGCGTTCGCCGCGTCTTCGTGGCTCTTCGTCCTCTATCCCGCCGAGCGCGGGCCTGGGGAGGGGCGGACCGTCGAGATCGTCGTCCCCGCCGAGCCGTCGACGCAGCAGCTCGCAGACCTGCTGGCGTCGGCGGGCCTTCTTGCGAGCCCGCGTCTCTTCGCACTCTGGGTGCGCGCGACGGGCGGTGCGCACGGCGTCGTCGCCGGCACGCACCTGCTCACGGACGACGCGAGCCCCCGGGAGCTCATGTCCCGCCTCGAGCGCGGCCCGCGGCGAGGGCACGCGCGCGTCACTTTCCCCGAGGGGTGGAACCGCTTCGACATGGCGCGCCGCCTCCAGGACCGACAAATCGTCCCGCTCCGCGCGTTCCTCGACGCGACGGCCGACCCCGCGCTCCTCGGCGAGCTCGGGATCGCCGGCGATAGCGCCGAGGGCTTCCTCTTCCCGGCGACCTACGACCTCCCCTACGACGGCGACCCGCGGGACGTGGTGCGGACGATGAAGCGCGAGTTCGACCGTCGGTGGGACATCCTCTCGCGCAGCCACTCGGCCACGCTGAACGACGTGATGACCTCGGCCAGGCTCGGCATCCGCGACGTCGTGACGCTCGCGTCTCTCGTCGAGAAGGAGACCGGCGCCGACGAGGACCGCCCGACGGTCGCCAGCGTGTTCCTCAACCGCCTGCGCGATCCGAGGTTCGTGCCGAAGCGGCTGGAGTGCGACCCCACGGCCGCGTACGGGTGCCTCGTGGTGCCCGAGAGGGCCGCTTCTTGCGCGAACTTCAGCGGCAAGCCGACGGCCGCCATCGAGCACGACCCGGACAACCCGTACTCCACGTACACGCACGAGGGGCTGCCGCCGGGGCCGATCGCCAATCCCGGCGCGAAGGCGCTCGAGGCCGTCATGGCGCCCGCTTCGACGCATTACTTCTATTTCGTCGCGCGGAGCGACGGGCGGAGCACCTTCTCGGAGACGTTCGCCGAACACTTCACGGCAGTGCACGACGGCGGGAAGCGCTGAAAAAAAGGGCGCCGCTAAGCCAAGGAAGAGAACAGCCGGGGTGGAGAACGAGGCGCCGGCGCCCGCGCGGTTCTTCTGCAGCGAGCGTGCCGCGCGGATTGTCGCGGTTTTTCCGGCGCTCCGAGCGCGATCGTGAAGCGCGGTCCATGGTCGCTACGGTGACGCCGTCGCGCTCCTCGCCGGCGCCCTCGGCGTCGCGTTCGCCCCCGCGAGCGCCGCGCGCGGTGATATGGCGGGGCGCATGCCCGCGTGGACTCCTCCGGCGCTCGGCGCCGCCGTCTTCATCGCCATCCACTACCTGCTCTTGCGCGCGGCCTCCGGGCGGATCGAGGACCGCCTGGGCGCGCTCGTGCTCGAGGTCAGCGCGGTGACCGGCATCGCGGCGAGCTTTTTGCTCGGCGTGCGCGGCGCGACGGTGACCCCGACGCGCGCGGGCTTCGGCTTCGCCGCGGCCAGCGGGCTCGCGGTGTCGGTGGCCAGCGTCCTCCTGTTCGCCACGCTGCGCCGCGGGGGCCCGGTCGCGTCGACGGGCACGATCGTCCTCGGCGGGGGCGTGGCCCTGAGCGCGCTGATGGCGCCGTGGATCTTCGGGGAGCCCTTCACGGGCCGCCGGGCGCTCGGAGTGGGCCTCGGGCTCGCTGCGATCTGGGTTTTGGGAGGCGAGTCGTGGTAGAGGCGTTCGCGTGTTCGTCGCCGGAGACATCGGGGGGACCAACGCCCGCCTCGCGCTGGTCGAGCGCACGCCGAGGGGCGCGCGGGTCGTGCAGCAGGAGGTCTTCGAGAGCCGAGCGTTCGCGTCGCTCGACGCGGTCGTTCGCGAGTTCCTCGGAAAGCAGGGGCCAAAGATCAAGGCTGCGGCGTTCGGCGTGGCGGGCCCCGTCGTGGGGGGTCGAGTCCACATCACAAACCTCGGCTGGGACATCGACGCCCGCGGGCTGTCGCGCGCGCTTCGCATCCCGCGGGTCACGCTGCTGAACGACCTCGTCGCGCTCTCCGTGGGGGCGCTCGCCGTGCCTGCCAGCAAGATGCACGTCCTCGGGAAGGCCGGCGCGCCCAAGCGCAAGGGAGCGAACGTGGCCGTGCTCGCCGCGGGCACCGGCCTGGGCGAGGCGATCCTCGTCTGGGACGAGGCGGGCCGGCGCTTCGTTCCGAGCCCGACCGAGGGCGGCCACACCGACTTCGCCCCGGGAGACAGGCTCCAGGACGAGCTCCTGACGTTTCTCCGGGCGCGTTTCGGGCCGCACGTGAGCTGGGAGCGCATCCTTTCCGGCGACGGGCTCGGCAGCCTGTACGACTTCTTCCGCGAGGCCAAGGGTACGGCCGAGCCGAAGAGCAACGCCGCCGCCATCGCGGCGGCACCCGACCGAAACGCCGAGATCGCGCAGCTCGGTCTCACGGGGAAGAGCAAGCCCGCGGCGCGCGCGCTCGAGCTCTTCGCGACGATCTACGGGGCCGAGGCGGGGAATCTCGCGCTGAAGACGCTCTCGGTCGGGGGGGTGTACGTGTGCGGCAACATCGCCGGGCGGATCCTCCCGGTGCTGGTCCGCGGCGGATTTCACAAGGCGTTCGTCTCCAAGGGGCGGCAGCAGCGCCTCCTCGAGAAGATGCCGGTCGCCGTCGTGCTGGATTCGGGCATCGGCCTGACCGGTGCCGCGCGGGTGGCGGTGTCAAATTAGCGCGAAACGCCGCAGCGGCACTTCCTATCTCGTGGCCTTGCTGTAAAACGCACGAACGAACATGCTGCGCGATTACGACCCGAAGCAAATCCAGCTCGCCGTAAACACCATCAAGGGCCTTTCGATCGACGCGGTCGAAAAGGCTGCGAGCGGCCACCCGGGCACGCCGATGGGGCTCGCCGACATCGCGTTCGAGCTCTTCGCGCGGTACATGCGCCACGACCCGCGCGATCCCGCGTGGATCGGGCGCGACCGCTTCGTGCTGTCCTGCGGGCACGCGTCGATGCTGCTTTATTCGATGCTGCACCTCTCGGGGTACGACCTGCCGCTGGCGGAGATCGAGAACTTCCGCCAGTGGGGAAGCAAGACCCCGGGGCACCCCGAGCACGGCCTGACGGCGGGCGTCGAGACGACGACCGGCCCCCTCGGCCAGGGCGTGGGCAACGCGGTGGGTCTGGCGCTCGGGCTCAAGCTGAAGACGGCGCGCTTCGGCGAGCCGTTCGCCGCCTCGCGCGTCTACTGCCTGGCGAGCGACGGCGACCTGATGGAAGGGGTGAGCGGCGAGGCGTCGAGCATCGCGGGGCACCTCGGGCTCGATAACCTCATCGTCATCTACGACGACAACCACATCAGCATCGAGGGCGACACCGCGCTCGCGTACTCCGAGGACGCGTGCAAGCGGTACGAGGCGTACGGCTGGTTCGTGCAGTGGCTCGACGATGGCCACGACCACGCGAAGATCCGCGCGGCGATCGACAAGGCGATCGCGCACCAGGCGACCAAGGCGCAGCCGTGCTTCATCCGCGCCCGCACGCACATCGGGAACGGCGCGCCGCACAAGCACGACACGAAAGAGGCGCACGGCGAGCCGCTCGGCAAGGACGAGGTAGCGGCCACGAAGAAGCTCATGGGCTTCGACGCGGAGAAGTCGTTCGTCGTTCCGGCGGAGGTGTACGCCCTCTTCCGCGAGCGTGCCGCGGAGCTCGCGAAGGACCACGAAACGTGGAACGCAGGCTACGAGGCGTGGCGCAAGGCGAACGGCGCGCTCGCGGCGCAGCTCGACGCGTTCGAGAAGCGCGCAGTCCCGGCGAACCTGTACGACGAACTCCTCAAGGCGTTGCCCGAGAAGGAGGACGCCACGCGCAACCTCTCGAACGCGCTCGAGCAAGTCGTCGCCAGGCTCGTGCCGTCCCTCATCGGCGGTTCGGCGGACCTGGCGCCGTCGACGAAGACGATCATCAAGGACGCGCCGAGCATCGGCCCCGGCAAGTTCGCCGGGCGCAACATGCATTTCGGCATCCGCGAGCACGGGATGGGCGCGGTCTGCAACGGGTTGGCGCTGACGGGCGGGATCATCCCGTTCGGGTCGACGTTCCTCATCTTCAGCGATTACATGCGGCCGAGCGTTCGCCTGAGCGCGATCCTCGAGCAGCAGTGCCTGTGGATCTACACGCACGACTCGATCTTCCTCGGGGAGGACGGGCCAACGCACCAGTCGATCGAGCAGCTCTGGGCGCTGCGGCTGATCCCGCATCTTTACGTCTGTCTCTTATACACATCTGACGCTGCCGACGATCTTACGCGTGTAG
>CALKVG010000582.1 GCA_937998045.1 uncultured Myxococcales bacterium
GACGCCGTTCGTGTGGGAGTTCGCTCCCTCGGCCCGGCGGGCCTCGGGCATGCGAACTACACTCCCTGGGACATGGCTCAACGGGGTCGCATTCTCATCGTGGACGACGAGGCCAACGCGCGCGGTGCCCTGAGCGAGATCCTCCGCGAAGAGGGTTACGCAACGGAGACTGCAGCGGACGGGTTCAAGGCGCTTGGAAAGCTCGACGAATTCGCGCCGGACGTGATCCTCACGGACCTGAAGATGCCCGGTCTCGACGGGATCGCGTTCATGGAGAAGGCGCGCAGCGCCGCGCCAGGGGCGGTCTTCGTCGTGATGACGGCGTTCGGCACGATTTCGAGCGCGGTGGAGGCGATGAAGAAGGGGGCCGAGAACTACCTCCTCAAGCCGCTCGACCCGGAGGCCCTCGGCGCGGTGGTCGAGCGGGCCATGGAGAAGGCGCGCCTCCTCCAGGAGACGCGGAGGCTGCGCGACCGCCTGCGCGAGCGCAACGCCTTCAGCCACGTCGTCTCGGCCGACCCCAAGATGCACGCCGTCCTCGAGCTCGTGGCGCAGGTGGGGCCGAGCAAGGCGAGCGTCCTTGTGACCGGCGAGAGCGGCACCGGCAAGGAGCTCGTGGCCGAGGCGATTCACCTCGCGTCTCCGCGCGCCCGTTCGCCGTTCGTCCGCCTGCACTGCGCGGCCCTGAGCGAGTCGCTCCTCGAGAGCGAGCTTTTCGGGCACGAGCGCGGAGCGTTCACGGGCGCTGTCGGCCGGCGCGAGGGGCGCTTCAAGCAGGCCGACGGCGGCACGCTCTTCCTCGACGAGATCGGCGAGATTTCCCCCGCGGTGCAGGTCAAGCTCCTGCGCTTCCTCCAGGAGAAGACGTTCGAGCGCGTCGGCGGCAACGAGACGCTCAAGGTGGACGTGCGCGTGATCGCGGCGACGAACCGGGACCTCCTCGCGGAGATCAAGAAGGGCACCTTCCGCGAGGACCTCTTCTATCGTCTCAACGTCGTCACGGTCGAGCTCCCGCCCTTGCGCGAGCGCCGTGGGGATATTCCGGCCCTGGCGAGCTTCTTCTTGCGCCGGTACGCCGCCGAGAACGGGAAGACGATCGAGACGTTCGCGGACGACGCGCTCGCGACGCTGCTCGAGTACCGCTGGCCCGGAAACGTCCGCGAGCTCGAGAACGTCATCGAGCGTGCGGTCGTCCTCTGCGAGGGGTCGAAGATCGAGAAGCGGCACCTTCCTCCCAGCGTCGTCCCCGCCGAAGAGCGCGACGGCGTGCCGGCGATCCCGGGCTCGACGATCGCGGAGCTCGAACGGTACGCCATCCTGAAAACGCTCGAAGCCTGCGGCGGCTCCACCTCGAAGGCCGCTACGGTGCTCGGCGTCAGCCCGCGCAAAATTCAATACAAGCTGCACGAATACGCGGTCGCGGAGAGCGGATCGTGAGCGACGCGGTTCTTCGCGTCACCGGACTCGCCAAGAAGTTCCAGAAGCCGTTCACAGGGACGGTGGTCACGGCCGTGCGCGGCATCTCGCTCGAGGTGTTTGCCGGCGACATCTTCGGCTTTCTCGGGCCGAACGGCGCGGGAAAGACGACGACCATCAAGATGCTCATGGGGCTCATCGCCCCCAGCGCGGGGACGATGGAGATCCTCGGCGTCCGCGCGCCCTCCCCGGAGACGATGGCGCGCGTCGGCTTCCTCCCGGAGAACCCCTATGTGTATCCCTACCTGTCTCCGCGAGAGTTCGTGACGCTCTGTGGGCGTCTCTCCGGGCTCGCCGGGAGCACCCTCCGCGAGCGCTGCGTGAAGGTCATCGAGCGCGTGGGGATGGCGAGCGCCATCGACCGACCCGCCCGCACCCTGTCGAAGGGCATGCTGCAGCGAGTGGCCCTCGCCGCGGCGCTGGTCCACGAGCCGGAGCTCCTCGTCCTCGACGAGCCGATGAGCGGCCTCGACCCCGTCGGCCGCAAAGAGGTGCGCGACCTCATCCTCGAAGAGAAGCGACGCGGCCGGACCGTCTTCTTCTCGAGCCACATCTTGAGCGACGTCGAGATGCTCTGCGATCGCGTCTGCATCTTGCGAAAGGGAGAGGTCGTCGTCGCGGGCGCGCTTCGAGACCTCCTCTCGGCGGGCGACCGCCACAGCGAAGTGACCATCGGGGGCGCCAGCCCGACGCTGCGCGAGGCGCTCGCCGGCATCGCGAGCGCAACCCGCGAAGTCGGCGACCTCCTCGTCATGGAAGTCGAGGGCGACGACGCGGTGCGCGACGTCGTTCAACGCGCGCTCGCCGACGGCGCCCGCCTCGAGAGCGTCACGCCCAAGCGCGAGACGCTGGAGAATCTCTTCGTCCGCCGCGCGATCTGAGGGCTCGGACAGGACGACGGCAACAAGAGGCGGCCGCCAAGCCACAAAGGCGGCTCGGCGGCCCGGCCTGCTGTTCGGCTTCGGTGATCTAAAACGCGGCGGCGGCGGCTTCGACGGCGGCCACGAGGAGGTCGGCCTCGAGGACCCACGCCTCTGCCTGGCGCGGCTCCACGGGCGTGCCGTGGAACTCGGCCCCGTCGAGCGCCGCGATGATCTTCTGCGCCAGCGCGTCGCGGGCCTTCGTCAGGTCGTTCAAGAGCGCCACCGCGTTCTGGTACTTCGTGTCGCTCGTGGCGTCGCCGCTGGCGAGGGCCGCCGTCGAGATGCGCAGCGACGCGAGAGCGAGCGGCCCGACCGGCGCGTTGATGGCCTTGTACGCGCGGGCGAGGCGCTCGAACGCCTCGGTGTGATCGCCGACCGCCTCGGGCAGCGCGCGCTTCTCGAGCACCTCGGAGAGCACGCGCCCGTCGGACACGTAGTCGTCGGCGAGTCCGGCGAGCGCGAGCACCGTCGGGCGGATGTCGGTGTGATCGGACCAGACGGCGTCGCTGACGCCGTCGCGCTTGACGCCGGGGCCGACGATGCCGAGCCACGTGTGCGTGATCTCGGCCTGCACGCCGCCGTGGTTCCAGGCGAACCCGGGGTTCTCCTGGACGTCCGGTCCGGAGGTCTGGAAGAAGTAGTCGTCGTTGCCGAACATGACGAAGCTCGGCGTGCGCTGCGCGTCGCCGGTGACCATGTGCAAGAGGTTCAGCTCCGCCAGGTCGGCGAGGGCGACGGTGAGCTGGTCCGTGTTGCCCGTGATGGGGCTGACCGCGGTCAGCTTGGCGGCGGCGCGCTCGTAAGCGCGCGCTGCCGGCGTGCCCGGCGCCTGGTTGCCCTGGATGTAGAAGACCGGGACCATGTCGAAGTGGATGTCGAACGGCGTCGCCGCGAGCGACGAGTCGACCTTCGCGAGGAGCGACGTGATGTTCGCGTCGATCTCGCCGCTCTTCGCGTACGTGCACGGGATGGTGACGCCGTCGCAGTTCGCGGGGCTGGGCGGTCCGCCCGCGAAGTGGTCGTTCTCGTCGGCTGTGACGACGAAGACCGTATTGTCCTTCGTGATCCCGTCCGCGGCGAGGCGCGTGAAGAACGCATCGAAGGCCTGGTCGTACGCGGCGAGCTGGGCGACGTACCCCGCCTCGCCCGGGCCGAAAGCGTTGCCGCCCGCATGGTTGTCGTGCGCGTCGGAGATGTAGGCGAACGTCACCGCGATGCCGTGCTCCTGCATCGCCGCGACGTACGCGAGCGTCTGCGCGGCGCTGATCCCGCCGAAGCCGGGGAAGCCGCTTATGGGCTGCCCGCTCAGGTCCGTCAGCGGCCCGTTCGGGCTGATGAGCGGGGCGACGTACTTGTGCCCGAAGAGGCCATTGTAGCCGCTGTATCCGCCCGGCTCGTCCGGCAGAAGGTCGGCCACGCCGCCGTTCTCCGCCGAGCAGAGCGTGTCGCCCGCCGCGCAGTGCACG
Organism: uncultured Myxococcales bacterium; assembly: GCA_937998045.1. Taxonomy (GTDB): domain Bacteria; phylum Myxococcota_A; class Polyangia; order Polyangiales; family Polyangiaceae; genus Palsa-1150. The sequence continues at coordinate 3,866 of CALKVG010000582.1, forward strand.
CTGATGCCGACGAAGTCCGCCGTGGCCTGGCTCGGGTTGGCCTTCGCCTCGGCGACCTGCGGAGAGCTCGCGCCGAAGACGGTGCGCAGGTCGCCCGATGTGTTCTCGAGCTCGATGTTCGCGATCGACGCGGCGCCGACGTTGCACCCCGCGCGGGTGTACGGAACCCACGGCGCCGGCGTGTTCTTGCCGTCGGGCGTGATCATGTTGAACGACGTGTCCGTCGTCGTGTTGACGGGGTCGGTCCAGTAGGTGAACGAGCTCGCGAAGCCGTCGAAGAACTTGGACCCCGGCGGCGTGAAGAAGCCGTAGCTGTTGGCGACGGCCTGCCCGTGTCGGCTGGCGTAGACGCCGGTCAGCGACGTGACGATGTCGTCGGCCGTGTGCGAGATGAGCGGGGTGTGATGGTTCGAGAGCAGCGTGCCGCCGCCGGTCAGAAACGAGAGCAGGTGAGGCATCTGCTCGAGGTCCGACGGGACGTTCGGGTTGTCGCGGCGGAAGTGGACGTTGTCGAACTGGATGTAGATGACGTGCTTGACCGCGCTGGCCGACGCCATGAGCTGGCACACCGGCGCGCTCGTGGACAGCGCCTGGGACGTGCGCCCGACCGCCGACGTCTCGCCCGGCTGGCGTGGCGACTCACCGCCGCACGCAAGGAGCCCGACCGTTCCCGCGACGACGAACGTCGCATACCTGGCATGTCGATGCATGAAGTCCTCCGCTGACTGGTTGTCGTTCCTCGCCTGCGCTTCTAGGAGGCACACGTCGCCGCCGCGCAAAGGTTCTGCAAACAGCCGGGAGCGATCCGCCTTCCGCAGAACGTTTCGCCGATCACCGACACGGGATCGCAACAGAGCGCGCGCAGGTTCGCCGCAGACCGTTCAGAATCGACCGCCGATCCCGAGGACGCCGGGACCGATCATCGGCTCGAGGGCCAGAGGAGGGATCTCGCGCTTGCGCGTCTCGCGGCGCTCGGGGACGAACGTGAGCTGGGCGTGCACGATGCCGCCGATCGCTACCGCCATGAACGCCGCACCGAACCCGTCCGCCACGATGGCCGCGAACTGGGCCCGCTGCTCGTAGCTCGAGGCCTCCAGGATGTCGTGTCGCTGGACGGCGGCGTTCGCCTGCAGCTGCTCGTAGATCGAAACCCCTGCGCCCCCGCAGCTCGCCGCGGCGGCCAGCACCTCGGTCGACAGAAACACCCAGCCGAGCGTCTCCTGCCCGTTCTGGAACTGGCCCACGCCGAACGGCACTAGCGCGAGCCAGCGCGAGTGGCGATCGATCACGCTCTCCGTCGAGGCGAGCTTCTCGAGCATCGCCAGGCGCGACGCCGCCTTCTGCCGCTCCGCCTCCACGCGCGCCTTCTCCTCCTGCACCTTGCGGACCTGCTCGGCTTGAAGCGCCGCGAGGCGGTCGCGCAGCCGCGAGCGGGCGTCGATCAAGGCATCGGTCGCGTCGAGCGATACGCGCAGCGGGTCCGGTTGGTAGTCCGGCTTGTCCAGGAGCAGCTGCTCGAACACCCGCCCCGCGTCGTCCTTCCTGCCCTCGGCGAGGAGGACCGCGCCCAGGTACATCCGCGCGTCCGCGATGCTGTCGGGGTCCTTGAGGGGGCTCTTCTTCGACTCGAGGAGAGCGCGCAGACGTGCCTCTGCCTCGTCGTACTTGTGCGCGACGTACGCGCCGTGGGCCTTCTCCAGGTCGCTCTGGGCATCGGCCAGCGCGTCACGGTTCGCCGCGACGACGAGGACCACGGCCGCGAGGAGCTTGCCGCGCAAGCGCACACCAAACGATCCAACGCGGGGCGTGCGCGCTGCAACCGAATTTTCGTCGGTTCCCGCCAGCCTCCGGGCTCCGGGCACGGAGAAGCCCGGCCGATTTCTCAGAACGCCGCGCGCACGGAGTTTCCGGCCTCCAGGCGCACGGGAACGGAGACCTTCGTCTCGATCTGCTGAACGGTCACGCGCTCGAAAGCGCTGCCGAGGGAGACGACGTTCGTCCCCGCGCGCACCGTGACCTCGGGATGCTGCACGATCTGGTAGGTCTTGTCGACATCGCCCTCGATGAAGAGGGTGGCCGGCTTGATCGGGACCGTGACCTTCAGCGTCTCGTCGCGCTCCCCCGCGCCGATCTCGCGGTGCACGGCTGTGCAAACCTCGCACGTGAAGGCGAGCGAATGGGATTTCCCGTCGAGCGTCAGGGCGTCGCCGGTGTTCACGTGGCGAGGGGCGCCCTCGTCGACCGCGACGATGACGCCCATCGACGGCGTCAGATCGAGCCGCACCGTGCGCTCGACGGACCTCGGCACGGCCGCAGGAGCCACGCGCGGGGCGGCCATGGCGCGCGCGTCCTCCTCGGGGACTGCGGGGCCCGAGACGGTCGCCTCGACCCCGGTCGGCGCGAGATGCTCGAGGACGAGGGGCGCCGGATCCGGAGACTTCGGCGCGGTGCGCGCGCGCAAGAAGCGCCCGACACCGAAGGCGACGGACCCGAGTCCGACCATCAGCAGGAGCGCCACCGCAGCGCGCTTGAGCGCGCGCGCGAGCACGCCGGCGCGGTTCACGCTCGCCACGACGCGCAAGAGCTGCGGATCGCCGGGCGCGTGGGCGAGCGCCCGGTTGTAATCGGCCGCCGCGGTCAGGACGTCCCCGCGCTTGCGAGCGTCGGCGCCGAGCGCGCACAGCTTCTCGATCATCCGTTTCCCGTGCGCCTCTGCGTACTCCGACGGGCTGGCGAACCATGCCGCGAGCTCGCGCGGCGGCTCCGAGAAGCCGACGCGTTCGAGCTCCCCCGCGATGGCTGCGCGCACCGCATTCGCGTCGGCGAAGCGGTCGGCCGGGACATGCGCGAGCGCGTGGTCCAGGATGCCGCTCCAGCGGCTCCCGACGACCGGCCGTTCCGCTTGCGCCTCGGGGTAGCGCCCGTCGAGCACGCGCCGCAGGACCTGCGCCGGATTGTTCCCCTCGAACGGCAAGTGGCCGACCATGCACTCGTAGAGCAGAACGCCAAGCCCGAAGACGTCGGCGCGCGCGTCGACGTCGCCGCCCTCGATCTGCTCGGGCGCCATGTGCGCGGGGCTGCCCAGCACTTGCCCGGTCGAGGTCACGCCCTGCGCGTCGAGGAGCTTGGCGATCCCGAAGTCGGTCAGCTTGACGACGACCCGCTCGGCGGCGTGGTCGATGAGGACGTTCTCGGGCTTGATGTCGCGGTGGATCACGCCGGCGGCGTTTGCGTGGGCGAGGGCGCCCAGCAGCTCGAGCGCGAGCGCCGCCGCGATCTCGGCGGGCATCGCCCCGTGCTCCTGCAGGACTTTGCGCAGCGTGGTCCCGCGAACGAGCTCCACCACCAGGTACTGCTCGGCCTCGTCCGTCTCGCTGACGTCGAACACCTCGACGATGTTCGGGTGCCGCAGCTTGGCCACGGCCCTGGCCTCGGCGTTGAAGCGCGACACGACCTCGCGTGAGTCGCGCAGGTGCGGGTGAATGACCTTGACCGCAACCTCGCGACCGAGACGCTTGTCCCGCGCGCGGTACACCGTGGCCATTCCGCCGTGGCCGAGTTCATCGAGCACCTCGTACTTCACCAGCTGGGGCGTTCGGCCTGAGCGGGCGATGGCCTCCATGTTCCGACTCAGTCTACCAGCGGTCGGGCCTCCCGGGGGCTCGGGCTGCGAGCTACGAACTAGGCGATCGCCGCGGCGTGCTCGACGAGCTCGGAGTGATAGGCGCGAAACGCGCTCTGCGCCGGCCAAGACGGGGCCCCCGCGAGGAGCCCGCGGACCTCTCGACCCCGGCCGTCGTCCACGGCCACGATGGCCGCGGCGTAACGCATCGCCCAGTGGACGAGAGGCGAGGTGCCCGCCGCCTTCGCCAGGAGCTGCGCGTCCCCCTTGCGGCTGGCGTGCGCGAAGGCGCGCGCGAGCGCGCCGAGACCGCGCCGGAGCAGCGCGATGCGGCGTCGGGAGAGCACCCCGGTCTTCGGGATGGGCAGGATCTCCAGGGCGTTCGCCTTGCGTATGGCGCCCTCGCGATCCCCCTCGAACGTGTCCAGGAGCGTCTCGACGAACAGCCGCTGCTCGAGCGCCGCCTCCCACGCGGGCCCCTTGGCGGCGCGCGCGAGCGCCTGGCGAGCCGCGTCGATCCATCCGTACGACGCGTAGGCGGTCGCGTGGAGCAGCGGAGCCATCGTCTCGGCGTGGCCCACGCGCTCGATCGAGCCCTCCCACGTACCGATGACGCGCTCGACGTCGCCCGACATGAGGAGCCGCCTCATGCGCCAACGCCCGACGAACGCGGGCGCAAAGAGAAGCGTCGTCACCGCAACGAGCGGAAGCAGCAGGCGCGGGTCGCGCGCGATCATCTGCGCCGCGATGACCGCGCTCAGCGCAGAGACCGCGAGCGGCAGGAAGGAAAGGACACGCGGCCGGCGGCGCGGAGCAGGCGAGGACATCTTCTTAAGGAGTACGCCGCGGCGGCGCCGGCGCAAGCCGTGCACGGCACCTGGTCAAGGCTTGTCCTTCTCGTCCTTGTAGCGGCTCGGATCGCCGATGCCGTGCCGGCGCAGGTAACCGCGCACGTGGGCGCGCTCCATCGCGGCGCGTCGGCCGATCTCGCTCACGTTGCCCGAACATTCGGCGTAGAGCGCCGTGAAGTACTCGCGCTCGAAACGCGCGAGCACCTCGCGCTTGGCGTCCTGGAAGGTGCGCCCGCGCGTCGGCGTGCTCTCGGACGGGCTGGAGACCAGCGGCGAGAGGTGAGCCGCGAGGTCGATGGGCCCTTCCTTCGCGAAGGCGACCGCGACCGCCACGACGTTGCGCAGCTCGCGGACGTTGCCTGGCCAGTCGTGCCGCATCAGGCGCTCGAGCGAGTCGCTCGTGACGCGCGAATAGGACTCCTTGTCGCCGACGTCCTCGATCATGCGCCGAACGAGAAGCGGGAGGTCCTCGAGGCGCTGGCGCAGGGCGGGGAGCTCCACTTTGAGCTGCGCGACGCGGAAGTAAAGGTCGCTGCGGAAGGTGCCGGCGTTCACTTCCCGCACGAGGTCGCGGCGGGTCGCCGCGATGACACGGACGTTGACCGATTTGTAGCTGTTGGATCCGACGGACTTGATGCGCTGCTCGGCGAGGGCGCGGAGGAGCTTGGGCTGAACGTCGAGGGGAAGCTCGCCGAGCTCGTCGAGGAAGATGGTCCCACCCTCGGCCTCGACGAAGGGAGAGACGCGCTTGTCGACGGCGCCCGTGAAGGAGCCCCGCTCGTGGCCGAAGAGGGCGCTCTCGGCGAGCGACGCCGGGATGGCGCCGCAGTCGACGACGACGAACGGCTTGTTGGCGCGAGCGCTCGCCGAGTGGATCGCCTGAGCGACGAGCTCCTTGCCCGTGCCGGTCTCGCCCGTGACGAGCACCGTGAGATCGGTCGGCGCGGCCTTCTTCAGGCGCTCGAAGACGCTGCGCATGCCCTGGCTCTGGCCGACGAGGGGACCGAAGCCGCCTTCGTCGTCGGGGACCTCGATCTCGCTCGGCCCCGACGGCGTGAGCTCGACCATCGAATCGCCGAGCGAGATGTACGCGTGCTTGGTGAGATACACCTCGCCGACGCGCGTATCCCCGATGTGCGTGCCGTTGCGCGACCCGAGGTCTCTCAGGCGCACGCCCCTCTCGGTGGCCACGAGCTCCAGGTGCACCGCGCTCACCTTGCGGTCGTCCAGAACGAGGTCGCACGCCTCGTTGCGACCGACGACGACCGTGTCGGGGCCTACCTCGAGTTCCTTCTTGGAGCCGGAACCCTTGGCGACCGCCAATTTGCCGCCGCGGACCTCGATCCGGGCCCTCGTGGCGATGGTCGAATCCACGAAATCAGTTCTACCATGGTTGCTCGGACGAGAGGCGCCACTAGAGGCCGCAGGGCGGCGGGTTCGGTCGCTCGCGCCAGCGCTGCGCGAAGCCCTCGACCGCCGCGGCGAGGGCCGCGGTCAAGTACTGGGGCGTGGGGGTCTCCGGTCCCAGGACTCCGCCGTCCGCCGCGAACGACACGGGGAGCGAGTAATCGCGCGAGACTGCCCGGAGGTAGCCCTGCTGGACGGGGCGGCCCTGCGAGTCGGTCACCGCCGACAGCAAGCTCGTATTTCCGGGCGTGATCTGCACCAGCGCCGCGATGAGGTGCCCGAGGAGGTAGCCGTACTGCGTCGTCGAACCGGCCAGGATTCGGACGAGGCCCGCCATGAGGTACGCGTTCGCGAAGGTCGTCTTGTTCGCGAGAATCACCGGGGAGCCGCCCTGCCCAGGTAGGCCCGAGGGGACGAGGCCTTCGAAGAAAGCCCCGGGGTCGGATCCCGGCGTGGTCGCACCATCCCAGAGGTTCGCGGCCAAGAGCGCGCCGATCAGAGCGTCGGCTTGCTTGAGGTAGTCGCTCGGCGGAAGGCTCTCGGCGTCCGCCCCGGCGTCGATCGGGGGCGTGAGCGCGTTGAAGCGCTCCTGGACGCGACCCAAACCGAGCACGATCGCCGCCTGTTCGTCGGTGCGGAGCGCGTCGCTCGTCGGGAGAGCCTGCGCGAGCGCGTCGTGACCCGGATCCCCGCTCGTCACCAGCGACTGGTAGTAAAGGCCGGTCTGCGGGTCGCGCGCGCGGCGCCACACGTAGTCCAGAGCGGCGATCGCGGTCGCCTTCCACTGCGCCGTCTCGGCGCCGGCGTCCGGGTCGTTGGCGTGGAGGATCGCCATGTCGAGCAGCGCCGCGGCGGCGGTCACCACCTGGTCCGGCGCGTACGCGATGGCCTGGCCGGAAGGCACGCCGATCACGACCCCCGGCGCCGTCCCCGCGTCGAGCC
>CALKVG010000583.1 GCA_937998045.1 uncultured Myxococcales bacterium
CGAGATGTCTGCCTGTCTCGTGTGCTCGGAGATGGGTATAAGAGACAGGTCCGGTGGCAATCGCCGGGGGTCCGTCACGAGAGACGGTCGGTCCTTTGACGGAGAACGAGGGCCGTGTCGGAACGAAGAATGGTTCTCCAGGAAGTAACGACGGTGGGCCTAGAAGGACGATGGGCCCTGTCGCCGCAAACCGTGGTTTGCTCGAAACGAACGACGACGACAAGCGCGCAAAAGCGCTCGCGTCCTCCTGCAGTAGCTACGCGCCTGCATCGTAAGCCATCCACGAGCGACGTCGCGAAGGTGGTTGTGGGTCGAGTGCGTTCATCGCCGGCGCGAAGGATTACTCACTCTGCCAGCGGCCGTGCGCGAAGTTCTCGTTACGTTTTGGAGCCCGCTTCCCGGCCGTCCGAGATAATTACGTCGGGGTCGGGCGCCGTCCAGCCGCCGTCCAGTTCGCCACCCGGGTGAGCCGTGTCGAAAGTGTAACGTCGAATTTGGCCAGCGTATTCGTCGATGGCGTTACACATGGGACCCCAATCCATAATGTGGCTCGGTCCCTTGCCAATTCCGATTTACCAGACGCCTCAAAGGCCGCGGCATTCGAAGCCACCCCTTGCTACGTGCGGCCCCCCAGTTCAAGGAGCCAGATATGAAAACGACAAGAGCATCGAGTCGATGGTCGTTCTACCGACGAACTGCCATCATCGCGTCGACTCTCGTGGTCGGAGCGGTGGGTTGCGCGGCGAGCCCGCCGACGGACGGACAGCGATCGTCCAGCGCGGCTCTCGTCACCGACGACGGCCCCGCAGGGGATGGCGCCTACGTGGGAAACGAGGGTTCCGCAGAAGATGACGGCTCCGCCGGAGGTGACGGGTCCGCAGAAGATGATGGCTCCGCCGGAGGCGACGCCTACGCGGGAAACGACGGCTCCGCCGGAGGCGACGGCTACTCGGGAGGCGACGACTCCTCAGACGCCGGCGTTTGCACCTGCACGCCTACCACGAGTGGGTTGCCACCAGGCGCGTACCAACCAATCCTCGACAGCCTCACGATAAACGGCACCGACGGCTCCACCAGCGTCGCGACCGTGAACGTCGCGGACGGCCCCAATGGGGACATGCTCGTCGACGTTTCGTTCGTCGTGCAACTGGCTACCGCCAACGAGTCGTTCAATTACGACGTCTACGTGGCCGTCAATGATTCAGGCGACGTCGACCCGTCGATACCGGTCTACGGCGCGCTCGGCGGAACGGACGTATCCGAGAGTCAGCTCTATTCCGACTTCGAGCAAGTTTCATGGATCACTACGGCTGATATCGAGCAGCGGGTGGCCGCTTTCCTCGTGGCCGCGGCCGCCCCGGCGTGCAAGACGGAGCTCCAGAACTGGATGAATACGTACGCCACTGCCGACGCGGCCAACGACCGCGGTGCCAACGTCACGCTTCTCGCGACAGGCATCGGCGCGTTCGGTGGCCCGATCGGCATGCTCGGTGGCGCGTGCATAGGACTCTACAACTGGGAGTCGACGCTCACGCCGGCGCTCAAGGCGCTCAAGACCGCACGCGACAACTACAAGCAGTGCTGCAAGGACAACCCGAAGTCCCCGTGCTGTCCGGCGGGCCAGACTGCGACAGGTGCGATGCCGGCCGGGTGCTGATACGAACACCTCCGGCATCCCCGGTCACAGTCCTCCTAGGGACGGGTTGCCAGGCGACCGTGATGGTCACGGCCGCCTGGTGCCGACTCGGCGCCGCTCGTCGCCCTGAAGCGCGCTCGCCTCGACCCAATGGCGACCGGCTCGACGGCTCACGCACGGTCCCGAGCGGCGCTGACCCGTCGCATCGACCAAGTGAGCCCGAGCCTGCCTGTCACATCCGATGCGCCGCCCACAAGATCCCTTGATGCACGAGCTGCCGGAAGAGCGGTTCACCGTAGCGCGCGATCTGGGCTCCCCGCACGGTGTAGAACATGCGCCCCTCGAACGTTCCGGTCGGGTCGGAGGCGACGGGGAAGGGCTTGACCCAGACGACGGGAAACCCGCCAGTCGGAGGCTGTTGCGAAGGCGTGGCCCCGTGGACAGCCCCGCCGGGAACCCCACTCAGCGTGGCCAAAACGTGGAAGCCGCTCTTGTTGTCGACCGGCAGATCCTCCAACCACCACTCATCAACCGCAACCCAAGGATTGGGAATGCCCCGCATGACCGGATGCGCCGCGTTTTGCGCGACCGTCTCGATGGTGCCCGACTCGCCGCCCGCAAAGCCCATCGATGAGGCGCCGAGGAGCTCCTTCGTGTACCAGGGAAACGCCCCGGCATCTTCGATGGCGATCGCCGCGGACAGCCCGCCGTAGGCGCCGCCGCCTTCGATGAAATCCTGTACGGCCGTCATGGCCGCGGGTCCGTTGACGCCATCGCTGCTGAAGACGGTGCCGGACGGGAGGCAGAAGAAGACCATCTGATACGGCCCTTTGGATGCGCCCGCATGAAATTGGGCGACGTCGAGGTTCGCCGCGTCAAATTCCGACATGTCGTCGCTGCTGCCGTCGCAGCCCATGGAAGCGTACGCGCTGTACGCCGAGGTTGCGGCTGTCGCCGGATCGCTCGGTAGCTCGGGGCAGCCGGCAGGGGCACCCGCAACGTCGACGGCAAACGAGCTATTGGGTTGGGCGCCGGCGATGACCGCGTCTCCGGTCTTCGCACACGATGCCGCGTCGACGCATCGACCGAGGTCACGAAGCATCTGCTGGCACGCCGGGATCGAGTCGTGGCGAAAACCGAGCGTCTTACTGAGAACGAGAATCCGGAAAGGCCCGCTGTAGGCGGCCCCGGTCGACGGGGGCGGCGGAGGCGGGGTCGGTTGCGCGTGGCCTCCTTCAGAGCCCATTGGTTGGCCACCGCCCGAGGGCGAAGGCGCGCCGTGTCCGATCGATGCGCTTCCGTCGACGGCGCACCCTGCGAGTCCCACGGCAAAGGCCAATGCGGCACCTCTCCAAGCGTGCATGTTCGAACGCCTCCCGACGATTGGGCTGTCTCGCAAGACTCTACCACTTTGCGACGAGAGTGCCTGAAACCGTTCACGGGACTGCGCGACTGCGCGCGCGCCGAGGGTCGACGCGTCGATGCCCGACGAGAAACCGTCGCCGCCCGGCCGGGCCCATCGTGGCGGGCCCGCGCACGCGCGTGCATACCCATCTCCGTGCTGATCCTTTCCGACTCGTTGGGCCACCAATCCAAAGGCGGGCTCATGGCGAGCTCGGTGTTCAGGCGACCCGCTGGATTCGCGCTGGGTCCGGCGTTCCTGGCTTTGGTCGGCTGCGGAGGCCGCGTTTTGGACGCCGAAGAAGGCGCGAGAGACGCGACCGTTCTCGAGGATTGGCAGCGGGATCTGCGCATCGACGCCAGGGGCCCGGCGGGGGCGGCGTGGGACGGGGCAAATGTATTTGGCTTCGCAGAGTCGATTTCCTGGAATGCCAATCTTCCTTATAACCCGATGTGCCATACGAGCTTTTCTGAACTCCACACGACGGTCGCAGGCACGATGACCTGCCGCAACCTCCTCGGGGGCGACGGGCAAACGCTGAAGGACGTGACGGTCCAGTTCTTTTGCGTTCTGACGCCTTGACCTTTGGCTCCTCGCGGCGACCTGAGGAAGTAGCTCGGGAACGACCACGTCGCGGGTCTCACGCGCGGCGCTGCCGTCCGGTGCCGGTATCGCGCCGTCACCAACGCGGGCAAGCCTTGACGGTGCGTCGCGGCTCCGCGATACCCAAAGGCGCGATGGACGTGCTCCTTCGAGATGGGCCCTTCTCTTCGGCGATTGTCGTCCTTGGGCTCGCTCTCGCGGCTTGCAGCACGCAAGGGGGAGACGCGGGGCTGCCGTCCTCCAGCGGTGACGCCGCCGCGGGAAACGACGCATCGAGCGGCGGTTCGATCGATGGGCCGACCGGCGGGGAGGACGCGAGCCCCCGCGACGCAACGGCGCCCGGAAACGACG
>CALKVG010000584.1 GCA_937998045.1 uncultured Myxococcales bacterium
GCTCCCACGGGCGCTCAGCGTTGTCCATCCGGTCTGCTAGAAGCCAGCCCATGAGTGCGCGCAGAGCTCTGCTCGTCTTCGTAGCCGGGGCTTTGGGCTGCCACGGATGTCACGACGACCACCCGTACGTACCCTACGCCATCGGCTCGAGCGACGCCGCGGCGCGTCCGTGGGGCGAGGCGCCGGCGGCGACGCCCGCGGCCGTCGCTCCGTCCGAAGCGGGTTCCTTCGGCGAGGAGGCGGCCGTCCCGGCGCCGCCGGGGCTTGCCCGATGGGCGCTCGAAGGCGCCGTCCTGGACGCGCCGGCGGGGAGCGTCTTCGTCTCCGGCATCGTGCGGGACTTCGACGGAGACGGCGCGCCCGACGCGTTTGCCATCGCCCGCCCGGCGGAGGGCAGCGATCCCGGGCAAGTCGTCTACTACCGCGGCAGCGCGGGCGCGCCGGCGCTCGAGCCTGCGGCCTCGTACGCTCCTCCAGCCACGGTCGCCCGCAACCCGAGCTGCGTCCCCACGGCGCGCCTCGTCCTCGTCGGAACGCGGACCGCGATGGCGGAGCTCGGGGTGCAATGTCCCATGGCCTCGAGTACGCCCGATCGCTGGGTGGCGATCGTGGGGACGGACCCCGCGCCCTCCGTCCGCCTCGCGGCGACCGTCTTCGATCCGCCGGGCGCTCCCCTGCTCACGCTCGATGCGGACGTCGCCGACCGGGACAACGACGGACGGCCGGACGTCGCATTTCGCGCGACGCTCGAAGGCGGTGGGGCGCCTTTCGAGCCGGGACCGAAGGTCGCCGTCACGCTCGCGTGGCTCGATCGCCCGGCGGGCCTGAGCCGCGACACCGGGGCGACCGAATCGTCGTTCTCGGCGCTCGCGTCGTCGGCGATGGCGCGCGCGGCTCGCGCGAAGGACGCGCCGTCGGTCCCGCGTTTCGCCGCGCAGGTTCGGGCGCTCTGGCGCGCGGTATGCGCCGACGGCGGGACGCCTCGCCTGGTGGGCGTCGCCGGAACGGGCGCGATTCCTTGCGGAGGGGCGCGGGCGCTCGAGGAGCTCGGGCTCGCGGAGGTCCGTGCGTACGCGCTGCAGGGCGATGCGTTGCGGGCAATCCTCGCGTTCGACCGCGCCGAGCGCCCGCCGGCGGCGCAAACCGCTCGCGCCAAGGACGCGCAAGCGTGGCTCACGCAGCTCGCTCCGGTCGCCACCGCTCGCACCGTGCGAGCCGTGGCCGCCGTGCCCCTCGATGCACCGGGGCACGAGCTCTCCTGGGGTGCCCTGGCCTTCGAGACCGGGGGCAAGCTGATCGTCCGGTCGCGCGCGGGGCCCGTGCGCGTCGATCCGGAGAACGGCGACGAGACGGCCGCGGAGGCGGGCGCGGACTGGCCTTCCGCGGTGACCTCGCCGGATCGCACGATGCGCTGGGTCGAGGCCTACGACCCCTGCGACGGGGTTGCCCTGCACGCCACGTTCGCGAGCGGCGACGACGTGCGCGAGGTCGCGCTGCCCGTGTGGCCTCCCCTGGCGGATCGATGCACCGGTTCGCGCGGAGCACCCGCTCGCGCGGTGCCGATCGCGTGGTCCGCCGCGGGTGTCGAGGCCATCGTCGAGGACGAACCGGTCCTCGTCTCGCCGGACCTCGCCCACGCCTCGGCGCTCGCGGCGCTGCTCGACCGGCCGGGAGCGCGCGGAGGTCCCCTCTCGCCCGACGGAAGGGACATCGTGGTCCCGAGCGGCGCCGGGCTCCTCGTCCGCGTCGCGGGCGCGCGCAGCCGCCTCTTTCGAGCGGCGGAGCTCGACGGAACGTACCGCGACATGCGCGACTGCACCGTCAGTAGCGACGGCGCCCGCGTCGCGTGCGTCCGCGCGGGCAAGGCGTGGGTGGGCATCTGGGACGCGCCGTAGTCCGCCCCTTCACTTGTGCGTGCAGAGGACGTCCGTCGCGTCGCGAGTGCTCTGGAGACACTGCACCGCGCGGTCCGCGCACCGGACCACCAGGACGCCGTGCGAGAGCAGCGTCGTCAGCGACGCGGCGGCCGTGCGCCGCGCGACCGATTCTCGCGGAAGCGACGCGTCGCAGCCCTTTTCCATGACCAGGTCGATGCGCCGGCCGCTGGAGATCACCTCGGTCTTCCCCAGGCTGCGAAGTTGATCGGCGATCTGCTTTGCGTAAGCCGGGTCCGCCGGCGCATCGCCCGGCTGGGGCGCCTGCATCGCCGCCATGTACTGGATGGCCTGGAGCTGCACGTCCTGAGGCATCGTGATGAGGACCGTGGGGGACGACGTGGGGACCGGACGCGGCGGCATGACGCGGCCGGCGTCTGGAGGAGACAGGGCGCCGGTCGAGGGGGCAGGCGCGCTGGCCGAGGCGGACGGCACGACGACCCACGTCGACGACGCGTCGAGCCCTGCGAGCGGGCCGCTCTTGTCGCAAGCGGCCAGCGGGAGCGCGAGAGCCGTGGCCAGCATGGCCGGGGCGAAAACCAGCAAAGGACGCCTCATGAGACCGATTCTGATACGAATATCGGTCCGTGCGAAAGTTCGGCGTCGCTCGCGCTCTCGCCCCTGGCGTCGTGGCGGTGGCCGCGCTGGGGGGGGCCGCGCCGCTCGCTCGCGCGGAGGGTGACGCGGGAGCCGCACCCGGAGCGGCGATGGTCTGCGATCGGGTCGAAAGCCCGGGGCGTGTGCGCTGCGAGGTCGAGGCCCGCGTCGATTCCGCCGAGGCCATTCGATGGGGCGACGTGGTGCTGGTCGGCACTCCGCCGTTCGTCCGGGCGCTGCGGGGGCGAATCGGCCCCGACGACGCGACGGTGCGCGAGGAACACGTCTGGCGCTGGGCCCTGGCGCTCGTCGCGCGCGAGCGCGGAACGGGCGAGGTCAGCGCGCGCGTTCGCCTGGTCGTCTGCCGCGACGATCGATGCGCGTCTCGCGTCCTGCCCGTGGCCGGCAAGATCGTCTCCGGCCCCTGACCCCGTTTCGGCCGAGAAGTTGACCCACGACGGCGTCTGCTGCGCAATGGGCGCACGATGCATCTGCCTGGACGCCTGCGCTCGACCACGCTCGGCGACCTCCTCGGGGCGCTTCACCGCGATCAGGCCACCGGTACCCTCGAGCTGGTCGAGGACCGCGGTCGAACCCACCGGGTTCACGTCTCGCGAGGCCTCGTGGTCGCGGTGGAGCTCGACGGCGCCAGCCTGTCTCTCGCCGAGATCCTGCGCGGGGATCGGGCTGCCGACGACGACGTTCTCCGGCGCTCCCTCTTGCGAGCGATGACCTCGAGCCGGCTGCACGGCGAGGTCCTCGTCAGCGAGTTTCACCTGTCGCCGGCGGTGGTCGGCAACGCCCTTCGGCGTCAGGTGCTCGCGCGGCTCGCCGCCATCGAGCAGCTGCGGGACGCGCGCCTCGCCTATCGCGTCGCCGTGCGCTTGCCTCGCGGCTCGCTGAATGACGCACCGCTGGAAGCACGGGAGTTCCTGCACGGCCGCCGCCGGGCGCGCGCCGAGCGGACCGCGCGGTG
>CALKVG010000585.1 GCA_937998045.1 uncultured Myxococcales bacterium
GCCGCGCCGCCGGTGCCGCCGGCAGTCCCCGAGTTGGCGCCCGCCACACCCGTCGCGAGTTTCGCGGCGACGGAGACGACCGTCGGCGCGGAGCTCGAGCCGGTCGCGGTGACGCCCTGGTCGACGAGAAGGACGAGCGCCGCGTTGCCGGTGACGCTCACCTTGGAGCCGTCGCCGAGGGTGACGCTCTGGACGTGCGCGACGCGCGCGATCGTGCCCGAGCCGGTCGGCGTGTACGGAGCGCCCCACTTCACGCCCGTGACGACGTTGCCGTTCACCGCGATGGTCCCCGCCGTCGTGTCGATGGCGACGGTACCGCCCGCGGGTGACGTCAGCGCAGCGAGCGTCGTGCTCTGGGTGCCGGTGCACGTGAACGTGTCGCCCGCCGCGATGTGCGACGCGGCCTGGCTCGCGGGTTTGAGGTCCGCGCACGCGCCGGTGGCGGCGTCGCAGCCGTACGTGCACGCCGTGCCGGCTCCGACCACCCCGTCGCTGCAGACGTACGAAGTGCCGGTCGCGCCGACCGTTCCATTGCCGCAGAAGGTCGCCCCCGAATCCGCGGGGCAGAGGGCCGGTCCCGTCGGCGCGTCCGTGGCGGCCTCCGTCGGGCCGTCCGCGGCGGCCTCCGTCGAGGCATCCGCGGCGGCCTCCGCCGGGGCGTCCGTAGCGGCCTCCGTCGGCGCGTCGGAGCCCCCGTCGTCGCCGGAGGAGCTGCCGGACGAACCGCTGGAGGAGGAGCCCGAGGAGCTCCCCGATGTGCTCCCGCTGCTTCCGCTCGTGCTGCCGGAGGTGCTCCCCGAAGAACTGCTCCCCGAGCTGCTGCCCGTCGCGTCATTCCCGCCGTCGTCCCCGGTGGCCGTGGTGCCTGAGTCCCCGCCGCATCCATTCAAGGAAGTGCAGGCGAACGTCACGGCGACGAGCCCGCCGCCAAGAAACAAGCCATTCCATCTACGAGAAGAACGTCGCATCGGAAAACCTCCCTCGTGGGTTGATCTCTTCTCCGACGGCGGCGGGGGTTCGTGCCTCCGGCGGGGAGGCCCGGCGTGTAGCACGAGCCATTCCACCCGGCCTTTGCCGGATTGCCAGGGGCAGCTTCCCGCGATTTCGCAGCGATACGCACGACTTCGGGGCGACCGGTGCCCACCTCGCCCCCGGTCGGGAGATGGGCCGCGTGGTCAGTGCCTCGTCTACGACGTTGAAGTCGTGGGGCGTTTCGGCCCTATCCCGATAGGGATTCGACGAGGCGGGCGATGTCTCGCTCTGCGACGGAGCACAGCGCGACGCGCATGGCGCCGCCGCCCGTCTTCCGGGCCTGGGGCACGATGTAGACGCCCTGGGCGCGCATCGCCTGCGCCTTCTCGAGCGGTCGGTCGTGGAACACCGTCACGAAGAAGCCGCCCTCGTAGCGAGGGTAACGCAGCGCGCGCTCGCGCGCGCGGCGGTTGAAGGCGTCGACGCGAGCGAGGAGCAGCCTCCGGAGGTCGTCGCGCTCCGCATCGCAGGCTCGCGCCAGCGCCCGGTCGGTGAGCAGCCGCGAGATCGCGGCCAGTCCCCCGCGGTTGCAGTTGGACCAGGTCCCCCGGCACGAGTAGCTGAGCGCTGCGGCGACAGCCTTGCGTTCGTCGGCGTCGCCGACGCAACCGACGAGCGCCCCCACGCGCAAACCATAGTGCGTAAAGGACTTGCTCGCGCTCCACGCAAAGAGCAGGGTCACGCGGCCGATGAGCGGCCGCAGGTACGCGAGGAACGCGCGCGGGTCGTGCGCGCCGTACAGGAAGTACGCGCAGTCGACGAGCAGCGTGATCGGTCCCTCGGCGGCCCGCGCGCCGAGGCACTCGACCACGGCGCGCCACTCGTCGCCTGTCATCGAGTAGCCGGTGGGGTTGTGGCAGGGGTCGTTGATGAAAAGGAGAACCCGGCCCTGCGCGCGCAGGTGGCGTGCGACGGCGGCGTCCAGCGCCGCAACGTCGAGCCCCCCGCTCTGCGCGAACATCTCGAAGGAGTCGAGCTTGCGATCGGACTCGTCGCAGATGGTTTGGTAGGGGCCCCAGAACCAGCTCGTCGTGAGCAGGGCCTGGCCGGGCTCGAGGAAGTTGGCTACCGCGTGGCGCAGCGCCCCGCTGCCGCCCGGAGTGGCGACCGCGACGGCGGAGCGCGCGAGATCGGGCTCGCCGGAGAAGAGGTCGTCGACGACCGCGCGCAGGAAGGACGGAGTTCCGGCGATGGGCGCGTAGGCCGCCCACTCTTCGGGTGGAACCTCGCGGATGGCGCGCACCGTGGTCGGCAGGACGGCGAGCTTTCCGTCGTCGTCGAGCAGCGCGCCCACCGTCGCGTTGACGATGGACTCGCCGCGCTCCTTGCGCTGCGTGGCCTCGCTGTTGAGCGCGAAGATGGGGTCGTCCGAGGGCCTTCCCTGGTGGGACGCGATGAGGTGCATCAGGCTAGAGCATCCTTATCGCGGGGCGGGACGGTTGTCATCGCCGGGAGCCGGGGTCACGGCTTCGTCTTCCGCGATCATCGAGCGGATCGCGGTCGCTACTCGAGCTCGAGCACCCTCGAGACGCTGACGGATAGGTCCGACTCGCGGAGGGTCGCCTTCCACACGCTTTTGCGGAGGGCTTACTTGCACTCGAGGACCTTCTGCGCGCCAACGGAGAAGTCCTGCTCGCGGTCGATCGCTCTCTACGCTCCTGCGCCGAGGCCACACTTGCACTCGGGGACCTTCTGCACGCTGACAGAGAGGCCCTACTCGCAGTCGATCGCCGTCTACGCGCTCGAGCGGAGGCCCTATTTGCACTCGATCGCCTTCTACGCGTTGACGGAGGCGCCATACCCGGAGTCGATCGCCTTCTCTACGTTGACGGGAAAACTCTACACGCAGTCGGTCGCCTTCTACACGCTCGAGCGGACGCCCTACTCGCACTCGACCGCCTTCTACACGCTTACAGACAGGCCCTGCTCGCTGTCGGTCGCCTTCTACACGCTTACAGACAGGCCCTGCTCGCTGTCGGTCGCCTTCAACACGCTTGCGGAGAGGCGCTACCTGCATGCGACCGCCTTGCACGCGCTTACCGTCAGGTTCTACGCGGACTCGCGCCCCTTCTACCCGCTGGCGCAGAGGCGCTCCTTGCAGTCGACCGCCTTCTACACGCTTACCTACCGGCCCCACCCGCCTTCGAGCGCCTACCATACGCTGGCGCCGGGCCCCCAACTGCCTCCGATCGCCTTCTATGCAGCACCGGCTTGAGCCGCGAACGCGCGGCTCGCGCGTATCGCGTCGGCGAGCCGTCGATGGGGGCGCGCGAGCTGCCACTTTGTCATCGCGCGACCGGGCAGCGGCTCGCCAATGCCAGGTTGGCCTAAGCGTCGTCCCGGCTCGGCCGTGAAATGCGCGGATTCACTGGAAAAACCGCGTGGCATACGGCATGCTAAATGCCTGGGCCATGCGTCGGCGTGCATCTCTTTTTCTTGCGACTGGTTGCGTGATCTTGCCGGTGCTCGTTGCGCCGGATGCCCGCGCGCAGTCGATCACGGCGCCCGTCATGAACTACTACCCGGATCGCATCGTGCCGGGCACCGGTGACATCGGCATCGGGCCGCGTGCGCAGAACCTGAATCCGACGGGCATCAGTTACGACGACTGCGCGCAGAACCAGAGCCTGCAGTTCAACCTGCTCATGAGCAGCTTCGTGGGGCAGGACATCCAGGTCTGGGCCTCGAAGACCGGCGATTGCACCAACGACTCGAACCGAGGCAACGGCGGCATCGCCAACTGCTGGCGTCTGAACGCAGGGTCGGCCTCCGTGAACGCGCCCACGTCGATGCCGGTTCAATTCACGCTTCGCGTCCAGGACATCATCGGCGGTCAGGCCTACACGACGCTCCCGACCACGTTTCCGAGCCAGACATCGGCGGCGTGCAATACGCAGCCGAGCTACTCGGCGGTGAGCTTCACGATCTACTTCATGGCGATTTCCAACAGCCTGTTCGTTTCCGGCTCGACGCCGTACGAGTACCAGCTGGCCGTCGACACCATGGGGCCACCGCCCCCGACCGGCGTGTCGCCCGCGGTCGGTGACACGCTGTTCACGGTGAACTGGAACCCCAACACCGACCTCGATTCGGCCGGTTACGCCCTCTTCTTGTCGCCTATCCGCGGCCAGGAAGGCACATCCGGAACGGACGCTTCGGGTAGCCCGGAGCCGACTCTGATCTGCCCCGGCGCCGACGCCTCTGCCGGGATGGCTGCGATGGACGCGGGCGACGCCGACGCATCGATCGACGGCGCGTCGAGCCCCGTCGACGCGGGCTGTTATTACTCGTACACGGGCGGTTCGGCGCCGGTCACGAGCGGGGGGAGTGCGGCCGGTACATGCCCTTCCGGCACCCCGAACGATCCCGTCCTCGAAAGCGCCTTCGTATCCGATGCTGGTGCGCAACAGGTCGAGGACGATTCGGGCGAGGGAGGGCTCATCACCCAGCCGCCCGGAGGCGGCATCTCGACGATTCCGCCGAGCTACGCGGTCGACTTCAGCAACGGGTTCACCGCGGCCGGTGTCACGGCGAACTCGTACACGATTACGCGTCTCCGCAACTACACGACCTACCACGTCGTCGTCGCCGCGGTGGATGGCTTCGGCAACGTCGGACCTCCCTCGCCCGAGATCTGCGGTCTGCCTCAGCCGGTCAACGACTTCTGGAAGGACTACAGGCAGGACGGGGGCGGCGCAGGCGGGTTCTGCGCCCTCGAAGCGGTCGGAGCCCCGGGGCAGTCGATGGCGGGTATCGCGCTCGCCCTCAGCACGGCGGCGATCGTGCGCCGCCGCCGGAGGAGAGCGTCGTGAGCCGCGCGCGCGCTCTTGCTTCGCTGGCGTTCGCTCTCGGAGGCGCGCTCGCGGCCCGCGAAGCGGGAGCGCAGGAGCGGCAAGATCCGCTCGAGGGCAGGCACAGGAGCTACGAGTCGCCGCAGCACTTCGCGTTCGAGCTGCGCTTTCTGCCGTATTCGCCGGACATCGATACGGACCCGGCCCTTCACGGCGCGACGCCGTACCACACGGTCTTCGGCTCGTCGGCGCGCCTCATGATAGGCGCGGAGTTCGACTGGCAGGCGCTGCGCATTCCTCACCTGGGGACGCTCGGTCCTGGCGTGGCCATCGGGTACACGAAGATGAACGCGCAGGCGACGTTCCTCAACGGCCAGCAGTCCGGCGAGACGACCTCGCTCGAGATCATCCCCGCCTATGCGGTGGCGGTGTTCCGCGCCGACGTCTTCTGGCGCGACGCGCGCGTGCCGCTCGTCCCGTACGCAAAGGCCGGCGTCGGTTACGCGATCTGGCGCGCGTCGAACACGCTGGGCACCTCGCACTTCAACGGATCCACCGGCGTCGGCGGTTCGCTCGGAACCCAGCTCGCGCTGGGCGTCAGCCTGAATCTCAATCCGTTCGATGAGTACGCCGCGCGCGGTTTTGACGAAGCGATGGGCGTGAATAACACGTATCTGTTCGGTGAACTGATGCGCTCCGATTTGAGTGGGCTCGGCGTTCAGAGCAGCCCCCTCCGGGTCGGCGAATCGTCGTGGGTGCTGGGACTCGCCTTCGAGTTCTGACGCTCGCGTCATCGTTCCGAAGGCCGCCTCGACGTTGCCGATCGGCGGCGTGCCGACGTTTTCGATCGACCGGGCCCGGCGCTCCTCACAGATGACGCACGCTTGGTCGCCAGCGGCTGCGGTGTGCATCGAGGCGAAACGACGCAGGTTTGCCCGGCGGCTGAAGAGGGCGCCCGTCAAGCGTGCGCCGGCGTGCACACGGACTCAAGGGCACGCTTCCGCCCCAACGTGGCAAACCGCCACGGGGCTTAAATCGTTGCGTTCGCCATCTCTGCGGTGATTTCGCGGACCTAGCCGAGCTTTGGCCGAAGGTAGGCGGGGGCACGAGCACTGCAATGAGGCCTCGCGCGCTTCGCAAGCGGAAGACACTCAAGGCAACAACGTTTTCCCGCTGCGTCGTGCGTGTGAACAAGGTTTCGCGACGTTTTCGCGCGAGGTGTGTGGCGTGTCGTCCGCGTCGCCGGGGGGCACTGGTCGCATATAGGTACAAGGAGAGGAAGAATGACTACGCAAGGCAATTCGGATCGGCCGAAGAGCAACCGTGGGTTCGCGTCGATGGACCGCGGGAAGCAAAAAGAGATCGCGAGCAAGGGGGGCAAGGCCGCGCACGCGCAGGGTCGCGCCCACGAGTTCACGCCGGACGAGG
>CALKVG010000586.1 GCA_937998045.1 uncultured Myxococcales bacterium
GCGGACACCTGCCCGAGCGGCAGCGTGTGTTGCGCGACCATCAACGGGCTTCGCTCGTCGTCCACGCAATGCCAGCAGGGCGACTGCGGTTCCGGTGAGCGGCAGCTTTGCAGTCCGACGATGCCTTGCCCCTCCGGTGAGACGTGTCGGACGCTCGGCAGTCTGAGCTACTGCGCGGCGCCGCGATCCGACGCCGGGTTGCCGCCGCCGCCCGATGGCGGGTTCCCGCGGTTCGACGGAGGAGGTCGGCCGAGCCGGGACGCAAGCGCCGACTGAACGCTCCCCGGAGCGGGCCCCCCTATTCGTGACGGGCCTGCCGCCACGTAGAGCGCGGGTGCGCGGCGCGGTGCAGCACGGTCGACGCGGTCTGGACGGCCGCGGGCAGCCAGTCGTCGCGATCCAGTACGGCGTCCGTCATTCGAACGCGGTCTCTCAAGAGCCAGCGGCGCCAGCGGGCATCGTCTTTTCGGCTCATGGCTCCCGCGATGCGGCAGGCGAGGAGGGCTGCCTCGAGCTCGATGCGGTTGCAGTAGATGCGCCGCCGGGGCTTGCCGACGTTCCGGCGTGCCTCTTCGACTGCGCTGCGCAAGCGATCGTGTTCACCGGTCGCCGCGAGATAGACGAGCAGGGGCAAGTCGAGCCCGCGAGAGACGTCGAACCCCATTTGGCCGTAAAATCGTGGGTTGAAGTCGATGAGCTCGTAGCGGCCGTGCGATTCGAGGAATTCGACTTCGAAGGCACCGAAGTAGCCCACGTCGCGGCAGAGTCGCGCGACATCGTCGGCCAGCCGGGGATGTAGCTCCGCCTCTTCGAAGCACAGCCCGACACCCAGTCGCCGCGGCCACTGCAAAACCTTGCGCGCCGCTGCGGCGACGAAGAGATCGCCGGTTGCGTCGATGAACCCCGAGAGGCCGTAAATGCCGCCGGCGGCGCTCTCCGCGAACGTCTGCGCGATGGGCGCCGTGAGGTCGGGATTCTGTTCGAGCGCGACAGGGGAGTACGACGTGGCTTGACGGAATTCCCTGCAGAGCCGGACGAAGGCGTCCGCAGTCGGCACGACGCGTCCCTTCTGGTGCGGAGAAAGGAACGCCTGGGTCTGGGGCTTGATGACGAGCGGGTATTGCGCCTCAAGGCGCAGGCGCGGGAGATCTTGTTGGACGACGAGCCACGTCTTGGGCGCATCGATCTGCAGAGCGTTGCACGCGCGATAGAGGCGCCACTTGTTGAGCAGGGTGTATACGGAATCGAACTCCGGCACGTACACGCGAAAGTGTCGCGCGAGCACGTTGCGATGAAGAGAGTAGAGCCAGGCGGTCTCGTCGCTCGTCGGATAGAGCACTCGGCCGGGGTGGCGCGCGCCAAGCGCCAGCAACCATCCCAGGAACGCTTTGGGCGAGGACTCGGCATCAGGGCACGAAATGGTGTGCGCTACGCGGCGCGACCAGCGAGCCGCGGTGAGCCAGTGCGGATCGGCGACCACGACGCGAATGCCGGAGCGGCCCAGCGACCTCGCGGCCGCGAGCGTCCCGAACGAGCCAGCGCTCGCGAGGAGGGCCTCCGGCGAGGCGTCGGACGGATGACCGCGGTGCGCCTTCGCACGCACGGGCAGCCTTGTGACTTTCGCGCTCATGCGTCCCACAGCATTCGATGCAGGCTGTCGGATCGACTTGCGACGGCTCCGCCGACTCCAACCGCTTCGGCGTCCCGCGCGATCAGGTCCTCGAACGTCTCCGCGCGACGGAGGATCTCTTCCCCCGCGTGCCCTACGGCGACGATACCCGGCCTCGGGAACGAGAAGCAGCTCGAGAAGGGCACGAAGTACGCGCCCGAGTCCATGATCGCCAGACCGTCGCCGACCGCGAGCTCCGGCAGCCGCCACGCGGCGCACACCTGATCGCTCAACATGCAGCTCGGGCCAGAGAGGCGGTAGAGGTGTTGGGGAGACCCCCTGCGAGCCGCCACCGAGAAGAGCTGATGAAATTCGCTGCTCATCGGTTCGGCCAGATGCAAGCCCGTGTCCACCACGGCCCAGCGCATTCCCGCAGCGTCTGGATCTCGAATCGCCAGCACG
Organism: uncultured Myxococcales bacterium; assembly: GCA_937998045.1. GTDB lineage: Bacteria > Myxococcota_A > Polyangia > Polyangiales > Polyangiaceae > Palsa-1150. Next base: position 2,072 of record CALKVG010000586.1, read on the forward strand.
CGAGAGAGGAGCATCTGGGTGTTGCTCATCAGCGCCCTCCCCGGCTCGACGAAGAGCTCCGGGGCGGTGCGGCCGGTGCCCGCGAAGTGGCCCTCGACGCGCCGCACGGCGCGCTCGACATACGCGTCGATGGACAGCACCGACTCCGGTGGGCGCGGCACGGGCTCGCAGCCAAACGACGTCGCCAGCCGGCGCGTGCGCCAGGAAAGGCGCGAGACGGTTGGACAGGCGAGATTGCCGCCAATGTCGATAATCTCGATCGCGAGCCCGAGCCGCGCGTGCAGCTCGTCCGCAAAGGCGAGGAGCGAAGACAGAAACGCATCCAGCTGGTCCCGCCCGACGATCTCTCCGTTGTAGTGGGAATGCAGCGCTCGGACGCGCAATTCCGGGAACTGGAGCGCCTCTCGAAACGCGGCGAGGGCAGCGCCGGTATCGATGCGCTCGCCGAACTGACCGCCGACGGACCCCGGCACGACGACGCGAACGCCGACGGTGGGGCGCCTTCCCATCCGGCGGGCGAGGGCCGCCAGCGGCGCGATCTCGCTGCGGGCGTTCACGTTGATGAGCCCCACTTCGCGGTCGAGCGCGACGGCGATGGAGGCTCGTGACTTTGCCGGTCCGTTGTACACGATGGCACCTGGGTCGACGCCCAGGCGCAACGCGAGCCACAGCTCGTAGGGGCTGACGACCTCCGCCCCCAATCCCTGGGAATGCAGCATCCGAAGCACCCCAGGCACCGGATTCGTCTTGTACGAACAGAGGACGCGGCATCCGCGCGCTGCACCCGGGGGGCGCGCCTGGAACTTGGCTGCGTTCTCGACGAGTCGTAAGGAGTCGACGACGTGGAGAGGGGTCCCCCAGCGGCGAATCAAATCGCCTAGCGCCACGGTCCGCAACGAAAGCGCGCCGGAGCCGTCTTGTGAGAGACCCCAGAGCGAAAGCGGCAAGTCCTGCCGGCGTGGCGTGTAGCGGCGTGCGACTCCGCCGAGCACGCGCTTTGCCAGCTTGCGCGCGGTGCTCATTGCACCCTCACGCGGCTTCCCCTGCGGAGCGGGAACGGAAGCCACTGCTCGAGTTCGCGTCGACCGAGGCGCTCCCGAAGGACCCCGTCCCCTTCGAGCGACGCGATGAGTCGTTGATCCTCGAAAGCCGCGAGAAAAAGGAGCTCTTCTTCCCTGGTGTCGTGCTCGTCGTATGCGAGGAACGTCTCGATGTACTCGAACGTCGGGAACGGGCACGGGCGCCGCGATTCCATGTTGAGCGCCGCCATCTGAGTCCGCAGCGGCGCGAGCTCCTCCAATGACCGAAACGCGTCGATCCGAACGGTGGCCATCGAACGTTGCCCCCATCGACCCCGGAACCTGCCAGCGATGCTTTGGCTCAGGGGCGTACTCTGCGGTTCACTGCGCCCCATCGAAGGACTAGCAACCGACATGCGCGCCGACGCGTCGCGCGATCGCCGACCGTACGGCTAGCGCTGGCTACGCCGCGACCACGGCACCTCTGCCGATTTGCGGTCAGTCACTGCGCGTGCCGAGGCGCGCGACGACTCCGGCACGCTCCATTGCGTCCACCGATCCCTTTCGCCCCGGCTCTCTCTCGCGCCCACCTACAAGAGGGTTCGTCTGGAGCGACTTCTGGGCCATCTGGGGCTAAAGGGCGGCGCTCGACAACCGTTCTCCGTGCAGGAGGGGCCCAAGCTCACGCCGGGGCGGACGCCGACTGGGTCACGGAGTCGGGTGATGGGCCTCGCAAGCGAGTCGGAGCGATGAGACGCCCATCGTCCCACGGACCAGCGAACGCGAGCTCCTTGGCGGCGCAAGCCGTCACGGCGTCACCGTCCTCGGGATTGGCGAGCGGAACCCACCCCGTCGCCCCGCCGGCAAACCGTCCTCGGCTCCTCGGAGCGACCGAACTCTCCGAGCGGCTCGCGATCGAGACCGAGCGCGCTTTTCGCTACGATCGACCGCTCGCCGTCGTGGTGATCGAGCTGGGAGAGATCGCGGCCGATCGGGATGCCGTCGGTGATGCAGCAATCTCCGCGCTGCGCGTCGTCGACGTCTTGGGCTGGTGCGGTTCCACCAGCCTGGTCGTCGTCCTCCCGGAGACCGCACGGACCGCCGACATTCCCGCACGACGGCTTCTCGACGCGCTCTCCGACTTCGCCCCGCAAGCGCGCGGAGGTTTGTCGCTCTGTCCGGGCGACGGCTGTACGGCCGAGGCTCTCGTCGCGTCGGCGCGAAACGCTGCGCGCGCATCGGCGCCGGGGGCGCTGCTCTGGCATGCGGCGACGGTGAGTCCGTTGCGAATCGCTGGACGGGGGGTCGTCGCCGTCGACGCGGCGACAAGGCGCCTCTTTTCCGTCGTCGAGCGCCTCGCGTCCAGCGACATCCCAGTGCTGGTGACGGGCGAGACGGGAGTCGGCAAGGAGATCGTCGCCGCTGCCCTGCATCACTGGTCTCCGCGGAGGAGCGAGCGGATGGTGTCCATGAATTGCGCCGCGCTCGTGGACTCTCTCTTCGAGAGCGAACTGTTCGGCCATGAACGCGGCGCCTTCTCCGGGGCGTTTGCCGCGAAGATCGGCCTCCTCGAGAGCGCGAACGGGGGCACGGTCTTTCTGGACGAGGTGGGCGAGCTCTCTCTCTCCGCTCAGGCCAAGCTCCTGCGAGTCCTCGAAACGAGTGCCGTGACGCGCGTCGGCGCGCTCGTCGAGCGACCCATCGACGTTCGCATCGTGGCCGCTACCAACCGCGACTTGCAGGCCGAGGTCATCGCGGGACGATTTCGCGAGGATCTGTACTTCCGCTTGGGCGCCGCCACGCTGACCGTGCCTCCGCTGCGCGACCGGCCCCTGGATCTGCATCCGCTGGCGCGCACGTTCCTCTACGAAGCCTGCGAGCGGATCCATCGTCCGCCGCTGACGCTCTCGGACGCCGTGGCGCTCCACATTTCGCAGCGCTCCTGGCCCGGAAACGTGCGCGAGCTTCGCAACCTGATGGGATACGTCGCGGCAACGACGACGGGCGATGTCGTCGGCATCGAGCACCTGCCCGCCGACCCGACCCGGGCGGCGGAGTCTCTCGGCGAGCCCGCGATGGACGCCCCGCCCGGTTCGCCCCGCGCGTTTCGAAACCTGTACGAGGAGATCCGGGAGCTCGAGCGAACGCGCATCATGGAGGCGCTCGCTGCCACCGGCGGCGTCCGCGTTAAGGCTGCGGCCCTCATCGGAATGCCCCTGCGCACGCTCGTCACGAAGCTCAAGGAATACCGATCGGTCGCCGCTCTCGAGCGGAAGTAGGAGGAAACTCCGGTGTGGGTCCCGCCCCCTTCCTTCGACGGATACGAGCTCGGGCCCCTGCTCGGCGAGGGCGGGATGGGGCAAGTCTTTCTCGCCCGCGACGTGCTGCTGGACCGCCACGTCGCCATCAAGTTCATCGCCACCGAAATCGCCGAGCAGGCGCGCCAGCGGTTCGCCGTCGAAGCCCGCGCCATCGCGAGGCTGCAGCACCCGAACGTCGTGGCCATCTACCGGGTCGGAGAGGTGGAGGGGCGGCCTTACCTGGTCTCCGAGTTCGTCCGCGGCCAGAGTTTGGACCGTACGCCACGTCCGGCTCCGTGGCGCGAGGCGCTTCGCATCGGGCAGGACCTGGCGCGCGCGCTCGCAGCCGCGCATCGACGGGGCGTCGTGCACCGCGACATCAAGCCGGCGAACGTGATCGTCTCGGAAGAGGGTGACGTCAAGCTGCTCGACTTCGGTCTCGCGAAGCTTCTAGAACCGACGGAATCGAGCGATCCGGCGTCGGGGCGGTCGTCGCTCCCCACCGAAATCGTGATGACGTCTGCGGCGGCGCCCCCGGTGGCCGCGCCGCCCGATGCCGCGGCCGACGGGTTCGCGGCGCACACGCGACCGGGGGCGCGCCTCGGCACCCCCGGGTATATGCCTCCGGAGCTCTGGAATGGCGAGCCCGGAACCTTTCGATCGGACGTCTATTCCGTGGGAGCGCTGCTGTACGCCCTGTGCACCGGACGTCCGCCGCACTGGGCGCGAGAGATCGCAGCGATGTGGCTTCGCGTCTGCACCGAGGACGCCCCTTCTCTGGCGGACGTCGCGCCGGGCGTCGATCCGGCGTTTGCCGCCGTGGTCGATCGATGTCTGCGTCGCGATCCGGGCGAGCGCTACGCCTCGGGCAACGAGTTGCGCGCGGCGCTCGCGCAGCTCACACCCGAGGCGCGCGCCGACGTTCTCCCCGACGGCAACCCGTATCGCGGACTGCACGCGTTCGAGGCGCAGCATCGCGCGGTGTACTTCGGGCGCGACTCGGAGGTGCGCGCCATCCTCGAGCGTCTTGCCGGCGAAGGATTCGTTCTGGTCGCCGGGGACTCCGGCGTGGGAAAGTCTTCTCTCTGCCGTGCTGGCGTCCTCCCGCGGATAGCCGACTGGCTGGACAAGCGACGGACGTGGACGCCCGTCGCGCTGGTCCCCGGCCGACACCCGATCGCATCGCTCGCTGCAGCGCTCGCCGCCACGCTGGGAAGCCCCGAGAGCGCGATCCACCGCACCCTTCTGGCCGACGCGCGCGAAATCGTCCGGAGCCTCCGTTCTGAGCAGGGACCGAGAGCCGGTGTCGTCCTGTTCATCGACCAGCTCGAGGAGCTGCTGACTGTCGCCGACCCGGAGGAGGCAGCGCGGGTGGCGGAGCTCGTCGGATGGATCGCCGAAGGCGGCCCGTCGCTTCGCGTGCTCGCGACCGTCCGGGCGGATTTCCTGGGCCGGCTGGCGGCCATGGGCGGCATGGCCGACGCCGTGTCGAGAGCGCTCTACTTCTTGCGACCGCTCTCGGAGGAGCGCATCCGCGAGGCCATCGTCGGCCCGGCGCGCGCCAAGGGCGTGACGTTCGAGGCTGAGTCGATCGTGGAAGAGCTGGTCCAGTCGACGGCTCGGGCCGGAGGCGGGCTGCCGCTGTTGCAGTTCGCGCTCGCCGAGCTGTGGGAAGCCCGCGATCGAGCGCGTGGGACGATCTCGTCCGCCGCGCTGAACGCGCTTGGGGGCGTCGCGGGCGCGCTCTCTCGCCACGCCGACTCGCTCCTCGCAGGGATGCCGCAGGCTGAGCGCGTGGCGGCGCGGGGGATCCTCCTGCGGCTGGTCACGTCCGAGGGGACGCGCGTTCGCCGTACGACCGAGGAGCTCGCCCTCCGCGATGCCCCGGCGCGGGCGGCGCTCGAAGCGCTCGTGCGCGGGCGCATCGTGGTCGCGCGGGAGACGCCCGAGGGGTCCGGCTACGAGATCGCACACGAAGCGCTCGTTCGTGGTTGGTCGACGCTCTCGGGCTGGCTCGTGGCCGAGCAGCATGATCAGGCGCTTCGCGAGCGGCTCGCGACCGCCGCGATGGAATGGGACCGTGGCGGACGGAGGAAGGAAGCTCTCTGGCGCGGTCGGCAGCTCGAGGAGGCCGTGAACGTCGAAGCGGCGGCGCTCTCGGAGCGCGAACGGCTCTTTCTCGACGCGTCGCGCGCCTCTCGGCGTCGCAGCCGTGTGCTCGCGGTGGCAGCCGTGGCTTCGATCCCTCTCGCGCTTGGGCTCACCTACGCCGCCGTGACGCTCCGAGCGAGCGTCGAGCTTTCCCGCCGAGTGGACCGCGAGCGCGCCCTTGCCTGGCAGGAGCTCAGCGCTGCACGGCTCGAGCGAGCCGCGGTCGCGAAGCGGGAGGAGCGGGCGTACGCCCGCTTCGACGAGCCCAACCTCGACGCCGCGGAGCAGGAGTGGAAGGAAGTGCGCGCTTCCCGCGCGCGCATGAACGCGGCGTTCGCGCGCGCGGCTCGCGCGGCCGAGTCGGCGCTCGCGCTCGATCCCGGACGGCGGGACGTGCGAGCTCTCCTCGCCGACGTCCTGTTCGAGCGCGCGATCGTCGCCGACGCCGAACACCTCGAAGCCGAGCGCGACGAGCTCCTGCAGCGCCTGGCGCTCTACGACGACGGAGCGCGAAGGGAGCGCTGGAACGCTCCGGCGATCGTCTCGTTCGCGAGCGCTCCGCCGGCGTCTTGTGCCCTCGAGCGCTACGTCCCGGACGACCGCGGGCGACGCGTCGTCCAGCCCGCGGGAGACTTTGCCGAGCCTCCGGTCGATCTTCCTCTCCCGCCCGGCTCGTACCGGATGACGCTGCGCGCTCCGGGCCGCGCCCCGGTCGTGTATCCGTTCGCGGTGGCACGTGGCGAGGTAGCCCACTTCGAGGTCGAGCTTCCCCAGCCCAGCGAGATTCCGGCGGGGTTCGTCCTCGTCCCGCCCGGTGCGTTTCTCTTCGGCACGCAAGCAGAAGACAGCGTGAGGCGCGGCTTCCTTCATACGGTTCCCATCCACGAAGCCTCGACCGGGACCTACCTGATCGCGCAGCGAGAGTGCACCTTCGGGCAATGGGTCGACTTCCTTCGCGCGCTGCCGGCCAGGGAGCGTCCGCAGCGGTACCCCGCGGTGCACGGCGGCTTCGAAGGCGCGCTCACCTTCCACGAGCTTTCGGGCGACAGGTGGGAGTTGAGCTTCCGACCGGCTTCGGTGACCTATACCGCGCGATCCGGCGAACGCATCGCCTACTCGGGACGCGCCAAACGCCAGACGGTGGACTGGGCGCAGCTGCCGGTCGTAGGCATCACCGCGGACGACGCCGAGGCGTACGCACGGTGGCTGGCGACGAGCGGCGGGCTGGTTGGCGCGCGACTGTGCACCGAACGCGAGTGGGAGCGAGCCGGCCGCGGCGCTGACGACCGGCTGTTCCCCCACGGTGACAGCCTTGCCCCCGAGGATGCCGACTACGACGAGACGTATGCGCGCGCACCCCTCGCGATGGGGCTCGACGAGGTGGGGTCGCATCCCGCGTCGCGCAGCCCGTTCGGGCTCGATGACATGTCAGGCAACGCGTGGGAGTGGACGCGATCATCGCTCGGCGGCGGAGCGCACGCGGCACGCGGCGGCAGCTTCTACTTCGATATCAACGCGAGTCGCGTCTCGAATCGCGAGACTCCCGAACCGAGCTTCCGCGACGTGAGCGTCGGCTTCCGTGTGTGCGCGGATTACCCGACTCACGCCGAATCGGCGCGACGCGCCGACGCGGCGCGCTGACTCGGCGCGATTCGAAGAACCGGAACGGCGGACGACGTCAAGTTCAGAAGCAAAAGGCCGGTTGGCGTGGCTGGCATCCCGGTTGCTGATTGTCCGGCACGGAGGGTCCCCGATGACGCGCACTCGCCTGACGCCGACGATTCTTGCTGCCGCATTCGCTACGTGCGGGTTCGCCTGCAGCGCCCAGAGCCCGACCGAAGCGATCGGCCGGGAGTCGAGCGATCTCGTAATCTCCTGGGGCTGGTCGTGGGATCTTGTCGGTATCGGCCTCAATGGTCGCTCGCTCGACGGCTTCGATCTCGCGAACCGGGGCCTCGTGGGGATCTCGCTCGACGGAGTCCAGCTCGGGCGTCGTACCGTCTCGGCCACGCTGGACGGCAGCGCCCTCGTGGGAGCCAACGGTGCGGCGCACAAGTTCGGCGTCAACGATTTCGTCGGAGCCGTTTTGGCTGGATCGCTCGATGACGGCTCCTCGCTCGACCTGGTAATCGACGACGTGAACCGCGCGGCGGATCGCGCGCATTCCGACGTGTACCTTTACAGCGTGTCGTACGAAACGGACGGAGGGCGTCATCCCCTCTGCGGCGTCGACTCGACCGGGGCGCCCATAAGAGCCATCGCGCTGGCGGGTCGCTGGGACTACCGCACCGGGGTCGCCGGGGGTGGGAGTCACATCGCCGACCCGAACGCGTTCACGTTCGCCTGTCAGGGATACGCCCTCGCGAAGTGCGTGGATCTCGGCTACGAGCCGTGGGACTCGATTCGCGCGTGCCCCGACGGCCGCGCCCATTGTCCGGTCGTTTCTCTGGCCGACATGCATCAGGCATGCACCCGCGCGTTCCGCGCCGATTATTGCGGCGATGGCACGTCATACACCGTGGACGGTATGACCATCGACGTCTACGACGCGTACGGATATCGCATTCCCATGACCGGATGGCCGTTCGAGGCCGAGTGGACCACCGACGGCGCGCGGTGCGCGTCCCGTCTTCGAGTGCCGTCCCTCGGGACACCCTCGTGCTGGGCGAACCTGCAAGACCCCGGCTGCGGCGCAAGCTCCGATTTCGCCGCCGGGGCGCTGCTCATGACCCAGGAGTCACCGTGACGCCACGCCGGGCCGCAAGAGCCCCGGGCGGCGGTTGACTACCGCCTGAAACGAGGCTCGTGCGAGTCTCTCACATAGACAGGTAGCGCCACGCGCGCTACGGATGGGCGGCGCCGTTCCGAACGTCTCTGGGGTGACCGACCATGTCCGCCGACTCGGCGATGCACGATATCCTTCGCATTGCCGCGCACGACAACAACCTGTTTCGGCGCGAGACGTTCGAGGCCATTACCGTCGCTCTGGCCCGGCACGTACCGCTCGACTGCCTCGCCGTCCTGGTCCCCGAACCTGGCGGGAAGCGCCTCTACGCTGCGTCGACGGCGCAATCCGCCAGGCCCCTGCCGCCGTTCGGCGCGAGGTTCCCCCACGGGCCCAAGGAGGAGAGCGTCCTCCGGTCCGGCGTGACGAAAATCTGCGACGACACACGGAGCGCCGAGGCGCTCGACCAGGTCGCCGTCCAGTGGGGGTTTCTTTCCTACGTGATTCTCCCCATCCGCGCGACGAGGTGGTCGGCTCGCGCGCCGGAAGAAGGACGCGCGCCCGGTCCCATCGTGGGCAAGCTCGTGGTCGCGTTCCGCGAGACGGGCTGCGCGACGACGGCGCCGCTCGACGCTCTCACGCTGCTCGCGGAGCTCTTCGGTGAGAACTTCGAGCGAACCGTGGGGCTGATGCGCGAGCGACGCCTTGCGATGATCCTCGAGACCTCCGGCGACGCCATGCTCGCGTGGGATGCGAACGGCTGCGTGACGGACGCCAACGCCGCCGCGACCAAGCTGACGGGGTTGTCACGCGACGAGCTGCTGGGAAGGGACGTCCGAACGCTGCTGGACGAGGAGCTCGTGCGCGCGGACCGCCCCGCCGCGCCGCGCGCGCCGAGCCGCACGACCTTGCGGCACTCTCGCAACGGCGACGGCGTCGCCCAACCCGTCGTCGCCTCGGTCGTCGTCACCGCCGTCGACGACGATCCGCACGTGGCGATGCACGCCGTCCTTCGGGACGAGACGCACCTCGTCGCCGCAGAGCGGGAGGCTGCGCTCCACTTCAACCGGGCGCGCGAGCTCGAAAAGGAGCTACGAGCGCTCTTCGACAACGCACCGCTCATCATTTTTCGCCTGGATCCTGCGACGCGGCAGATCCTTTATTTGAACCGTCACGCGGAGCGCCTCCTCGGCATCCCGACCGTCGATGCGCTCCGGACGCGCGACTTCCTCCGGGACGTCCACGCGGATACCGAGGGACGGAGCGCGTTCGATGCGGCCGTCGACGGGGCGCGCCACGGCAGCGTTTCGCCTTCGTACGAGGCCCGTCTCCGGGCGGCGCACGGCGCCGAGACCGCTGTGCGAGGCACGGTGTACCCCCTGCTCAGCGAGGCGGGCCAGGTCATCGCGATCGAGGGGATCCTCGAGGACGTCAGCGCGGAGCACGCCGCGCGCTCGCGCGCCGTGCAGACCGATCGGCTGTCGACGCTCGGCATGCTCGTCGCCAGCGTGGCGCACGAGATCAACAATCCCGCGGCGTTCATCCTCTTCGGTCTCAATACGCTGCAACGCATGCTCCGAGACCGCGAGGCGGCGACCTCGGATACCTCGGGCGACTCTCTTCACGAGCTCCTCGGAGAGCTGCGCGACTCGATGAATCGCATCGTAGACATCGTTCGCGACCTGCGCCTCATCGCCAGTCCGGACGCGGAGGGGCTGGACCGCACGATCACCGACGTCAACGAAGCCGTGAAGAGCGCGGTCGCGCTCACGCGCGGGCGCCTCTCGGAGTCCGTCGCGCTGCGGATCGACCTCTCGGACGTTCCTCCCGTCCTCGTTCACAACGGTCGCCTCGTCCAGGTGCTCGTCAATCTCCTCGTGAACGCCATCCAGGCGCTTCCGAAAGAGCCCTCCGAGCAACCCACGATCGGCGTCGCGACGCGGCACTTCGGGGATCAGGTCGCAATCGAGGTTTACGATACGGGCGCCGGCATCCCGAAGGAAAACCTTCAGCGCATATGGTCGCCCTTTTTCACGACGAGAGGCGGCGATCTGGGCACGGGGCTCGGCCTCTCGATCAGCCGCGAGATCATCGAGCGCGCCGGCGGGACAATCTCGCTCGAGAGTCCGACGATAGACCACCCGCGCGGCCCGCGCGGCTCTCGATTCGTCATCCGACTCCCCGCAGCCGATGCGGCCCTCGCCGTGCAATCGGCCGAGCCACGAGCCGCCTCGGCTTCGTCTCCGGCGTTGGCTTCGTCCAAGAGCTGGACCAGTTTCTGATATCGACCGGGTGGCGTCGCCTCACAACGGGGAGATCGCCGCGAACGGGTCGATCGACGCTCCATCCACGTCGATGGCGGCGAGAGCGTCCCTCGCGGTCTCGTCGGCCGCGGCGCCCGCCAACACGTCTCCGACGGGCAGGTCAACGCGAATCGCGGCGAGCGGGTCGACGAGCTCCCCTGCGGCGCGCGGCGACCCCCCGGTCGTCGTCGCGCGCGGCAGCGCCTCTTGGGCAACCGCGGGCCGCGCCAGGAGCGAGACCGCTCCCACCAGTACAGCAACGGCCGCTCTCATCATCGTCCTTGATTCCCCTTCGGACGACCGCGACGGAAGTTGCGTCAAGGCTTCTGCATCAGCACCATACCCGGGCGCAGCGCCCTACGCCCTACGATCACGTCCGTGGGGAGCACCAACGCGCCCTCCGTTCCGGCCGTCTCCTCCCCGGTGTCCTTCGGCGCGGCTGCGGCCCAGCTGGGCGGTTCGTTGTCCGCGTCCGTCGCCGCGGCGTGGTGGATGCGCACCGCGCTCGCTCCTGCGAGGACGACACCCGAGGTCCACAACCCGATTGCGAGCATCACGGCCGCACGCTGCGAGACAACTGTCCCGACTTCAAGCTGAGTTTCAGAGCGCATGGGTTTCTCCTATTTCCGGTCGAGCTCATCGCGGCTTGAGAGCGGCCGAGCCATTCGCGATTCGCGACCATTGCGTCGTGTGTGCGACGAGCGGTCGCGCCTCATCGACGCACGCGAGCGCACGGTGCAACATCCCGGCCGTGCGGACGCGAGACCTCGTCTCTAGGGTGGTATGTCCCGGGCGCGAGAAATCGCGGCTCCGCGCGAGCGGAGCCGCCGGCGTAGTCTGTCGACGGACTTTCGTCATTTGCATGTTGGCCCCACGACGACGCCAGCGTGGCGAGAAGGATGCGCTCGACCCGTCGCGCGCGGCGACCGCTCGAGCTTCCGTACAACCAGCTCGCAGCTCGCGCGGCAGCTCGAGCGGCCGTGCGCTAGCCTTCCGCGGATGAAACTCTCCGTCCCGATGCGCGATGGGGCTCATCTGAGCGTCGAAGTCCACGGCCGCGGTCGTCCCGTCGTGCTTTTGCACGGCTTCGGGTCTCGCGGCTCGCACTGGCTGCCGAACATCCTCCCGCTCGCGCATCGTTATCGTTTCGTCCTGCCCGACCTGCGTGGTTTCGGCGACTCGCACGACGTGCCATTCAACGGCTCAGACGTATTCGGGACATTCGCGCGCGACGTCGAGGACGTGCTCGGTCACCTCGACCTCGACCGGGTCATCCTCGGCGGCGTGTCCATGGGCGCATACACTGCCCTCAAGCTGAACGAGCTCGGATCGTTCCGTCGGTTCGTGAAGTACGTGCACATCGATCAATCGCCCCGCGTCCGCAACGACGCCACGTGGAGGCATGGCGTCTTCGGAGAAGACCAGGAGCGCATGTTCGACACGTTCCGCCGGCTCCTGTCTCTCGCGGAGCGTGCCGGCGTCGACACCGAGTACTGGAACCTGCCCTCGGACGTCCGCCTCGAAATGCGCCGGGCGACTGCAGAGTTCTTTTGTTATGCGACGAACAGCCGCCTACGCCAGGCAGGCATTCGCCGGCTGGTGCACCGCGCGGAGCGCCTCGTCACGCGCACCGTGATGCCGGTCCGCCGCTGGTCCAGCTATTTGACGATCATGCGGGCCTATATGGAAGGAGCCGACGACGCCTACGGGGCGCTCGGCCATATTCGCATTCCGGTGACGATGATGATCGGGATGCGCTCGCGGATGTATCCTGCAGAGGGTCAGCTCGCCATGAGTCGAGCGATCCGACAAGCCCGCGTGATCCGCTTCGAACGGTCGGGGCATGTCCCGATGCTGGACCAACCGCTGAGGTTCCAGCGAGCGCTCGCTGACTTCCTCGCGAGCTAGTACCTCGACGAGGTACTAGGGCGATGCTCCTGCGCATCGTGGCGGGGGGACGTTCGAGCTGCGAGCTCGGGAAGTTTCGACTCGCGAATCGACCTGGACATCGACCTGGACGTGGTGTGCTAAGAGACAGGGGACGTGGCCTTCGTTCCGTCACCTGCCGACACGCCGTTTGAGCGACTTGGTGGAGAACAGGGCGTCCGCGCAGTCGTCGAGCGCTTCTACGACGCCATGACCGAGCTCGAGCCTACGCTCGCGCGTCTTCACCCGTGCGACGAGCGCGGCTACGTCGTCCGCACCTCGCGGGAGCGGTTCGCGCTGTTCTTCATGGGCTGGCTCGGCGGGCCTCAGGACTACACCGCGCAGTACGGGCATCCTCGCCTTCGCATGCGTCATGCCCGCGTGCCGATCGATACGGCTGCGGCGCGCGCCTGGATGCGCTGCATGTTGCAAGCGCTCGATGCCGCCGGAATCGAGCCCGACGTGCGCGACTTCCTCGAGGCGCGCTTGCTCGATGTCGCCATGTTCCTGCGCAACCTCGAGGACGCGTTCCGCTGACGCGCTTTGCCGCGCGAGCCTCGAGCCGCGTTACGACGGCGTCACCCGGTGAACGCGCAGGACGCTCTCCTCGGAAGGCACGCCGAGGCGTAGCGGAAACCCATAGTGGCCGGTCCCCCGGTGGACGTACAGGCGATCGGGACCGCGGGCCCAGAAGCCGTGGTCGGGGATGCGGATTCCGAAGAGGCGCAGAAACGTCCACGAGAGTCCGACGCTCACGAGCCCCACCTGTCCGCCGTGCGTGTGACCGGAGAGCACCAGATCGCCCTGGCCTTCCGGGAGGTGCCTGAACGCGCCCGGATCGTGGAGCAGGATGATCCGGGTGACACCGGGCTTGCGCGGATTCGCGGCGCAGACGCGCTGCAGATGAACTTCGCGGTCTCGCCACACGAAATCCATGCCGACGATCTGCACCGGCCCTGCCTCGGTAGAGACTTCCCGGGCTTCGTCCACCAAGAGCTCGATACCATTCGCGGCGAGCGCCCTCGCGACGGTCTCGGGCGCCTCGAGATCGTGGTTGCCGCGGCAGGCGAACACCTTGCCCTGCATCGCGCGCAGCGGTTCGAGCGCACGCCGCAAAAGCTCCGGATCGCTCTGCGATTCCATCGTCAGGAAGTCGCCCGTCAAGAAGACGAGATCGGGTCTCTTCGCGACAGCCCTCGCGGCGATGCGTCGAAGGCGCTCGACCGACATGAACGGGCCGATGTGCGGATCGGTGATCTGCACGATCCGGAGCGGGCGCTGCACGCGCGCCTCGCCGCGCGGGTGCGGCGTGACTGACCGAGCGCGCTCGAGACCGCCGATGACCAGGTCGATCTCCTCCTCGCGCGCCGTGAGCGACTGCAGAAGACCCACGGCTCCGAGGGCATAGGGGAGCCACGGCGCCCACGGCTGGAGCCCGAAGGAGCGCACGAGCGCCCAGGGAAGCGCGAGCAGCGTGCCGGCCACGAAGAACGACGCGGGCCAGCTGACGAGCCAGCGGTAGAGGGGAGGGCGCATCCGCGGGCGGGAGAGCGCCCCGAAGTTGACGTAGACGGCCACGTGCAGCGCGACGTACGCAGGCATCACCGCGCGAAATACGGGTGCCATGCCGAGCGCCAGGACCGAATAGAGCCCGGCGAAGACGCCGGCAAAGGTCGCGAAGGCGCGCCCGCGCGCGAGGTAGGCGACGAGCACCACCGCGAGCCACCCCGCGAACGTAAGGAGGGGAAGCCAGGTCATGGTGCGCACCGAGAGTTACGATGCCGGAGGGGCGTCGCGGGAGTCGCGTCGATCGGCGCTGCCGACAGTTCCCGCGCAAGCGAGTACGACGAGGAGGGGCATGGGCCAACCGGTAGTTTGCAGCCCCGCCGACGATCCGTCATGCCGCCGCCCGCGGCCGGAGCGGTCGGAACGTCCGCGCCCTACCGGCGGGCCTCTCGACTCCTCGGGCGCCGGGCCGTGAAGTGGACTGGCCGTGCCCGGTTCGGAGACACACGAGGCGGCTCTCGGCGCGCCCGAGGCGCATTTCCTTGCGAAGGTCCAGACGAAGGGCCTCCAGCAGCTCCTCGAGGCACGCCGCTTCGGCCTCTCCTCCGTTTATCGCGCGCGCGACCCGTGCCGCGTGCTCGGCCTGCGAGGGAGTACCGAAGAGCTGAATGTCGGCCAGCGCTTGCTCGAGCCCGCGCGTCTCCTCCGCGCCGGGACGGTTGACGGCGCGCTCGACGTTGCGCCACGCCTCCACCAGGACATGCACCCGCAGCTCGCGCCGCTTGTTGTCGATGTCGCCTCGTGTACCCAAAATCCGGCCGACGATCGTCGCCAGGACGGCGAGCACGCCGCGAAGCAAGTAGGTGATGGCGCCCATGACGGTCTCTCCTTCGCGTCCCTTCCTGAGGGGCGACGCTCGACGCATGCGGAGATCGACACGGCGCGGCGATTTTTTTGTTATGTGCCTCGAGCCGGGCGAGGAGGCAGCCCGAAGCGCTCGCGTGCGGCATGGTACAGGTCCACGTAGCCGAACTCGTTGGAGATCTTGCCCTGGACGAACAGTCCTCCGAAGAGACGGTCGTACGTCAGAAGCGCAGCGCGGTTGTGGCCGACGAACGCGATGTCCTGAACGACCATGTGGCGTACGGCGAAGCAAGGAAGGGGGGCACGCATGACCGCGAAGCTCGAGTTGTTGATTGCCGCGCGACGCGAGCGCGGATGCATCGCCGCGATCATCATTTTTCGCTTCATGAGGTAAGTCTTCGTCTCGTCGTGAACGACGTCGAGCTCCGCCCAAGCCTCGGGCGACACGTTGGGGAGAACGAGAAGCAGGCACATGGACGACTCGTACTGCGCGGCCGGGTACTTCCGCTGGAACGCCGCCGCGTGCGACAAGACCAGATCGCGCATCTGCGCCGCGTCGCCGTCGACCTCGTCGTGAACCGCGACGAGGAAGCCGTTGGCGGCGAGGGTCTTCGCAACGAAAGGGCAAACCGCGCCCTTGCGCCCCAGTTCGGCGTGAGGCTGGGTGAGATACGCACGCGCCCAGTCGAGCATCGTCCTCGCTACTTCGACGTCTCCCGGCGTCGCTACCGGGACCCGACCGCGATACCGGAGCCCCAGCCCCGCCTCTTGTATCTTGCGGACGAGATTGCGACGGGTAATTCGCCTGCGCGAGCGCCTCGCGATCCAACCGGCCAGGCCGCGTGGCGTAGGCGACGCGACGTCGTCGAGCGCGGGTAAGCTCCGCTCGACCAGCCACGCGAGCCGCTTGCCCGCCTTGGACGCGACGATCTTCGTCCGCTCGATCGTGGAGACAGCCGAGGGCCCGCGACCCGGCCCCGCGAGGGCACGACGTACGTGCGCTTCGTCGGCGTCCAGCTCGCCGCCGCGGGGACCGAGGAGCACCACGCTCCAAGGGATCGTCAGGCAGCAAAGCGTCCGCGGCGCCTTCCTCTCGGGTGACGGCTTCTTCGCCCAGCTGTGAAAGGAGCGCAAACCC
Source organism: uncultured Myxococcales bacterium (assembly GCA_937998045.1). GTDB lineage: Bacteria > Myxococcota_A > Polyangia > Polyangiales > Polyangiaceae > Palsa-1150. Next base: position 18,004 of record CALKVG010000586.1, read on the forward strand.
TCGACCGACTCGATGCTTCGAGCGTCCCCCAGCCGCTCGCCACCGGCAGCGACTCCGCTGACGTACCGCGCTTCCACGGAGTCGTAGGTGTCCCAGCGAAGGGGCAGCGGGCCGTAGCTCTCATCGCTCAGATAGTAGTGCGCCGCAACATCCAGGACGTCGAGCGCGCCGCCGTGCACCGCGTTGCAGACAAAGCCGTTGCGCAGCCCCGCCAGCCGGGCCCCCACCTCGATGAGGCACGGTCCGCGCTCGTCGACCTTCGCTTCCAGATGAAAAGGCGCCCGCACCAAGCCGGTCGCCCGGACGACGCGGGACGCGTAGTCCACGAGCCGCTCGAAGACGGGGTCGTCGCGGTGCACGAGGTGCGCCTGGTAGTCGAGGTTTTCCCGTCCGTTCGCGGCCACGCGCGTATATCGGAAGACGACGAACGCCTCGGCATCGCCGCGCTCGTTCGTCTGGCCGTTGACGAAGTACTCTTCTCCGCCGACGTATTCTTCCAGGATCAGCTCCATCCCGCGCGTGCGCTCGAGGAACGCGCCCACCTCGGCACGGGTCGAATGCCGGTCGAAGAACCCGACGTTCCGATTGGCGAAGCCGGGGTTCGGCTTGAGCACCCACCGATCGAGATCCATCGATGCCTCGAAGATCTCCTCCAGGTCGCACACGCGGGAGCACGCATTCATTCGCACCGCAGGGGCAACGCGGCGCACGTGCTCCTTGAGCGCCCACTTGTCCTGGAGTCGGTGCACCGTAGGAAGGTCGTTCCAGCGGAGCCCGATCTCGGCGGACATCTCCGCGGTCGAGAGGAGGCACTCCTCGCTGAAAGGAATCGTCGCCACGACCTCGTGGACCGACGCTACCCGCTTGGCGAATGCGCGAAGATCGCGGCGGGGAACATCGCAAGTCGCCAGGACGGCCGGCGACCGCAATACGGGATAGTCGGGAGAAAGGTATACTCGGCGCTTCCGATCCGTGAAGCAGCACACGGCGGGGTAGCCGTATTTCGCGTGAATCAGCTCGATGAACCGAGCGGCGTATTCGTGATGCGGGTCCTGTATCAGGATGACCTTCGCCATCGGAGTGCGCGCCAAAGAAAGAGAATCGCCGCGGCGGCGGTTCGAGTCAAATGTTGTAGACTCGCGCCCCGCGGGCCGTTTCCCCTCGTGCACGTCGCATGCCCGGGGGCCGCCCGCTCCTCCGGCCATTGAGTACGATCTGATTCACGAACGCACGAGGGTGGCGCACGTGCTGAACGAGCTGCGAGAGCGCTCCCATGATCGCCGGCAGGGCGTCGTCGGGAGCGAAGGTCGGATCCACGCACTCGTTCGGGTGAGTCAGGATCCAGCTCCGCCAGTGCCGCGCCTCGGACGCAGACATCCGCCCGGACAGGCGCTGCGCCGCCACCATGAGGCCCACGCCGAAGCGATTGCAGAACACCGTGCGCTCGGCCGTCGGTCCTGGATCCTGAGCCGCAGCGGCGACCAAACGCGCGAGCTCCGCGACGTCGCTCTGTGCGGCGGCGTAGACCATCTCCGGCAGCGGCAGGCCTCGCGCGAGGTCGAACGCCAGCTGGTTGTAGAGGCGCGGGTTGCAATCGATGAGGAGCCGTCGATCGCCGACCTCGATGAATTCAAACTGCACGACGCCGAAATATCCGCACCCCATCGCGAGGCGCCTGACCGCCTCGGCGAGGATCTCGTCGAGCGGTGCGTGCTCGAAGCACAGCCCGATGCCGAGCGTCCGTGGCTGCTGCAGCACCTTTCGCGACGCGCGCGCGGCGAAGAGCGCCCCCGAACGGTCCACGAAGGACGAAACCTCGTAGATCCCATCCATGGCTTCGGGGTAGTACCGCTGAACGAGCGGGAGCGTCGTCTCGGGAAAGCGTTCGACCAGCAGATCGCCATAGTGTGACCGTCGGACGCACGCTCGATAACACGCGAGCAGGTTCTCGCGACGGGTGACGACGGCGCCCTTCGAGCGAGCGCGGGAGAGGATCTGCGTTCGTGGCTTCACGAGGACGGGCATCTCGATCGTACGCGCAAGAGCGAGCAGCTCGCCCTCCGACTCCGGAAACCAGGTCTCGGGCACGTCCAACCCGAACTCGCGGGCCCCGTCGTAAAGAAGCTTCTTGTCGAGCAAGCGCATCATGACGTCGACGCCCGGCTGGTACATGCGAAACACGCGGGACAGGTCCTCGAGCCGTAGCGCGTGCAGGTACGTCGCGTCGTCGCTCGTCGGGTAGAGGACGGTCCCCGGGGCGTCTCGGCCGAACTGCAAGAGCCATTCGAGATAGCGCTCGCCGTCGGACATCGCAGGGCAGCGAAGCGCGCGCGCGACGTGAGCGGACCACCGGGCCGGGCCGAGCACGCTCTCGTCGGCCACACAAACGGGTACCCCTCGGCGACCGAGCGCACGCGCGGCCGCTAGCGTCCCGTGATAGCCGGAATTTCCGAGAAGGAGAGGTGGCTGGCGAAGATCGCTGTTCCAGGCGTCGGGCATGGATGGCCGCGGGACATCCGCTCCGCTCTTTACAGATACACTCAGTAGAACCGCTTTTCGAGTTCCGTCTCGGGTGGGGTGTCGACCGGGTCACTCCGCTCCGTCTACGGGCGCTCGGAAGGGGCGTGGCGCACGACGGGCAGCTCCAGGAACGTTCCCCGATCAGCCGAGCGGTAGATGCGCTGGGTCGCCTTGCGGTAGTCGGTCGGTTTCGCGATGAGGATGTTGTCGACGAAGGTTTGCGGGTTGCGATCGTAGAGCGGAAACCAGGTCGATTGCACCTGAACCATGATCCGGTGTCCGCGAAGGAATACGTGGTTTACGTCGGGCAGGGCGAAGCGATAGAGCAGCGGCTCGCCGGCGGCGATGGCGTGCGGCGTTTCGAGGCTCTCGCGGTAGCGACCGCGGAAGATGTCCATGGCCACGGGCAGCTGATAGCCCCCGAGCTCCGGCTTCGCCGGGACCTCCGGCGGGTAGACGTCGATGAGCTTCACCACCCAGTCGCCGTCGGTGCCGCTCGTGGACGCGATCAGGTTTGCCGTCGGCTCGCCCGCCACCTTCACCGGCTCGGTGAGCGGCTCCGTCTGAAACGCGAGCACGTCGGGCCGTGCGGCGACCTGGCGCTGGTCGCTCACGAGCCATTCGCGCCAGGCTTGCCGGCCTTCCTCGACGGCTTGCGGAACCACGGGCCGCGGGATGAACGGAACCGGCTTGGCGGGGTCGGAGACGTACTCGTCGTAGCCCGACTCTGCCGGCGCGTTGAAGCTCGCGCGTCCCTCGGCCTGCAGGTACAGCCTGGCCGCCGCGGTGACGCAACCCTTCGCGCACCCCGACGGCCAGGAGGGCAGCTGCTCCCATCGATTCGTTCCCGTCTCGAACGCAGTCACGGGCGAGAGGTTCGCACCGGGGGCGCCATCGACGAGGTACTGATCGAGGAATGGCATGAGAACGTCGCGCCGGAAAGCGAGCGCCGTGTCGCTGTCGAAGTGGATCGCCCCGAGGCTGCTCCCGTCTCGGCGCCACCCGCCGTGGCACCACGGCCCGAGGACGAGGAAGACCCGGTCGTTGCGGACGTCGCCACGCTCGAGCGCGCGATAGAGCGCGGGCGCGCCGTAGATGTCCTCCTGATCCCACAGACTGTGGACGATCAGGACCGGAATCTTCAGCGGCCTTCCGTCGAGCAATCGGTCCACCGCCTGATCGCGCCAGAACGGGTCGTAGCTCGGATGGGCGACAATCTTCTTCCAGAAGCCCACCTGATCCAGTCCCTGGCTTTGCGCGAGCGCGCCGGCCGATCCCGCCGCGAGAAAGGCGTCGTAATCGTCGCGGGCGCGGTTCGGCCACCTCACGTCCGACGCGCGCGTCGCCTCCTGGTCGTAGATGTACGGCAGCATCTCTTGGCGGAACGCGCCGTTGTGGAACCAGTCGTCGCCTCGCCAGCCGTCGATCATCGGGTTGATCGGTACCGCCACCTTGAGCGCGGGGTGCGGCTCGTTGAGCACGATCGCGGAGGTGTACCCGTCGTAGGAAGTGCCGAGGATCCCGACGCGACCGTTCGACTCCGGCACGTTCTTCACCAGCCAGTCGATCGTGTCGTACGCGTCGGTGGCGTCGTCCACGGGCGTGGGGTTCTGCGGCCCGTGCACGGGCCGGTTCATCACGTAGTCGCCCGCCGAGCCGTGCTTGCCCCGGACGTCCTGCACGACGCGGACGTATCCGTGCCCGACCAGCGCCTCGACCGGGACGTCGACCGCGCCGACCATCTCCATGCGCACGCTGTCCGCGGCCTTGGTGTACCGGTTTGCGTCGTAAGGCGTGCGCGTGAGTAACATGGGCGCGCGCCGCGCGCCGCTCGGCAGCAAGATCACCGTGTGCAGGGTGACGCCATCCCGCATCGGGATCTCCGCTTCACGCCGGACGAAGTCCCACCCGTCGAGCGTCTGCGTGAAATCCTGTGGTGTCTCGCTCGGGAAGTCGGGGTACTGCGGCGCGCTCGCCGATGGCGCCGGCGGTGCGGCAAGCGGTGAGCTCGACCGTGCGGGGGGTGCGCCGGGGGGCGTGGGCTTGCGGCTCGGGTGGGTGATCGCCAGCGCGACAGCGACCAGGATCAGCCCGAGCCCGGAGAAGGCCGCAATCGCGCGTGACTCGGAGCTCATGGAGTGGCCCCGGTTTACGACGAGCTTCGTCTCGAGGCCAGCTCGTCATGCAAACGAGCCTGTCATCGGCTCAGAGGCTAACGAGCTGCGCGCCGAAGTGGACCCCGGCGCCGATCGCGGCGAAGACGACCGGTGTGCCGCGGCCGATCGCAACGCGTCCCTGCTCCAGATCGTCGGCGAGAAGCATGAACATCCCGGCAGACGAGGTGTTGCCGAGCCACGCGACATTCGACGCAACCTGATCGGTCCGGAGTCCCACGCGATCGACCAGCGCTCGCAGCATGCGCTCGTTCGGTTGATGCAGGTAGAAGCGCTCGACGCGGTCGAGCGAACAGCCGACGCCCGTCGTCACGCTCGCCATGCAGCGCGGCATGGTATGGAGATACGTCGCGGCGACCAGCCGGCCGTTGACGATGAACGCGTGATCCATGGCTCTGTAGCGGTCGCCGTACGCCGGCGAGAGCGCTCCGCCGCCCGGGCAAGACACCAGGTCGTGGCAGTCGTTGCCGGCGATCGAGGCGCGGACTCCCAGCGAGTGCCCGGGGTCACGGCGCACCACGATCGCGCCGGCGCCGTCGCCGAAGACGTACGGCGTCAGATAGGGGCTGATTCTCTTGCCGTCGTCGCCCACAGGCCCGTCCCCCGCGTACACGACTCGATCGATCATCGGCGACGTGAAGTTCGTACCCACTATGGCCGCCGTGCGCGCGCCGTCTGCGTCGAGGGTGCGCGCCAAGAAGTCGAGCATGTAAAGCGAGCCTCCGCACCCGCTGTCGACGACGAAGCAGTGTGCGTTGGGCCGCAAGCCGAGACGTCGCTGTAGAGACATGGCGTCGTGGGAGAAGCGCGGGCGATCGGGCATGCAGGTGACCACGATGAGCACGTCGACGTCCCGAGCCCGCATGCCCGACATCCGCAGCGCATTCGTCAGCGCCACCTCGCCCATGTCGGTTGCGGTCGCAACCGCGCGCCGCTCCTCGGCCGATTCCGAAGCACCAACGGTTCGCCCCTGCTCGACATCGAGGGGCCATAGGTAACGGCGCTCGACGATGCCCGTCTTCTCGACGATCCGGTCCGCCGTCCATCCGGGGATCGCGCTCGCGATCGCCTTCGCCGTTACCACGTGCTCCGGGACGTACGCGCCGGCTCCGACGATACGCACGGCAACCCCTGCGCGCGGTTTCCAGACGGTCTCGCGCGTCGGGGTGTCGTCCGCAGGCGCTGTCGGCAATTGATGAGCGAGCATTTCGGAGAAATCCTTTCAGGGGCTCCCGTCGCCAGAACCGCGGCCTCGCCGCGAGCGCCCGACGGGTCGACGCTTCCCAAGGTGAGAGACGGTGGCCGCCGGGTGTGAACCGATTTCTGGCTGCGGCGAGCTCCGAGCTCGGCCTGCGCGAGCCCCGTGCTACACAAGTCCGTTCGTCATGACGCTCGCACGCAAGGAGCAGATCCACGCCGAGCTCGTGTCGATCGTCGCCGCGGACCTCGGCGTCGTCGAACGAGCGCACCGTGCGACGCGCGAGGCGGCGACCCACGAGGAAGCGAAGCCCGAGAACGACAAGGACACGCGCGCTCTCGAGCAGTCCTATCTCGCGCGCGGTCAGGCCATGCGCATCGAAGAGCTGCGCGCGGGCCTCGCATCCCTGGAGCGGATGCGCCTCGTCGAGCTCGGGGAGGGCGCCGTCGCCGCGCTCGGCGCGCTGGTCGAGCTCTCGGCGGACGGCGGCGACACGACGACGGTCTTCGTGGCCCCGTACGGGGGCGGCAGCAAGCTGGCAACCGGCGACGTCCAGGTCGTGACTCCGCAGTCGCCGCTCGGGCGCGCTCTCCTCGGGAAGCTCGAGGGCGACGAGTGCGAAGTGATCCTCGGCGGCAGGACCCGACAGCTGGCGATCGTCCGCGTTGCGTGAAGAGGAAATCTTCCGGAGCGCTTCAGGGAATGCAGCCGTCGTAGATGCGCGCCGTGAAGCCCGGGTCGACGGTCGAGTTGGTGTCGTGCGCCACCGTGTAAAGCGCCGTCGATCCCCCGCATCCGGGCGTACCGGCAGGGTCGGAGGGCATGTTTCCGGTGACGGTCATCCCGCTCACCCCATCGACCTGGATGTCGACGACCGCGCCGGACACGGTGTTCCCGGTGACCGTTCCGCCCATCGCGGTCGTGCCCACGCAGCACGAGCCCCATGGATGCATTCCGAGCGACAGCCCAAAAGACATCATGTTGGGGGCCGAGGTGATCTGGTTGTTCTTGACCGTCGTCCCGGTGTGATCGCCGTTGCCCTCCGAGGTGAAGACGTGGAGGGCGATCCCGCCGAACGCGTGCCGCATCATCGCGTGGATGACGTTGTTCTCGATCCGGCAATTGGGCCCCCCGCCGTCGACGATCGCGATGTCGGTCGCGTCGACCACCTGGTTGTCGTGGATGTACCCGCCGTCGCATTTGCCGATGGTCATCCCGTCGCTCCAGGGCTCCGGTGCGTCCTGAGCCTCCCGGCCATGTCCGTTGTTGTCGACCAGGTTGCGCGCCAGCTCGAAGTTGGTCCCGTTGATCTGCAACGCGCTGCCGCACATGGCCTGCGTCGAGCGGCTGTCGGTGAAGGAGAAGTTGGTGGAGGCCTCCAGCGAGATGTTGGTGCCGAATATCCGGTATCCCATGCAGGTGGAGATCCCCGTCCGGTTGGGCCGGTTCCCGTCGACCTCGATGAACGAGATGTGTACGCCGTTGCGGTTGGTCATCTGGAGCACCGGCGCGGCCAGGGCGGGGTCCGCGACCAGACGGGCGCGCGTCGGCGCCCCGGAGCTGGTGAGGATCGTGTTGTCCACGTTGATCGTGAGGCCGGTCGCTATGATGTAACCGGGGGTGCCCGGCTCGAGGACCACCGTGCCGCCCTGGTTCAGGCAATTTTGCAGCGCGCTGTCGTCCGGCTGGTTGTCGTTCGGATTGGCGGCGGGACAGTTCGGCGGCCCCGCGTCCGGCAACATTCCTCCGTCGTCTCCCGTGGCCCCGTCGTCTCCGGACGAACCGTCGTCGCCGGAGGTGCCGCTGCTCGAGCCGGAGGTGCTGCTCGTCGAGCCGGAGGTGCTGCCGCTGGAGCCGCTGCCGCTGCTGCCGGCGCTCGAGCGCGCGCTCGACGCGCTGCGCGAGCTCGACGACGTCGAACCGCCGCCGCTGGAGCTGCCGCTCGTGGAACCGCTG
>CALKVG010000587.1 GCA_937998045.1 uncultured Myxococcales bacterium
ATCCACGGGGGGGCGAGTCGCGCCGCGGCCCGGACCGCCGAGCTCGCGCGAGACCCGATGCTGGCGATCGACGAGAAGCGAGCGATCGTCTTCGCGAACGCCGCCGCCCAGAGCTTCTTCGGCTATTCGCTCCGAGAGCTGCTCGGCCGGGACGTCGCGACGCTGTTCCTGCCGGGAGAGGCCGATGGAGTCGCGAAGCGCGCCAAGCACAAGGGTCTCGCCGGGACCGTGCGAGTGGCTGAGCCGCCGCTCGCCGCGATCGCGTCGCGAAAAGATGGCGAGCACGTACGCGTCGAGGTGGCGTGGAGCCCGGCGGCAGCCCCGGGTTCGGGCGATCTCTCCGTCGCCGTCATTCGCGATGCGTCCGCCCACCTGGGGGCCATGGAGGAGCTCCGCACGATCGCGCATCGCTTCGAGGCTCTCGTCAACGCGGTCACGGACTACGCCATTTTTCTGATCGATCCCGAAGGGCAAGTCGTCAGCTGGAACGCGGGCGCGGAACGCATGAAGGGCTGGCGCGCGGACGAGATCGTCGGCCGCTCGTTCAAGCTCCTATATACGAGCGAGGATGTGGCTCGCGGCCGCCCCGAGGCCGTTCTCCAGGAGGCAGCCCGGAGCGGCCGCACCGAGGACGAGGGGTGGCGCATCCGGAAGGATGGGACGCGTTTCTACGCCAACGTGATCGTGACGACACTGCACGACGCCGAGGGGCGAGTCAGCGGATTCGCCAAGGTGACGCGCGACGTGACGGCTCGATGGAGGGCCGACGTTCGTCGACGGTTCTTCGAGGGCGTGACGCTCGTGCTGTCGTCGTCGCTGGGCGACTCCGAGAGCGCCCTGCGAGCGCTGGCGCACGTGGCGGTGCGCGAAGTGGCGGATTTTTGCGTGCTCGACCTTCTCGACACGGACGGCAACCTACAGCGGTTGGAGGTCACCTGCGGCCGGGCCGACGACGGCTACGTGACCGAACTTTTGCGCGAGCTTCCGCCCACGCACCCCGGCTTCCTGTCGACGGCGGAGGTGTACCGATCCGGCCGGCCTCGCGTGCTGACGGTGATCGCGCAGGACGAACCGGCGCCGGGCGCCCCCGATGGCAAGTACGCGGAGCTCGTGCGAAGGATGGCGCCACGGTCGGCGGTGCTCGGCCCTCTCGTGGCGCGGGGGCGCACGCTCGGCGTCATGGCCCTCATCCGCTCGCATGGCGAGACTCCCTACGACGACTCGGACCTGCCGCTGGTGCTGGAGGTCGGGGCGAAGACCGGGATGCACATCGACAACGCCTGCTTGTACCGCGCGGCGCAGTCCGCCGTGGCCGAGCGCGATCGCGTTCTGGCCGTCGTGGCCCACGATCTGCGCGGACCGCTCAGCTCGATCTTGCTTCGGACGCAGCTCACGCTGCGCACGCTCGTGCCCGCCACCGCCGCGGGGGAGGCGCTGCGCGTTGCGCTGAGCCGGATCGGCGAATCCGCGTCGCAGATGGAGAGGCTCGTCCGCGATTTGCTCGATGTGGCGCGGATGCAGGGGGGGCGCCTGTCGACGGACATCCGCGCGTGGGCGCCGGTCATCCTGATCGGGGCGGCCACCGATGCTGCACGCGCTCAGGCGGACGCGCAGCGAGTGCACCTCAGCACGGAGGTCGGCGAGAACCTTCCGGCCGTCGGGGCCGATCGCGACCGGATCCTGCAAGTCTTCTCGAACCTCATCGGCAACGCGCTCAAGTTCACGCCGGCGGGGGGCACGATCCAGTTGAAGGCGTGGGCCGACCGGGATCGAGTGTGGTTCGCCGTGAGCGACGACGGTCCAGGGATTCCCCCCGAGTACTTGCCCCACGTGTTCGACCGCTTCTGGCAGTTGAATCGCGCGGATCGCCGAGGGCTCGGCCTCGGACTGGGTATCTGCAAGTGGATCGTCGACGGCCACCGCGGCGAGATCTGCGTGGAGAGCTCTCCTGGGCGCGGATCTACGTTCCGCTTCGCGCTGCCGATCTTCTCCCCGGGCCCCCCGCCCCCGTCTTGACGTCGCGCAGCCCACCAGGAGAAACGCCGGACGAGGAAACGTCAGAGATCGGCCCCCCGAAGGACCGACGCGAGCGCGCGGCAGGCGTCCACGGTCGTGAAAATGCCGACGACCTCGTGCCCGCGCATCACCACGGCGGAGCCGAATTTCCGATGGGCCATCTCCGTGACGACCTGCTCGAGCGGGGTGTCGGGTGCGACAGCGTATACGGCGGTCGACATCGCGTCCGAGACGGTGACCAGGCGGCGATCGATGTCGTCCAGCAGCGCGACCAGCTGTACGTCGCGATCCGTAAGCATGCCCACGAGCTGCCGTCCGCGCACGACGGGCAGGTGCCTGATGTCATGCTCTTGCATCAAGGACCTCGCCCGCGCGACCGACTCCTCCGGACCGATCGAGAAGAGCGACCGCGTCATGCACTGCTCGACGGCCATCGGTGTCTTCGCCATGACTGGCCCCGCGGGCCTTCGGAAGCAGCGCGCGTGCCTTTCCCCTCTCGTCTCGAGCCGCCCTCTTCGAATCGTTGACGCGCCTCGGCGCGGATGAGCGCGGCCCCATGGCCCAGGCAAGGGCCCAGCGCTCGAGCGAGGCCCCGCAGCGCTCAACCGCGCCACGACGTCCGGAACAGGCGGTCGCAGATCGGGAACGTGATGTTGAAGTTGTAACGCCCCATGAGCTTCGGGTCGTGGTGGCGGCTGTGATGGCGGCGGAGGACGTCCATGAAGGGAAGCCGCCCTACCCACGAGTCGGGCTGCAGGTGGTACGCGAAATGGAGCGCCTCGTAGGTGAGGAAATACGACATCGCGACAGCGACGAAGAGCCACCCGGCGTTCGGCGACACCGCCCAGAAAAGGATTGCGGCGAGAGGCGTCGCCAGCGCGCCGAGGAAGAAGAAGAGCATCACCGGCGGAAAGAGCACCATTTTGAAGTCGCGGGGAGACTCGTAGTGCATCGCTTCGCTGGTGAAGAAGCGATGGTGTTCGCGCGCATGGCGCTGAAAGAGAATCCGCAAGGCCCGGACGGGCCGGTGCATCGGCCCCTTGTGGCCAAAGTACTCGGACACATTCGCGAAGAGAAAACCGAGCGGTAGGACCGCCCACTCGGCGAGCCGCGGCGCGTGTACGCGCGTGCACGCAAACGCGATTGCGCCGAGAGAGGCAACCAACGTAAAGCCGACATGCGCCCATCCGCTGTAATGCGAGCCCACATTCTCTTTCCGATATTGGTCGCGAAACGCGCGGATCGGGGCCGTTTCATCCATGGCGATTGCGGGGAGGCGTTGCCGGCGGCGCGTCGCGGGCCGGGCTCCCTTCTATTTGTATCGCGGGTCTAGTCCCGTCGGGTGTATGTTTCAATTGGGCCTTTTTGTCGCGACGAACGGTCGTGACCGGTCGAGGGCACCGGAGAGAGACGATGGCGAAGCGCGTGGGGGACAGACTGGGTTCGGTGAGGCGAGTTCTCGCCCTTGCGCTGATCGCGGGGACCCTGAGCACCTCGGGGACGGCGCTGGCGGGGACGACGACGTTCCCGGCGGGCTCTCTCATCATCCCGATGGACACGGACTATCAGGACGCCGGGATGCTCAAGGCGTTCGGGCTGCTCGACCAGCTCCTGCGCGCGGGCGTGCCGGTGTCGTGGGTGATCGAGCCGACGAAGACCGTCGTCGACGCAGGCACCGGCGCGTTCACCATGGACATGACGGCGAGCGCGACGGACTTCAAGACGCCCGCCACGGTGATCACCGCGCACGGATATCGCGGAGGGCCCTTCGTAATCGACGCGAGCGACGCGGCGAAGGCGACCCCGATCGTCACCGCCTGGCAAGCGGTAAACACCACCGCGGTCCACGTCGCCTCGGCCTCGTTCGCGGCGCCCGTGTCGCGTCAGCTCACGGTAGCCCCGCGAATCGCCGTCTTCAACGATGGCAACCAGGCGATCGCGTTCAGCTATCTGAACGCTGCGGGCATCCTCGACGAGAAGAACCTCGCATGGTCGAACTCGAGCGTCGACCTCCTCTCGGACACCGCGGTCGCCGGGACCTCGGGCAATCCGCAGGACGGCGTCCTCTTCGACGGCGCGGGCGGCCAGCCGCAGTACTGCGAAATCATGACGATGCACTGGAACGTCACGTCGACGGACATTCCGGACGTCGTCGCGGAGATGGCGTCGTTTCTGAAGTATCCCGTGCACGTCAACGCCGAGTGCCAGGCGGTCAATGCGATCGAGGGTGAGCCGCCGGACGGCGGCCGCTCGAACTTCGTCACGACCAACGGCTTTCAGTGGCCCGCGCCACACCAGCCCACGTCCGTGCAGTTCTCCAACTCGGCCTTGCCGTTCGCGCAAATGGATGGGCCCTTCGCGACGGTCGGCGGGAGCGAGCCCGCGTACGCGCTCTATCCCGGGTCCACCTATTACAACCAGGACATCGTGATGTGAAGTGGACCCCGAATTTCGGGCCAGAGGTTAAGGTGGTACGGGGAGCCTGCTC
>CALKVG010000588.1 GCA_937998045.1 uncultured Myxococcales bacterium
CTCGTGGGCTCGGAGATGTGTATAAGAGACAGGCTCCCGTCACGACGGGGCTCTCCGGGACGTACGAGGTGCGGGCGTCGCCGGGCGGGCCCTGGTTGGAGCGGCCGTGCGCCGCGTCCGTCCTCCCGTCGTTGCGCGCTTCGCGAAAAACGAGCACCGCGTCCATGCCGCCGAAGCCGAAGGCGTTCGAGAGGGCTGCTCGCACGCGCGGCACTTCGCGGCCGACGTGGGGCACGTGCACGAGCGGCAGCGCGGGGTCCGGTTCGTCGAGTCCCGCGGTCGGGACGAGAGTGCGCCGCGCGACGACGAGCGCCGTAATGGCGGCTTCGATGGCGCCCGCGGCGCCCAACGTGTGGCCGATCTGGCCCTTGCTGCTCGAGACCGGGATGCGCTCGATCTCGCGGCCGAGCGCCCTCGCCAGAGCGCCGGCTTCCATGGCGTCGTTGAGAGGGGTGCCGGTGCCGTGCGCGCTGACGTAGTCGATGTCCCCGGGCTCGAGGCCGGCTTGCGCGATCGCGCGGGCGAGAAGCGAGGCGACGACCTCGCCGTCGGCGGCGGGGTTGGTGATGTGGTGCGCTTCGGCGCCGAGCGCCCAGCCGGCCAGCTCGGCCACCGGGCGCGCGCCGCGCGCGATGGCGTGGTCGGCGCGCTCGAGGACGAGGAAGCCTGCGCCCTCGCCAAGGCTGGTGCCGCGCCGCCGGCGGTCGAAGGGTCGACAGGGCTCGGCGTCGAGCGCGGCGAGCGCGTTGAAGCCGCTCAGGGTCAGGCGGCACAGCCCGTCGCTTCCTCCGGCGACGACGAGGTCGACCTCTCCGGCGAGCAGCCAGGACGCGCCGACGATGATCGCGTTGGCTCCGCTCGAGCAGGCACTCGCGAGGCTGCGCACGCGGACGAACGGCCCGAGCTTTTCGTGCATGCGATCGCCAGTGGACGTCAGCGGATGCGAGAGCATCGACGCGAGCGCTTCGCGGCATTCGGGCTCGGCGTAGAGACGCGCCAGGACGTGCTCGGTCTCGAACATCCCTGCGGTGGTGCCCCCGACGACGAGGCCGACGCGCGCGCTCTCCACGCGCGCCTTTGCATTGCGGACCGCTTCTTCGGCGGCGAGGGCCGCCATCGCGCTCGTACGCGACCACGACGGCGCGGCGGCGCCGGGCCCGCCCGGGAGGGTTACGTCGGCGACCTCCGCCGCGACGGCTACGCGTTGCGAGCTGGCGTCGAAGAGCGTGACCGGCCGGATGGCGCGCGTGCCGCGGACGAGGCCTGCCCACGTGGGCTCGACGCCCGCACCAAGGGGCGTGACCAGCCCGAGACCGGTCACCCACAGGCGTGCGTTCACGCGCTCCGGGCCTTCGCGATGTGATCGGCGAGCGATCGCACGCTGCCGAAGATGGCGCGCGCTTCGTCTCCCTCGGGGATGCGCGCGCCCATCTTTTCTTCGATCGAGATCACGAGCTGCAGCGCGTCGAGGGAATCGAGACCGAGACCGCCCCCGAAGAGCGGCGCGTCGTCCTCGATTGTCTCCGGATCACGGCCTTTCAGATTGAGCTCACCGACGATGAGCCGCTTGAGGTCGGAGCGGAGCTGAGCGGAATCCATCGACTCGGGCCCCGTTTAGCACACTCTGGCGCGGCCTCAGACGCCGACGAGCTCCCAGGGCTCGAGCGACTCGACCTCGTGCGTGCTCGGAGGCTCCTCCAGCGGCGCCGGGGCCCCGTGTCGTTCAAGGCGCTCTTCGATGCCTTGCTGGATGCGACGGCCGGCGCTACCGATGTCGGGCCCGAGCACCCCCTGGACGATCGATGCCGCCACCATCCACGCCGCCACCCCGAGGGCAGCGCCGCGGCGCATCCACCGTGTGGCGGGTTTGCGCCTCATCTCGAATAAGTCTAAGACGGTGCCAGCCGCTGGCAATTGCTTCCTAGGATGGAGGCGTGTTTTTGCGGCTTTTCGGTTTTCCCCGACCGCGGCGGCGTCGCCTATAGTGGACGCAGCGAGGACGAAATGGGGACCCTGGTGAACTACGCCACGGACAAGGGGGTAGCCGTCCTCACGCTCACGGATCCCCCCGTAAACGCGTACTCCTACGAGATGTTCAAGGAGCTCGACGCGAACATCCTCGAGGCTCGCTTCGACGACGACGTGCATGTGCTCGTCGTGACGGGGTACGGCGACAAGTACTTCTGCGCCGGAGCCAACGTGAACATGCTCCGGGAGGCGGACGAGACCTTCAAGTACTACTTCTGCTTGCATGCGAACGAGACGCTCCTCCGGCTCGAGGCGACGCCGAAGCTCGTCATCGCGGCCATCAACGGGCACGCGGTCGGGGGCGGCTTCGAGGTGGCGCTCGCGTGCGACCTGCGCATCGCCCGCGCGGGCGGGTTTCAGATCGGCCTCCCCGAGGTGAACCTGGGCGTCTTGCCGGGGACGGGCGGGACGCAACGCCTCTCACGTCTCATTGGCCGCGCAGCGGCGCTCGAGCTCATCGTCGAGGGACAAAACGTAGCGGTCGAGCGCGCCCAGACACGCGGGCTGGTGAACAAGGTGTGGGACGCGGAGCCGGAGGAGTTCATGCGCCTCGTGTTCGACTACGCGCACGAGTTCTGCCCACCGACGCGGGCATCCCTTGCCGTGGGGCACATAAAGCGCGCGATTCAGGGCGGCAGCGATATGGCGCTCGAGCAGGGCCTCGCCCTCGAGCGCGAGCTCCAGCAGCAGCTTTTCCGGTCCCAGGACGCCAAGGAGGGGCTCTCGGCGTTCTCGCAGAAGCGGAAGCCGGCGTTCCGCGGGAAGTAGCGTCTACCCCGCGCGGGCGAAGAGGCGCGCGTAGTAGTCGGCAATCGCCTCGCCGCCGAGCTGCGAGAAGAAGGTCGAATACGCCATCCAGATCGCGAGGCCGTTGAGGTCGCGGAACATGGGCGGAAGATAGCGCGGCGGCCTGACCACGCCGTCAGACACGCGACGGGCGAGCACCGGCACGTCTTCGTGGGCGACCTTGCCGACGAACAGGAACGGCACGAGATCGACGCGGTCGTGCTGGATCGCGCTGCGGATGAACGCGTAGTTGAGGACGATGCCCTTGCAGTAGCAGGCATCCTTGGTGAAGGGAGCGCCGCCCTCGACGACGCCTCCACGGAAGATGCGGCGCGTGTTGTGGAAGCACTCGTCCTCGTCGTAGCCCTCGGTCCGGAACCATTCGAAGACGTCGAGGAAGCTCGCGCCGTCCTCGGCCTTATCGACGGCGAGGACGCGATCGTTCAACCGGCGTGCACGCCGCGGATAGGTGCGGAACGTGAACATCTCGAGCAGCGCGGCGAGCCCCTCCTGGACGGCCGTCGTCCGGGGCGGACCCTTGGCAAGCCACTTGGCGACAGGCTGCGCCTGGCCGTTCAGGGACGTCCCCACGTGCACCCACCCCTCGTGAACCTCGAGGATGTCGATGTCGCGCGCGTTGAACTTCGCGCCGGTCCTCACTTTGACGTAGTCGCTGCCGGCCGCGGCGTCGGCGAGGATGCCGTCGTCGGCCTCGCAGCGGACGTGCGCGTCGCCGAAGAACGGCGCCAGGCGCTCGCCAAGCTGGCGCGCGGCCTCCGTCGCGTCGATGGTCCGGGCGTACGCGTCGGACCGGGCGCGCCTGGGGAGCGACCACTCGTCGACGCTCGTCAGAATGCCGTAGAGCACCTGCCCGAGATCGCGCACCGTCGAGCGGCCGTCCGGGAACTTGTCCTTGGGCGACCCGTAGAGCTTGCGTGACCAGGCATAGAAGGCGGGCGTCCCTCGCGACGCGAGCATCCGCACGACGTCGCGGTACTCGAGCGCCGTCTCCATCACGATACCGCCGATGGCATCGCCCTCGCCGAGCTCGTGGTCGATGTCGCGGGCAATCTGCTCGAACTCCTGCGCCTTCGCTTGAGGGTCGAATCCAAGCTCCACGCGCGCGTAGTACTCGGCGTCGACGCGCGGGAGCTCGCGCTGCTTGGACTTCGTGAACTGCTCTTCGACGGCCTCGTCCCAGCGGAGCGCCTGGAGCACGCGAATGGGCCGTTGCGCCTCGACGATTCGCCCCGCGAGCTGCGCGAGAACCTCCTTGTAGCTTCGCCAGGGGCCAGAAAGAGGCGGCGGAGGTACGGACGGGACCACGTCCTCGAGAACGACGGGAGGTTCCTCTTTTCCGTTGGCTCCGTTGGAATGCGACGAATGCGACGACCCTGGACGCGCGCCGTTGCGAACGGCGGGAGCCACCGGCGCTGACAGAGCCACATCGGAAGGCCCCTTCTCGTCGGCGGGCGCTCCGCGCGTGGCTACGGCGATGGCGTCCTTTTCCGGTGCCTTGGTCTCGTCTTCGGCTTCCCTCGGGCGGCGGTCTGCCATCGGCCTCTTTCTGTCGCTATCGTACGCTGTGGCGACTGGATATGCTCGCTCGGCGGGGAAGTCGCTTGCCTGGCCGCACCCTGGTGGACTAGAAGGTTGTCTCTTTTGGGCCACACTCGGCCCGAAAAGGCCCGGCCGAGACCACAATTCGATACGACCTCGCCATGCGAACGATGTCTGTCCGCACCCTCTCGTCTCGGCCGATGCTTCTGTGCGCGTGTGCGCTGGCGGCATGCTCGGGCAATCCGGGTCTGTCCGACGACGGCCAACCTACAGGCGCGACCAGCGCGGCCATCATAAACGGCACGACCGCGACCACCTACCCGGAGTCGGCGCTCGTCGATATGACGCAAACGGGCTCCCTCTACGGCGGGTTCTGCTCGGGCTCCCTCATCGCACCCCAGGTCGTCCTTACCGCAGGCCACTGTGTGAAGGGCGAAATGAGCTCGATGGGGACGCTGGTCCCCGACACGTGGAAGATCACCCTGCCCTACAACGGCGGTCAGAAGTTCACGTCGAAGAGCGCCGCCACCTACGACTGGATGACCACGGACGGAACGGTCGACCCGAGCACGCACGACATCGGGCTCGTATTCCTCCCCAGCGCGGCGATGGTCACGCCCGACCAGTGCCCGGCACTTGCGACGTCACCGCTTGGCTCCAGCATGCAGGTGGTGAACATTGGTCGCATCCAGAGCGGCAATCTTTCGATGTCCGACCTGTTCGTGGGCGCGCCGGTGAGCGTCGCCGACTCGCAGCAATTCCCCTTCGACTACGAGTCGCAGGACATCATCGAGCAGGGCGATTCGGGCGGTCCCGACGAGGTGCCCGGCACGACGCCGCATCTCATCGTCGCGGTCAACTCTGGGGCGGGCGCATCGGGCGCAAACAGCACCCAGGTGCTGGCGCGTGTCGACCTGCTCAACGACTCGGCAAACGGCTGGATCGAGCAACAGATCATGGCCCACGGGGGCCCGTGCACGGCGTCCGCGTCGTCGTCGTCGTCGTCGTCCGGAAGCACCAGCGGAAGCGGCAGCGGCAGCTCGAGCGGCAGTGGCAGCAACAGCTCGAGCTCCAGCGGCGGCGGCAGCGGGACGAGCGGCAGCGGGACGAGCAGCGGCAGCTCGAGCTCCGGCGGCGGCAGCGGGACGAGCAGTAGCGGCGGGACGAGCAGCGGAGCGTCGAGCGGGAGCGGAGGGAGCAGCAGCGGCAGCACCAGCGGCGGAACGTCCACG
>CALKVG010000589.1 GCA_937998045.1 uncultured Myxococcales bacterium
TCATGATCATCGAGGACGACACCGTTGTCGTCCTCCTCGCCCTCGCTCACGGAAATCGAAAGCCCGGCTACTGGAAGAAGCGGCTCCGCCTCTTGCCCGACAAGTAGTCGGGATGCGCGTACATGGGGGCCTTCGTCAACTGACGGCAAGACCATCTCGACGACCGACGCCCGCGGCAAAACCTCCGCCCACGCGGCGTGCGCCCGCTGTGGGGAATGTGGACAAGGCCGCCCGCCGAACGCGTCCGAATGTCCTAATCGTGTAGAGCGTGCGAGGGCTCGATCGCATCCCAAGGAGCTCCGTGGGCTGAACGGCCCCTTTTGCCAGCGAACGCGTCAGTGACCGCGGGTGCTGCCCTTGTCTCTCGGTCGTCGAAGGAGACGTTCTTCACGGCTTCTGGTTGTATCCGACGCGATGGCCCACGATACACGCTGGCGACCCGCCGCTTACTCTTCCTTCGCCGCGTGGTACTCCCGGCGAATCTGCTCCAGGTCAACCGACGGCTTGGGAAGCTTCATGTCCAGCGCCTCCAGGTGTTCCACGACGATCCGGCCGATCGCGAGGTTGCGGAACCACTTGTGATCGGACGGGATGACGAACCAAGGAGCATGAGCAGTACTGCAGCGGGACAGGGCGTCCTCGTAAGCCGCCGCGTAGTCGCCCCAGAACTCTCGCTCCTTGTAGTCGGACTCGCTGATCTTCCATTGCTTGGCCGGATCGTCGAGCCGCTCCTTGAAGCGACTCAGCTGTTCTTCCTCGGAGATGTGCAGGTAAAACTTGAGAATATGCGTCTTGCTTTCGGCGAGCTCCTTCTCGAAGTCGTTGATCTGCTCGTATCGCCGGGACCAGACCGCATGGGGAACCAGGTTGTGGACACGGACGACGAGCACGTCCTCGTAGTGAGATCGATTGAAGATCGCCACTTGCCCGCGGCGAGGTGCGACCTGGTGAATGCGCCACAAGAAGTCGTGCGCCATTTCCTCCACCGAGGGCTGTTTGAACCCGACTACACGACAGCCCTGGGGGTTCATCGCGCCTAGGATGTGATTGATCGTCCCGTCCTTGCCCCCGGTGTCCATCCCCTGCAGGCAGATGATCAGTGAGCACCGCCCGTCGGCGTAAAGCAGCTCCTGCAGCGCTCGCAGCTTCTGTCGGTCTCGTTCGGTCTCCTCGGCCGCCTTCTTGTGGCTCCCGTGGTGGTCCTTGAATCCCGGATCGATGTCCTTCAGCCTCACTTTGTCGCCTGGGCGCACTCTGAAGCGATTGGCGTATTTCACGTCGAGCCTCCCTCGTGCCTTGCTGACTCGCCTCGCGCCTTGGGCAGCGCCTCGAAGCCGTAGACGACGTCGAACAACTCCTCGTCGATGCCGGTCTGCGAATCGGCCGCGACGCCGGGCTCCTCTCGGTACCCACGGAACTGGCCACGCACGACGCTGTCGGGACCGACCGGCGTGACCGCTTCGAGCACGCGAGCCTTCTCGTCTCGCATCGCCTCGGGATGCCCGCGCAGCGGCGCGTCCATCGCCAGACAGGCGGTCACCTGCAGCAGGTGGTTCTCGATGACGTCGCGGACGGCGCCGGTCTGGTCATAGAAGCTGCCTCGCCCCTCGACCCCAACGCTTTCCGCCATGGTGATCTGCACGCTGTCGATGTAGTTGCGGTTCCAGATCGGCTCGAACAGCGAGTTGCTGAAACGGAAATAGAGCAGGTTCTGTACTGCCTCCTTGCCGAGGTAGTGATCGATGCGGAATACGTCCGGCTCGGCGAACACGGCCAGGAGCGAGCGGTTGAGCGCCCGTGCCGACGCAAGGTCGCGACCGAACGGTTTCTCAGCCACGACCCGCCCGCCTCTTGCGCAGCCGGAGCGACCCAGCTGCCCGACGACGGTCGAAGACAAACTGGTGGGAATTGCGAGATAGTGCAGCGGGCGCTCCGCCGAGCCCCGCGTCTGACGCAAGAGATCGAAGGTCGCCGGGTCCTCGTAGTCGCCGTCCCCATAGCGGCGCAAGGCACACAGCTTGTCGAACGCGGCGCCGTCGACGCCACCGTGGGCCTCCAGGCTGTGTCTTGCGCGAGCTTTCAGCTGGTCGAGGTCCCAGCCGGCTTTGGCCACCCCGATGACCGGTACGTCGAGGTGGCCACGCTCGACCATGGCCTGAAGCGCCGGGAAGACCTTTTTGTGGGCAAGGTCTCCGGTCGCGCCGAAGAAGACTAGGGCATCCGAAGAACCTGGGACCATCAGTACTTCTCTGCCCTTCTGCGGATGGTCGTGCCGCGGAGATGTTGAGCCTCGGCCTCGCCGATGGGCACGACGTGCGGCCCGTTCATGACGGGTGCTTCAGCAGGGCGGGATGCACGCCTTTCTTGCTCGGCTCGGTTTTCTCTGGGGCCGGCGCGCGGAGGATGCGCCCGCAGAGAAAGGACTTGATTAAATCATTCGGACCGAGCGAGCAGACAGCGGCGTACCCGAAGATGAGCGCGCTCTCCGCAAACGGCAGCGGCGCGAGCTCCGCCACGCCGCGGAGGCCGATGATTGTTCCGAGAGTCGCTGCAGCGCCGAGGGACACCGCCAGCGCGGCGCTGGGGCGCGATCTCCAGAACGAGCGTCGTTCGCGCATAGACACCAGCGAGGACAGGGCGAAGAACAGGAAAAGCTGAAATGTGAAGGTCTGGAGCGCGCCGGGATCGGTCGAGAGACCAAAGCGGCGCCACCCGAAGGCCAGCAGGCCGAGCGCCTCGATCAACGTCATCACGCCGACGACGACCGCCACCCTCACCAGCGGACCGATGTTCCAGGTCTCGGGCTTCTGGGACGGCTCTACGCGATCGGTCGCCAGCGCGATGTGCGTGACGTCGGTAAGGCAAACGAGCAGCAGCATCACCAGCGCCGAAATGACGAACTTGCCCGTCACGAGGAAGGCGATCACGACGAACCCAGCCTTCAGCACGCTTCGACTGACCTTGTTCACGATCCACGTGAGCACGCGCTGATAGGTGCCGCGCCCGCTCTTCACGAGATCCACGATGTTGGCGAGGCCCCCGGTCGTCAGCACGGCGCTGGCCGCGCCCTTGGCCACGTCAGTGGCCCCGCTCACGGCGATGCCAACCTCCGCCTGCTTGAGCGCCGGTGCGTCGTTGACGCCGTCGCCGGTCATGCCCACGACATGACCTGCCGCCTGTAGGCTCTTGACGACGAGGAACTTGTCCTCTGGGAACACCTCGGCAAGACCTCCCCCGGCGAGATCGGGCGCCACCTCGGGTGCATCCTTGTGCGCGGCGTCCCGCTTCGGGGCAAGTTTGATTTCGCCCAGGCCGAGCACACGGGCGATCTCGCGCGCGACCGGAAGGGCGTCGCCCGTCAGCATGAGCACCTTGATGCCGAGCGATCGCAGCTCGTCGATGAGGCTTCGCGAGTCGGGGCGTGGTGCGTCGTAGAGCAGGGCCACGCCCAGGAGGCGCAGCGGCCCGTCGCCGTCGGCGCGCGCCACCGCCAGGGCACGGACACCCTTCTGGGCTTGCTCGTCTGCACGCTTCTCGAGCGCGGCAATCGCTGCGGCGTCCATGCCTGCGGCCTCGGCGACCGTGCGCAACGCGCCCTTGACCACGCGCGTCTTCTTCCCGCCGATCTCGACAACGGCCTCAGTGTGGCGCGTCTTCGGAGAGAACGGCTCGAAGGAGATTGTCTTCGCAGACGCATCTTCCAGCTTGCGGTCCTTGGCCGCACGCAGAAATGCGACGTCGATCGGATCCGCGTTGGCTGCGTTGGACGCGAGCGCGCCGGCTCGCACAACGTCGTTCTCCTGGAAGCCCACCTCGGGGACCGCACCCGTGAGGGAGAGCTGGTTCATCGTGAGGGTGCCGGTCTTGTCGGCACAGAGAACGTCCATGTTGGCCGCGTCCTCGATCGCGCTCAGGTGGGTGATGAGCACACCGCGGCGCCCAAGCTCCATCGAACCCACGGCCATGCTCACCGTGAACATCACCGGCAGCGCTACCGGCACCGCGCTCATGAGCAGCACCAGTGCGATGGGCAGGACGTCCACGAGGCGCTGCCCCTGGACGAGCGCCGTCACGAACGTCACCGCGGAGAGCGAGCCGACGATGATGAGCAGCCACCTCACGATCCGCGACGTCACCTCCTCGACGTGGAGCTTCGGGTGCGCGCCTTCCACGAGCTGGGTTGTGCGACCGAAGTACGTGCGTGCGCCCGTGGCCACCACGACCCCCGTGGCCTCGCCGCTGCGCACCGTGGATCCGGCGTACACCGCCTGATCCATCTTTTTGTCGACCTCATTCGACTCGCCGGTGAGCGCGGATTGGTCGATGCGGAGGGCGCCGTCGAATAGCTGCACGTCCGCAGGGATGAAGTCGCCGGTACGCACGCGCACCACGTCCCCGGTCACGAGCTCGCGCGCCGGTACGGCCTGCCAGCTGCGGTCGCGCAGAACGCGCGCCGATACCCGGAGCTCGCTGCGCAGTGCCTTCACGGCGGCCGAGGCGCGCTGTTCCTGGAAGAAGCCCAGAACGGCGTTGGCGACGAGCAGCGAGAGCGCGACCCACGTGTCGGCGCGCTTGTGCAGGAAGAAGGAGAGCACGGCGATGAGCTCGATCATCCACGCCGACAGGCCCCAGAACTTCTTCGCAAGACGAAGAACCGGATGGCTACGCTGTTCGGGCACCTCGTTCGGGCCCTGCTTGACGAGCCGCGCGTCGGCGTCGGCCTGGGCGAGGCCGACGTCGCGATTCGACCCGAGGGTCTTCAAGGCTTCCGCGGCCGTCTTCGCAGGTGCAGGGGGGACGGCCTTCTCGACTTTCGTTGCCATGCGACTCTCCGGGAGCGATTTCCTCCTGACGACGAAGTGTTCGCCGAGCGGACCGATCAAACGGCGCCGGCTGCGCGATGCTCGTCGACCGCAAGGGCGCCAGTCCGCTCGAGGATCCGCTTCGCGTTCGTCATGTCGTCTACGGTGCCGTGGGCGATCACGACGAACTGATCGGCTTTGAGCGCGGTCTCGTACTTGAGGATGCTGTCCTTCGGGATACCGATGCTGTAGAGCCCGGCGCCAAGCGCCGTCAGACCGCCGATGATGGCGCCCTCACCTAGCGCGCCGACGATCCATCCCACGAGTGGTCCCAGCACCATGAGGTGCCCGACGCCGGGGATGAGAAAGAGAGCGGAACCAAACAACATGCCCCAGAAGGTGCCCCAGAAAGCCCCGCGCTTTCCCCAGAACTTCATGCGATCGCCGGCGTTGTAGAAGCCGATGACGTGCTCTTCGGTGTGGTAGTCCTTCCCGACGATCGACAGCTTTTTCATGTCGAAGCCAGTGTTCTGGAAAGCGCGTAGCGCTTCTTCGGCCTGGGGATGCGTGCCGTACACAGCCACTACGGAGTTCATCTTTTGCATTCTCCGTCGCGCTGCACGATCTGAACCGTTCAACATGAGCGCTGTCGAGGGCACGTCGCTCGCGGCTTGTCGCCGCTCTCAGTTGGGATCGCGTTAGCCACAACGGCAGGGTTGGACGGGCGCAGAAAGATCACGACCCCGCGCAATCCTTGCGTCGATGTTCGTGTTGCTAGTACCCGTGCCACCCACGGTCGTCGCGCAGAGGCTCTCGGGTCCCCCGGCCCGGCGCACGCGGGGGGCAGCAATGGTTCGCTTCAGCAAGCTGGACCGAACCGGGGAGCTGGACCGAACCGGGGAGATAGGGCAAAGGCGCCGCTTTCCTCAGGGGGTGGCGACGCGGCCAACGCGGCTGCTGCTTCGAGGAGCCGGTTTCCCAACCGCGCCATCTCTTCGATGACCTGATCGCCGAGTTCTTTCGTGTCCTGCGGTCGCGCTAGATACTCGACGTGATCGGCGAGAGCCCGGACGATCGCAACTTGGGAGCGAAGACGGGCCAGCCGAAGGTCCGCGACGAGCGGGCCTCCGTCGTCTGACTCAAGGGCTGCGAGAGAGGGGATGTGAGCGAGCATCGTTTGCAGGGTCCTAGCAATCGAGGGACCAATGGCGACGCCGCTAACGAAGCAATTGCCTCCACTACCGACCGTCCTGGAGGTCGCACAGATCGGGCACTTCAGAGGGCCGCCCGCCAATCGGTGGTCCCCGAAAGGCGCATGGCGACGGGAGACCGCCGAATTGCTCGTTCGAAACGACAGCACTTTAGCAAAACGCTCTTGCATTATGCCAAAACCATTCAGACTTGAGAGCACTTGTACTGTGGATTCGCTGGCGGTCGCTGATCAAGCCACGCGAGGTCGTGAGCGTCGTCGCCTGCAGCACCTTGAGGATGGGCGCCCGAGCGACAGGGTACGCCGCTTGCGTTGTTCGCCACGAAGAAACGAGGCCCGCATGTTGAGCTCATGGTGGCTCTTGTGGATGGTCTTCATGTTTCTGCTTCTCGTCCCGCCCGTGGGGTACGGTTGGGGCTACCGTGGATCGGGGCCACCCTACCCACGCTACATCCAGCGACGCCGCGGACAGCAGCCGGCTGCTGTCGGTGGCCCCGGAACGTTCAACCACCAGGCATGGGGGTGGGGCGGCGACTTTGTATGGGTGGTGCTTCTTATCGGTATGATCTGGGCCGTTTCGTCCTTCTGGTGGCGCTGGTGAACTGCGACGCGGCCCCTTGCGGAATGGCAAACCATCCGGCGTAAGGGCTGACTCACTCCGGCACCGCCACGGCGAAGCACCGCGGAGTGCATTCGCCGTGTCGTTCTGTGCGAGGCGTCGGCGGCGGTCTGAGCTCCCGTGGCGTGACAAGCGGTGAGGAGAGGCAACGCCGCGGGGAGTATTTGAGAAGGCCGGGACCCATCAGGACTCCTGGTTGGCAGGTCCGCGCCGGGAACGGTGCGCTCCTTGCTACATCGGCTCTTACGCACGGAAAGACCAGGGGCGATGAGCGCTATCGACGAAGGTGCGCCGACGCTTGGTCGGCTCGAAACGACGGAGCGCCCGCGTGGTCACGGCCGTGTGCTCATCGCGCTTGGAGCCAGCACGGTCGTATTCGCAGCTGTCGGCGTGTTCCTCGTCCACCGGGCCGATGGAAAGGTAAATCGAGTCCCTCTCGGATCGGCTCCCCGCCCGGTGACCGTACAACTGGCGCGCGCGACATCCTTTCGCGACTCGCGCGCCTACGTCGGCTCAGTGGATCCATGGATCGAAGCCAATGTTGGCCCTCAGTACATCTCGGCCTACGTCGAGACGGTCACGGTGAGACCCGGCGATGCCGTCGCGCGCGGACAGGTTTTGGCCACCCTCGATTGCTCGAACCCGAGCGTCGCAAGCCGGGCAGTAGCCATGCAGGTGCAAGCGCTCGGCGCCCGCCAATTGGCTACCGCTGATCAGGCGGCGCGCGAGAGCTCGATGCTCCAAGGCGGTTTCATCGCCCCGAACGAGGTGGAACAGACTACTGCGCGAGGCGCCGCGGAACAGGCGCAGGTTCTCGAAAGTCGGGCGAGGCTCGTCGGCACGTCTCTCGACGTACGCGACTGCGTCCTGAAGGCGCCCTTTGGCGGCGAGATCGCGACCCGCACAATGGACCCGGGTGCCTTCGCCCGGCCGGGAACCGCCATCGTGTCGATCGTCGATCGAAACACGGTGCGTGTCACGGTGGACGCTCCGGAGAAGGACTTCGACATTGTCCCCGTGTCCACGCCCGTGCGCATCCGGATGCTCGCCACCGGTGCCGAAGTCGACGCCACCGTGTCCCGCCGGTCCCCCAGGGCGGACGCGAGGACGCGCACGCTCCACTTCGAGGTCGATGTCCCCGACCCGCGGCGCGAGTACCCGGCAGGCACCACCGCGGTCGTTCAGGTGGACGTGGGGCAACCGGTGCCGGCGACCGAGATCCCGCTCTACGCGAC